>PMZT01000162.1 GCA_003170085.1 Planctomycetia bacterium | reverse complement strand
CCCTGTTCGTATCGAATCGGTGTCAAAAACGGACGTTTTCGGGCATCTTATGGCAACCGCTCGATATATATTATAGTATCGCAGGATGGGGAAGATGGGCAAGCTGGGTAATATGTGTGCAAAGCGCGTGCCAAACTCGGGTCCATGCTCGTTTTTTCTTTTGCGGTCACCAGCCCCAACGGGGCAACGGATTTTAGCCACGGGTGGAGCTCGGCCCGCTGCAAGCGGGCGGAGCGCAACCCGTGGAAAAGGCGTCGTATCGACACACCCGCCCCGTGAGGGGCGGAGGAAATGACGGCACGCGGGACGGATCAGTCCTGTTCGCTTTACCCCGCGGTAAGCTTTTTCGCTGGTTTAGGCACCCCCTTCGCCCCACCGGGGCGAAACGAGAATAGAGAAGGAACGATCTTTCTGCGTTCCGTTTTCCACGGGTTCCGCGACGGGCCGCAGCGCAGCCGCGCCGCTCCACCCGCGGCTACATTCCGCGGCCCCGTCGAAGATCCGCCGTGGCGGGACGGGGCCGAAGGCAAGTACAGCCCGCCCGCCTCGCCCGCCGCAGAGGCTTTTATGTTGACCCGCATAAGACGCCATGATAAACCATGGCGCGCAAGTGAATGACGCCAAAGGGATTATCGCAGCCTTGGCAGATGATCAAGGACGTGTTATACGGCCCGGCGGGCAAGTTCCGCATCTTATGCGGGGGCGTCTAATCATTATTAGAGCCCCATCCGAAAGGTGTCTCGCATTGATTCAAAAAGAACGCAGTTTTCGCGACTACCGTGCTGACGCCGAGGCATGGATTACCCTCGCCACGGGCGAATACTACCCGGACATATTGCCTGATGCCCGCCGACTCTACGAGCCGGTCCTGGTGGAATTCGGGCGGCTTCTGAAGGCTTCCCATTCATCGAAGTTCTTCTTCATGTCGATCACGGAGACAAGGAATCCGTGGATGAGGACGCAACTTTGCCGCGTGTTCAAGAAGTATGTGAGTCCGCAGACGCCCGTTGAGATGCTCAAGCGCAAGACCGATGCGGAAAAGATTTGTGCTCAGTTCGGTGACGCCTTCCGAAGAATCGTTAAGGTACAGCAGAAATTCGATTCTCGGCCCATTCCGGATGAGGCGCTTTGCGCCGTCCTCTGGGAGTACAAGGATCGCGGCAAGAAGGGCTACGATCTGACCGAACTGCTGTTTGACATTCTGCGCGGTCAGCTCGTCGGACTTGTCGTGACTGGCCCTGAGCGTGCAGGCAAAGATGTTCTGATGCGGACGGTATTCAAGGACTACCCGAAGCCGGATCGCCCTGTTGATTTCGTGATCTCTGACGGCAAAAAGGTGCTTGCCATCGGTTTGGCGCGTTACGACTCTGATCGAGGTGGTGCACAGGAAGATGACCGCACGGGCCAGTACCGCGAGGTTGCCCAAGAAATCCTCGGCTATGCCGACAGCCATAGGATGCCACGCATAAAAGTGATCTACGTGAACGACGGGCCGGGACTTTTGCTTGGCTCGATGTGGAATGACTACGCCTACATCGAAGACCAATGGCCTGGCCGCGTGAAGGTTGTCACCTTGCGGATGGTGCCAGATCGCATTACCGCTAAATGGTTGAGGGCTTGATATGGCTGTTCCCGTTCCCGGCAAGAAGAAACGAACCACTGGCGTGCAGGACCACCCCGATAATCAGGGGTTCCGACTAGACTACCCCGGCAAAAAGTCGGAAAATGTCGTTCTCGCGACACCTGCGGGCCTTTACGAGCCAGACTCTGCATATGTAGGCGGCGAGAATCGGCTGTACCATGCGGACAATCTCGGCGTTCTGGCCGCGTTGGCGCATGATGAATCCATCGCAGGTAAAGTCAAGTTGGTTTACATCGACCCGCCCTTTGCCACTGATGCCGCCTTCGAATCTCGCAAGCAAAGGCACGCCTATGACGATCACCTTGTCGGACCCGCCTTCGTCGAGGCTTTGCGCGAGCGGCTAATTCTGATTCATCACTTGCTGGCTGAAGACGGATCGCTTTACCTGCATCTCGATGAGCGCATGACGTTCAACATGCGGGTCATCCTCGCTGAGATTTTTGGAGAGAAGAACTTCCGCAGTTTTATTACGCGGAGGAAGTGCAATCCCAAGAACTACACCCGCAAGACCTACGGCAACGTGGCCGACTATATTCTCTACTATTCTAAGACGGACACCTACGTTTGGAACCGCCCAGTCGAACCGTGGGACGATTCGCGAGTGGCCAAAGAATACCAGTACGTTGATGACCAAGGGCGCCGGTACAAGAAGGTTCCTGTGCATGCCCCCGGCGTGCGCAATGGCGAGACGGGCAAGCCGTGGCACGGGAAGATGCCGCCGCCTGGCAAGCATTGGCAGTTCCTGCCCTCTACGCTGGACGAGATGGACGCCCGAGGCGAAATCTATTGGTCGCCGACCGGCAATCCGCGTCGGAAAATCTACCTCGAAAACAGCGCGGGCGTGCCGCTGCAAAACATCTGGATGGACGTGCGCGACGCACACAACCAGAACATCCATATTACCGGCTATCCGACGGAGAAGAACCCGGAACTGCTGGCCCGGATCATCGAGGCGTCGTCAAACCCCGGCGACCTTGTGATGGACTGCTACGCGGGATCAGGCACCACCCTTGCGGTCGCATCGAGCCTTGGCCGCCACTGGATTGGCGTTGATCGTAGCGACGAAGCCATCAGTGCAATCCTTCATCGGCTAAGACACGGAACCGAGCGAATGGGGGATTTTGTAAATGGCAATACAAAAACAAAATCGCTACCCCTTTTCAGCATCTCCGACTTTACATTGTACCATGAAGTAAAGGAAGAAGATCGCTCCTTGGTACCGGCGATGGACGAGTTGTCCGCAAGTGGGGTTCTAACAAGTTGTTCCGGTAGCGGCAGGGGCCGCGGCCGGGTGTCCGGGGGCAAGCACCAGGGACCGGAGGTAGACAGCGATGACCCAGGCGGCTGAGACGAAAAGCATGGCGGTCTTCTGCGATTTCGAGAACGTGGCGCTCGGCGTGCGCGACGCCAATTACGAGCAGTTCGACATCAACAAGGTCATGGAGCGGCTGCTCCTGAAGGGCAACATCGTGGTCAAGAAGGCCTACTGCGACTGGGGCCGCTACAAGGAGTTCAAGGCCACGATGCACGAGGCGTCGTTCGAGCTGATCGAGATACCGCACGTGCGGCAGTCGGGCAAGAACTCGGCCGATATCCGCATGGTGGTCGATGCGTTGGACCTTTGTTACACGAAATCGCACGTGGATACGTTCGTGATCATCAGCGGCGACTCCGATTTCTCGCCGCTCGTGAGCAAGTTGCGCGAGAACGACAAGACGGTGATCGGCGTGGGGGTCAAGAAGTCGACGTCGGACCTTCTGATCGCGAATTGCGATGAGTTCATCTATTACGACGACCTCGTGCGGCCGCGCCCGCCGCGCGGCCGGTCGCGCGCCTCCGAGGCCGCGGCCAAGCCCGCGACGAAGCCCGCGACGGGCCGCGCCGCCAAGGCCGCCGTGGCCGCTGCTGCCGTTGCTGCGCCCACGGCTCCGCCGTCCGCCGCCGAGATGGACAAGAAACAGGAGGCGTTCGACCTGGTCGTGAAGACGTACGTGGCCCTGGTGGAGGAGCGCGGCGAGGGCGAGAAGATCTGGGGGTCGATGATCAAGCAGACCCTGAAGCGCCGCAAGCCCGGCTTCAGCGAGTCGTACTACGGGTTCCGCTCGTTCCGCGAACTGCTGGAAGAGGCCCAGGCCCGCGGCATCCTGGAACTGGAACCCGACGAGAAGTCGGGCGGGTTCATTATCAAGAGTTGCCATACGGCGGAGAGTAGAGAATAGAAAAACAGCACGGATTTCACCGCAGAGGCCGCTGAGAACGCAGAGAAAAACGGCGGAAGACTGGGGAAAGACAAAAACGGAAAAGCGGATAGGATTTCACCGCAGAGGCCGCTGAGAACGCAGAGAAAAACGGAAACAGCGGAAGGATTGGGGAAAGACAAAAACAGAAAAGCGGATAGGATTTCACGCGGAGACGCGGAGAAAAACGGAAACGGCGGAAGGATTGGGGAAAGACAAGAACGGAAAAACGGAAACAACGGAAGACTGGGGAAAGACAAAACAGAAGAGGCGGACGGATACGGATTTCATCCGGCTCGGGCTGACATAGAAACTATCTAAGAACGGGCTTTATTTGTGGCACAGCCGCCCTCG
>PMZT01000175.1 GCA_003170085.1 Planctomycetia bacterium | reverse complement strand
CGCCGGCGGAACTCCCTGACGTTGGATTTGCGTACAAGGCGGTGGCCGGCCCATAGGCGGTATCCCACGAAGGTCAGGCCCCTTCGGGACGGCTTCACCTGTATCTTGCCCTCGTGTACCCGCAGACGCAAAGTCGCCAGATATTCCCGCACCGTAGCAGCGGCTTGGTCAAGCACCTCCCGGTCGTCGTGCAGCACGATGAAGTCATCGCAATAACGGACATACCCGCCAAGACCCATGCGGCTGGTCACGAAGTGATCCAACCCCGACAAGTACCAGTTGGCGAACCACTGGCTGGTCAGGTTGCCGATGGGCAGCCCGCGACGGCGCAGGTGCGGCGCGAACAGATCGTCCCCAAGAAAGTACTCGGCCATCGGCTCCTGCGGGTTGGAGTTGTCCACGATAAGGTTCATCAACCACAAGACACGGGTATCCTTGATAAGCCGCCGAAACTGGCCCTTCAGGATTTCATGGTCGATGCTGGGGAAATACTTGCGGATGTCGAACTGGACGAAGTGGCGATACCGCCCCAGCAGCCGTTGAACCCGATCGGCCGCGGCGTGCGTGCCCTTACCCTTGCGACAGGCGTAGCTGTGCGGGTGAAAATAGCGGTCCAGAATCGCCTCCAGCACGTTCATCAGGGCATGATGCAGCACGCGGTCGCGGTACGGCGCGGCCGAGATCATTCTGGGCTTGGGGCGAGCGATCCAATGCGTCGCGAAACCCCCGGGACGGTAGGTTCCTTCAACCAATTCCCTCTGGAGCGCGAGAAGTTGGTTCTCCAGGTCGAACTCAAACTGCTGCACCGACGCCCGGTCGCGTTTTCCCCGCCGGGCCTTGCGGGCGGCCGACAACAGGTTTTCCCATGAGACCAGCCTTTCCCACAGATCGCCGTATCGCTTCACGCTCTCCTACCCTTACTGGCCAGCCAGCCGCCGATCTGCGCGCCAATGCCCTGCATGACTTCGGCGGCGTGGCCGTGGCTATTGATGGGCAGCGCCTTCAGATCCTTGGCCAGCCGGACCTGGAACCGCAGGACTTCCAGTTCCATGTTGGCATCGTTCAGGAATGCGGCCTTCTCACGCGAATACTTGGCACGCAGGAGCAGTTCGAGGATTCGCTGGAGCCGATTTTCCATCGCGATGCCCAGGCTGTAGCGCTGGTGTCGCGGAAACTTCTCCGTGTGCTGGATGAGCCACAACATGAAATCGTAGAAGTCCTGGATGACCTTCAGTTCTTGCGGCATTGGCTTCCGCCACTTGATTGTTGCGACCGGGCGGGGCGTTCGGCCACGGCCTACCAGACCCGCCCGGCCCCACGACGCAGGTTCGGCCGGCGGGAACACTCCCGAAAGAGGCCCGACGGCACAGGGGCAGCGCCAGGACTTTCATCGTCACGCTCGCCAGACCCTTGAGCCTGGCGATTCCCGACGACAAGGCAAAATGCCTTCTTGAAAGTGCAAGGGCCGAAACAGACACGACCACCCGCAACCCGTTGTTGTTGTTACGGTTGTCCGGGGTGTTGTTGTTCCGATTCGCGGAGCGACAGTTAGTCGGATTATTGTTCCAACTACCGCCGCGCAAAACGCGAGACGTTTCGGCGCTGCCCCTTACGAAAGCCCATTCCAACCAAATCCTTTACGAAGAAACGCAAAGGGTAAAAGCGTAAGAGTGCAAAGTGTAATCAAAGTCCAAGGGCCGAAACAGACACGACCACCCGCAACCCGAGGTTGATGATACGGAAGTCCGGGGTGAGGCCGTTCCGATTCGCGGAGCGACAGTCAGACGGATTATAGAACCAACTACCGCCGCGCAAAACGCGAGACGTACCGGAAGCCGCGCCCTGGGGGTCCGTCACCGCGCCAGTCGGATAACTTCCGTACCAATCCGCGCACCATTCCCATACGTTGCCGTGCATGTCGTAGAGACCCCAGGCGTTCGGCTTCTTCTGGCCGACGGGATGCGTCGTGTTGCCGCTGTTGCTCCCGTACCACGCGTAGTCGCCCAAAGCGCTATCGGCGTCGCCGAAGGAGTATGCAGTCGCCGTGCCCGCGCGGCAGGCATATTCCCACTCCGCCTCTGTCGGCAGACGGACGGCCTGGCGAGTCTTCTCGGAGAGTTTCTTACAGAACTCCGTGGCATCGATCCAGGAAACCTGGTCCACCGGGTTTGTCTCGCCCTTGAAGTTGCTCGGATTCGTGCCCATGACCGCCTGGTACTGGGCCTGGGTCACTTCCGTGACGCCCACGTAGAAGGGCTTGGAGAGGGTGACCTCGTGCTGGTCATTTCCTTCGCCCATCGTGAATTTGCCGGCGGGGATGAGGACCAGTTTCATCGTAATCCCGCCGCCCAGGACGATTTCCTTCGCCACGGGCACGACGGCCTTTCGGGCCGAATCGATCTGCAACGGGCTGACCTTGGCCCACTCCGGCACGGCCCCGTCGGCCGGTGTGGCCACCGCCGGCGCTTGGGCTTTCTGGATAGACGCGGGCGCGACCGGCTCGGAACTGCACCCCGATGCCGCCAGGAGCACCACCGCCGCCAACATCGCCACCCACCGCCCCACCGATTGCTGAGTTGCCATGACTTGCCCCCTTGCCTGGAAAGGACTGGTTTCTTGCCTGCCCATCGCCAACCGGCCGCCCGCCGGACGGGAACTGCGCACGGACTCCTGCAAAATGCTCTTGAGACGTGCATCATCCTATACCACTGCAAAACGAAGGATCATTCTATGACCTGAAGGCGAGAGTGCAACCGTTTTCACGAACAGAAAAACACAGTACCGTAATGCCAGTTAAGGGTGGGTGGCACGGCCTCCCGATGTTGGGTGGCCGTGCGATCCCCAAGCAAGCACGGCCACGCAAAAGCGCGAGGCCGTGCCACCCACGGTGGAGATTCGACACCCGTAATTGACGCAGTGCGGAAAGCAGCGCGGCGAGCCCCGCCAGGCCCGCCGCGCCGCCACGTCAAAGGATTCAGTACGTTCGCTTAACGCCCTCGCCCGCCACGGGTATCGTCATTGCCTGGCCCGCCCCTGGGCTGCGGCCCGCTCATGGAAGGCGGCGCCGACGGCGGGGACGACGGCGGCGTCGAACGCACTTCAGCCGGCGGACCGACGATCGGAGACCGCGGAAGCTGGAACCGATCCGATCCCGAGTCGCGCGACGGCGGCTCCGGCCGACGAATCTCAGGCGCGGGCGTACGGACCTCAGGCGCCGGCGTACGGACCGGCGGCTCGGGGCGGCGAATCTCTGGCACAGGCGCCGACGGACGCTTGATCTCGGCCGGCTGCGGAACGGGCGTTACAGGCGCCGACGGACGCCTGATCTCGGCAGGTTGCGGAGCGGGCGTCACCGACGCCGACGGACGCCTGATCTCGGCAGGTTGCGGAACGAACGTATCGGGCCGCTTCACTTCCATCGGCGGACGCTTCGTGTCGGGCGTCGCAAACTGAGGCGGCGTTCTCGTGCCAGTGGCCGGCACCAGCGGATTCTTGGCGGTGGGCGGCATTGCGGAGGTCGTTGCCCCCTTCAGCCCGTTGACCGGATGATCGCCGGACTTGCTCTCCCACGCTGCGCGCTGATTGCGATAATCGTGCAACTGGCCGCCCTGCTTCTCGATCGCGGTGCGCTGCGTATCGTTGAGCTTCACGAAGGGCTTCTGCCCGCCCTTGCCCGCCGCCACGTCGGCAAGCGACCGCGCCAGCATGGGCGGGGCCGACGGCGTGCCCCTCGTTCCGGTCACGTTGTTCTTCGCAACGGCCGCGAATCTCAGGGCCTGGACCTGCTGCGCGGCGAACGTCGAGGCCGGGCGTTCCGCCCGATCGGCTCGCAGGCGGTCATAGTGATCGCGTTCGTGCTCGTCCCAACGGGGGTCCGCGCGATGATTAGACCACGATGCATGGAGGTAGATCGGGTCGTACCAGTCGTGCCGCGTGCGGCACTCGTACCACGGGTAGAAGCCGTAGCGACCGTAGCCGGCATCGAAGTAATCGCCGAAATAATAGTGGCGATACATGGGCCGCGAGAAGAACGCGATCGAGAAGCAGCTCGTGTCGATCACAACGTCCGGCGAGTAGAAGTACCCCGGCTGGTAGTACATCGGCCGCACGAAGTACACCGGGGCAAAGAGGACGCCGCGGTTGGTCACATCGTAGTCCCAGTAGCCGCCGACGAACACGCAGCCGCGCGGCGTCCAGATGTAATGGGCGGGCACCCAGAGCCAGTTCGGCCGGCCGAGTTCCCAGAATCCCGACCGCCACCGGTACTGCATGCTTTCGTGGTTCCAGCAACCGGAGACCCAGATGTAGTCCGGGCCCGGGGCCACGCCGATGGGGCCGGCGTCAAGGCTGGCGGGCGGCTGCGGGAGGTACTCGACCTCATGCACGGCCGTCTGGACCCAGAAGCCCTGGACCCACTGCCAGCCGTTCGCCACATTCACCCAGTAACCGGGCACCCAACTGCAACCCGGCGGCGGGGAGCGCCAGATGCCGCTGATCCAGATGAAGTCCTGGCGGTCATCGTCCCAGCCCCAGTAGCCGGGGATCCAGACGACGGGCTGGCCGGTGGGAGCGACGGCCGGCGGACGCTCGGCGATCGGGGCCGGCGGCTGGCGCGGCACGATGAAGCCCGGCGTCGGGTTCGACACGACCGGCTCGGCGTAGGCCTCGTGCACGGGCCCGCGAGTGAGCACTTCGACGCCCGTGGCGGCCGCCTCAGGCGACGGCGGCGGAGGGGCCTCGATCGGCACCGTCGGGGCCAGCGGCGACATCTGCGGGTACTCCGGCGCAGGGGGCGGCTGCGTCTGCGGATACAGCGNNGGCCGCGACCGTCGACGGGTACTGCGGCTGGGCCGACGCTACGGCCTGCGAATACTGCGGCTCGGCCGGGGGCGCCGGCGGATACTGCATCACCGGCGGCGCGGCCTGCGGAGCCTGCGGCGCAGACGGGGCGGCCGGGGCATACTGCGGCTGGGCCGGCAGTTGGGGCGACGGCGGTATCGGGACGGCCACGGTGGCATCGCCATAGTAGACGGTGCCGGTGCGTTTGCTCTTTTCGCATCCCCCGTTCATGGCCAGGGTGCAGGCGAGCAGCAGGGCCAGGAGCCCTCCGGCGTAAGGGTAGCGTTTCATGACCTGTCCTCCTTACCGAGCTTCGACGTGGTTAACGACCCCTGGGGCCTCATCCCCCACTCTACCACGTTAGACGTTTCACAAGTGTGAACTATTGCAGGAAAACATTATTTCGCTAACGAATTAATTTCGCCTGCGATACTTCCCCTCTCCCGCTCGCCCGTCACGCCCCCCCCCATCTGAGCCCCTGCCGCGCGCGGGATCCCCTTCCCTTCTCCGCGGCCGGCCGACAGCCGACGTGGCCTCTCACTTTCATGGGGCGGGAGCGACCTCGCGGGAAATGATATCGCGGCAGGACCGCGAAGGCGACACGAAATCCCGCGCCTTGCTAACCCCGCGGTCACGCGAGAAGGTTCCGCCCCCTCTCAAGTAGGTAGGGTGCGTGCTTGCNNGGCGACCACGCGGACGCTATTGCACGTTTCACCGGTATGTTCCCGATGGGGTTTATGCGGAGGACCAGGGTTCCGCGGAACCGCCCGGCATCGCGGTCTTTGAGCGGGTCGGCGAATAGCGATCACCCTTTCCGCGTGCGTGCAAGCA
>PMZT01000001.1 GCA_003170085.1 Planctomycetia bacterium | reverse complement strand
GTGTCGGCGGTCGGCTCGCGGGAGGACCAGACCGACATACCCGCCACGACGGTGAGCGTCAGATCGCCGAGGGCGACTTCCGTTTTGGGTCCGAGATAGTTGATGGATTGCGGCTGCATTATTCCGCCCCCGGCCTGCCGGGCCCGCCGCCGCCCATCGCGTCGCGCTTGCCCGCGTTGAAGGCGTCGCGCAACCAGGAGTCTTCCTGGCTGTGCCCCGCCGCGTCGTCCGCGCCGCCGGAATCGGGGTTGTCACCGCCCGATCCGCCGTCTCCACCGGAGCCGCCGCCTCCACCACCCGAACCGCCGGACCCGCCGCCCGATCCGCCGCGTTCATCGACCTTGGCTTCGATGGGTTCGAACTCGGTGAGCGATACGGTCACCTCCAGTTGATCCGTTCCCTCGGCGTCGGCGATCTCCAGACCCTTGAAGAGCACGGTCTGGATGCGGCAGGCATCGGTGAGCGGACTTTGAATCGAAAAAACGCGCGGCAACGAATCGGCGTTGTCGCGCTTGCGGAAGGCGTCCTGGAGGACGGCGTATTTCTCCAGAGCGGTATCGCCGTCGTCATCCGAATAAAGCCGCAACCCGATGCTGATCTCGCTGTCCTGGTAGCCGACCGCCTGCTTGATTTTCCCCGAACGGCCGGGCGCCTCGACGTCATCGATCCGCACTTCCTGGCGCACGCGCATCTGGCCGTGCGGCACCGGAAACTCGAACAGCACGTTGGCGATGTCCGGCGTGCCGTCGGACTTCACGTCGCCCAATTTCACGTAGGTCGGCCCGTCATTCGTGTAATCATCCGGCATAGGCCGCCCCCCATCGCCGGTTGAGCCGGGCGAACAATTCCTCGAGGCGCGTCTCCAGATCGTCGACCGCTTCGTTCGTGCCGTTCACGTTGATGACGATGGCCCCGCGTTCGACCACCAGGGAGTTGCCGGAACTTGCGGGCGCGGATTCATACCGGGGACGCGGCGCGGGCATCTCGATAGCGCCCGGCGCCAACGTGACATCTTTCAATGCTGTCTCGACGCCGCGCACCGGCGCGTCGGATTCCTGCACGAGACCCTTGGTAAAGGTCGGGAAGAACGCCTTGCCGGACGCGGTTAGATCGGAGAGCGGGCCGCGCTTGGCATCGGAGCCGGGCAGCAGATCCCGAATCCACCCCAGCACATTCGTGACGCCGCCTTTCAGCGATTCCCAGGCGGCCATAATGCCGTCCCTGAAGGCGGTCATGAGGCCGACGCCCGCGTCGTAGAAGATCGTGCCCAGGCCGGAAAACCATCCGAAGACCGCGCCGAAGTAGCCCTTGATGCCTTCCCAGACGTTCACGAACATCTGCTTGATGGTTTCCCACGCCCCCGCCCAGTCGCCGGTAAGAATCTGCAGGCTCGCCTTGAAAATCCCGCTGACGATGGACCACCCGATGAACACGATGTTTCTGATCATGTTGAAAACCGTGGCGATGGTGAGTTTGACGAACTCCCACGAGGCCACGGTGACGGTCTTGATCACGCCCCAGGCGAAGACCAGATATCCTTTAAGGAAGGCGATGGCCGGGACGAGGTAGGCATAGACAACCTTGCCGAAGCCGACGAGGTACGTGCTGACGAGCGGCCAGACCTCGGCGGTGTAGTCGCTGACGATCTGCCATCCCTTCATCAGCGTGCCGACGAAATACCCCACGCCGTAGGCGATGGAGATCAGCGCCGGTTTGAAGGTCGCGGACAGGACCTCACCCACGCGGGCGACCATGTTCCGGAAGGTTTCGCTGTGCTTGTAGAGCAGGTAGATGCCCGCCCCGAGCGCGACGACGCCCAGGATCACGAGGCCCACGGGATTGAGGAAGAGCGACAGGAGCGCGCGGCCCACGGCCAGGATGCCCGTTTTGAGCACCGTCAACACGCCCCCGGCCTTGGAGATCGCGCCGGTCATCTTGAGGATGGAGGCGATGGACCCCGTAAACGTCCCGGCCAGATATAGCGCGCCGCCTCCAAGCAGCATCACCGACCCGGCGATCAGGCCGATGGTCCCGGCGATCTTGACCAGGCGCGGATGCTCCTCGGCGAAGAGCCGGAAGCCGTTCACCGCCTCGCCCAGGCGCACGGCGACCTGCCGGACGACCGGGGCCATCGGCTCAAAGACCGCGTCGAGCAGGTTCCCCAGGTTGTTCTTGAGAATGCGGATCGAGCCGCCGAGTCCCTCGTCGATGGACTTCGAAACCTTGTCCACAAGTCCCGCCGAGTTCGTGATGCGCCCCAGGCCCGTGCGCACGCCCTCGAGGTTGTCCACAAGATACGAGAGCTTCTCGAACACCTGGTCGCCGAACGCCTTTTTGAGTTTCTCCTGGAACTGGTCTGACCAGGCCGACGATTCCCCGAACTTGTTTCGCAAGAGACCCAGCGTGCCAATCAGGTCCAGGCCGCCCGATGCGTTCTGTGCGAGACCGAAGCCCAATTGCTTGGAGGCGTCGCGCATCTTCAGCGCCATTTGCGTGAAGGACGCACCGACCTCGCGGCCCGGCAGCTGCAGGTTGTTGAACTGCCCCAGCACCGCGAACACCTGGGCGGTGTCGACCCCCAGGTTCTTGGCCGCCAGACCCGATTTCCGAAAACCCTGTTGGAACTGCGTCAGGTCTACGACGTTGAAGGCCTGCATCGTGGCGGTGATCTGGTCGCCCAGCTGCGTCATCGCCGTGTGCATGTCCTTGGTCTTGTCGCCGAAGTTCTCGTAGGAAGAAGCCAGGACCAGGGATGCTTGGGCGGCGTCGGACGATGTGGCCGTGGTGAGTTTCAGCGCGATTCCCGTGCCGTCCACGGTCTGATTTACGTCCTTGAGAATTTTCATCATGGGGACAGCGGCCTGTCCCCAATCCTGCATCGAGTTCACATGCTTTGATGTCCAGTCGCGGGCCGCCTTCATCGCCGTTGCGTACCGGGTTTCGATATCCCCCGCCGTGCCGATCAAGAGCGCCTTCAGAGGACGCATGGCCGCCTGCGTCTCCGTAAAGGCATGTCCGGCCATGACGCCGACGCCGGTGAGGGCCGCGCCCACCCCCATCATCTTCATGCCCGCCGACTTCATTTGCTCGCTGGCCTTCTTGAAATTCTCCACCGAGCCGGACGCCTTCTTGAGCACGGACGAAAGCTCGTCCGAGCCGACGAGGCGGACCTTGATCTGGTGGAGAATTCCTTCGCCGGCGGGCATGTGGTCAGACCTTCGGCGCGAACTTCAGGACGAGGGGGATCAGCGTGGCCAGTTCCGCCATTACCTCGGCCACATCGGTCGCGATCTTCGCGGCCTCGTTCTTGTCGACCTTGCCGTCGGCGAGCGACTGCTTGAGGTCCTTCACGAGATTCATGATGTCCGTGACGATGCCCATGCGTTACCTCCGTTTGGTTGTTGGGGGCGTGTTCTTCCGGGCGGCCTTCTCCTCGAGGTCCGCGAGGTACTGGACCGAGGCCAGGGCCTCGATCACGTCCTCGGGCGGCAGCGCGTCCACGTCCTCGAACCGCCATCCGAAGCGGTCGCAGATGTGGGCGCGGGCCTGCCGATACCAGGAGGTCTCGACCTCCCGCCGCGCCCGGTTCAGACGTTTTTTAAGGTCACCCCGTCAGTCACGAAGCCGAGGCCCTTCTGTATCTGCTGGGCCAGGATCACGACCTTGCCGGGGTCCATCTCCAGGTCGATCTGCTCATAGGAGAGCTTCGGGTGGACCAGGAACCGCTGGACGAGAATCTCGTTCGCGGTGACCTCGTCCTTCACCGCGCCGATCAGCCGCTTGTACTCATTCCAGGCGCACTTGCGGGCGAGGTAGATTTCCTCGTCGCCGGGCATGCAAATCTGGAAGAGCCGGGCCTCGGGGTATTCCGCGCGAACAATGGCGATGGCCGCCTGCAGTCTGTCGTCCATTTTTCCTCCTAGATCATGCCTTCGCCCCAGATGGCGAGGCCGCTGCACTTTTTGCCCACCGCCGCCGCGTCGAAAGCGAAGCCCTCCTCGACGTTGGTGAACTCGAAGCCGGTGAACTTCTTGATCTTCTGAATGCCGTTCTTGGCCGGGTAGACGATCAGCACCGTCGCGTTCTTGATGTCCAGGAGCGAGGCGTATTCGGCACCGTTGATCTTGACCACCTTGAGTTGCGTGGTCTTGCTGCGCGGCGCGTTCGTCGGCTCCTCGATGACGGACTGATTGAGTTCCTTGACCTCGAAGTCGAGTTCGAACTTCCGCTTGCCGCGTCCCATCGCATGGGCTTTCACGAACCCCGCGCCGTAGATCGGCTCCTTGTCCTGCGATTCCTTGTAAGAGCAGTTCTGCAGGGCCATGATCTTGATGCCCTCGACGAGCAGCGAGATTTCCTCCCCCGCGTAACCGCTGATGTATTCCTCGTTGGCCATCGGACGCCTCCCTTATTTCAGGAACACCTTGGTGTAGATTTTCTCCATCGCCCGCAGCGGCTGGATGCCCAGGCTCACGTACACGTCGCCGAGCAGACGGTCGTCCTCGGAAGAAACCGCCTCGATCTCGTAATCGTCGATCTGGCCGTGATCCTCCAGGACATCCAGTGGCCGTGACATGAACGATTCCAGAAGCCGCAGGCCGTTTCCTTCCTCGTCGTTCTCTTCGCCCACCAGGGGCTGGGCCGCCTCGCGGGCCGCTTTGCCGCCGTAGTAGACGGCGCGCAGATCGTTGACGCGGGAATAGTCCGACGCGGGCGGGGCCGCCGTGAGTGAATGGGCGATGATGTAGCCGCGACCCGGTTTCAACCGCACACAGTTCACGCGGGCCTGGATCAGCTGCTGTACATGCCCCGGCGAGAACTCCGGAACGAGAGCGAGCACATTGGGGACCTGCTTGTTGATCAGGGATTGCTGCACCTCGAGCGAGGCCATGACGCCCGCGCACGCGGATGTGAGGGAACCCGCCGTGTAACGCACGCCGTCACTACCCAGGAAGTCCGCGCCGCCCCCGAAGACGACGCCGTTCTTGTTGGCGACCGTCGCCATGCGCGCCACGATGGAATCGACGTAGGCCTGCAGGTCGCCCACGTACCCCGTGGAGCCGATCTCGTTGTTGGACGTGAACGTCGGGCATTCGAGAACGGCGAACCGCTCGGACAAAAAGACATCCAACATCCGGTCGCAATGGACCAGGATCGAGTTCCAGATGTCCGCGCCGGTCGCGCCGACGCAGTGAACCCAGGAAATCTCGGTGCGCGCCTCGGACAGTTCCAGGGCATGGAGGTAATCGCCGTTGGTGGGATTCAGGCCGTCGCTGCCGCCGCCGAGCGTCTGCTGATCGTCGAAGGTGTCCAGTTCGCCCTCGGCCACGAACGTCGCTTCAACGAGGCTCTGGCCGCCGTTGATAAGGCCGACGAGTGCTTGGTTGGTTTGCGCGCGGAACACGTACTGCTGCGGGTCGTCCTCGTTGCCATCCCAGAGGGTCACCACGGTGTTGAAGAAGAAATTCTCGATGGTGAAGCTGATATCCTGGATCGGATGTGGCAGATTGAAAGTCTCAGTGATGCTGCCGTCCATCGGCGCATTCGGGAACGACGGGAAGCGGATGATCCGCCACGCGCTGTCCCCGTCGCGCAGACACATCTGGAAGTCGCCGGTCAGGATGTTGAGCGTCAGGCCGGTCGCCTGGCCGGAGTTCGTGATGCCCGCAATATCGATGGTGCGCGTGATGGAAGTCGGATCGCCGCCCGGCCCGAAGGGACCGATCTTGTAAATTTTCCGCGCGCCGGGATCGAGCAGGAACAG
>PMZT01000174.1 GCA_003170085.1 Planctomycetia bacterium | reverse complement strand
CCGGGGGCTTGCCCATGCCCGGCCGTGCCGGGGGCTTGGCGGGCCGCCGGTGCTCAGAACGCGCTCTTGCGGATCCCCCTCATGACCAGCCCCACAATGAGCCGGCCCAACACCGTATACCCCGCCATGAGGGCCAGCACGATCAGCGTCATCCCGACGATACCGACGTCCAACACGCCGCCCGCCGCCGGATGAAAAACCAGGCGACCCAGGCGGAGGTGGGCACTGCCCCCGGCGGCGCCGTTGAGGATCACGCCGATCTCCACGAAAGGATGCAGCATGGCGAGACCTTCGATCATTTGCAACCAGGGCCAGATCGGCCCGATGCAGACTTGGACTATGCTTGCCGCTATTCCAAAAAGGTACAGGCATCCCATCGGCACGATGAACCAGAGGCCAATCGCCACCAGGAGATTGGCAATGGCGGCCGTGGCCGTCCGCTTCAGCACCACGCCCCAGAACAGGCCGCTGCCGGTCAGGAAGCAGGCGTTGCCGAAGACGACCATCGCGACCAGCGGCAGCACGACGGGGTGAATCGCGCCAAGGGCCGTGAAGAGGCCCAGGTGGAGGAAGAGCGGCAGCCACGCCGGCAGGCTCCGCCGCAGGCCGCCGATGGCCTTGCCCAGAAGGATCTCCCGCCCTTCCAGAGGCGTCGTCAGGAGCAGCGCCCACGCCCCCGACTCCTTCTCGACCGGTATGCCCGTGGCCGTGATGACCGACGTAGCCAGGCCGCCCAGAATGAACAGGACGATGCCATACGTCAGGTGAGGGCTGTCGCTGGTCAGAAGACTCGGCCCGGTCAGCCAGTACGTGACGCCCATCACGGCAAGGACCCCCGCGAGGCCCAGCAGGCTGCTCCATCGCCGCTTGAAGATGCGAGTGCGGGCCTCTTTCCAGACGATCGGCGAGCCGCGCACGCGACGAAGACCCGCCGTGGCGGGNNCCCGCCATAGCCTTGGCGGCGGGGCGCCACCAACCGGTTTCGCCCGTCAGTTGCCGCAGCGCCGCCCTCCGGACCCGCAGCATGCACACCGCCAGCACGAGCGCCGTAAGGCCCAGCATCACCAGGCAGTGCAGCCACCCATGAACCACGGGCATCCCCGCCGCCGCGGGCGAGAAGTACAGCGACGTCTCCACGCCCATGGCCAGGTACGGGTTGGTGTAATAGAGGAGTGCATCGGAGTTGCTCTGGGCCTGCTTCAGGCCACTCACCCAGACGATGGGCACGAGGACGTACAAGGCCAGCATCGCCACGAGCGCCTTCAGGAGCACCACGGGCACCACGCGGCTGGAGATGGAGAAGAACATGCTGAGCGCCCCGGCCAGGGCCATCGCCGTCAGCGTGATCCCGGTGCCCGCAAGCACGTATTCCAGCGGCGTGCCGCCGAGGACGCGGACCACGAGCAGGATCGGCAGGCTGACGGCCAGCAGCAAGACGAGCTGGGTCATCTTGCCGAGGAACTTGCCGAGAACGATGTGCAGGCTGTTGATCGGCGTGGTCATAAGCACGCCCAGCGTACGATGGTAGACCTCGTCGCCGATCGAGGTACTGAGCATCACGAGCGCGATGAGCGGCAGGCCAAGCAACTCCGCCCAGAGGATCGTGCTCGTGATGATGCCGCCGGCATAGGACATCCCGTACGTGAACACCTGCCGCCCGCCGAAGAAGTACGGCATCGTCAGCAGGCTGAGCCACAGNNAGCTCCTTCTCGAAGATCGGCCCCGCCACGCCGTAGACCGGCTCGGCCCGGCCGATCCACTCGATCGCCGCCGAGATGGCCGGGCTGACCCGTGCCGCCGCCTTCCGGAGCCATTCACGCCGATTACGTTGTGGCACGTGTGCCCCGTTCTTGAGATGGGCGATGCGGCGCGATGCGCTGCCAAAGACTGGAACGGTCGACCGACAGGCACCGCCCTGCCGCGATTGCCGGCAGCAACCCCATGATCGCGTGCAGCGAGCCCCATCGCCGCCGGCTGGCCGTGCGCAGTTCTCTCTCGAAGACCGGCCCGATGAGCCAAGCCAACCTGTCGGCCGCAACGCCGGCCACNNGGGCGGCCACATGGGGCCGCCCCTACGCAGCGCATGATCGTAGGGGCACCCCCATGTGGGTGCCCTGGACTGACCACAAACGCTGCTATAGGCAGCACCGCTAAACACGTACTCGCCCCGCCGCGCAAACCTGGGAATGTGCGCTGTCTTACTACTGAACCTTGCCCTCGGTCAGCGCCATGAAGGCGTCGTCGAGTTTCACTTCCTCGGGCTGGAGGGCCAGAAGCTTGAAGCCCGCCCGCACGAGCGTCTCGGCGATCAGGCCGTCGGTGGTGCCGTCGGCCAGCGTCACCAAGATGGTGTCCTGAACCACGCGGGCCTCGGCCACCTGGGGCAGCGCGGCAAGCGCTGCGGCGGCCTCTTCCGGCCGGTCGGCCACGCGCACGCGAACCTTGTTCTGGAGGCCCATGCGCCGGCGAATCTCCTCGAAGGTGCCGTCGAAGACCAGCCGCCCGCGCTCGATGATGCCGAAGTGATCGCACAGCTCCGCCAGTTCCGACAGGATGTGGCTCGAGATCATGATGGTCTTGCCCATCCGCCGGAGTTCCTTGAGGAGCTCGCGAATCTCGATCCGCGCCCGCGGGTCCAGGCCGCTTGCCGGCTCGTCGAGGATCAGCACCTTGGGGTCGTGCACCAGGACCCGCGCCAGTTGCAGCCGCTGCTGCATGCCGCGCGAGAGGCTGTCGACCAGGGCGGCCCGTTTGCCCGTCAGATCGGTCAGTTCGAGAACGCCGTCGATGATCGGCTGGCGCTGGCGCAGCGGGATCTTGTAGGCGGCCGCGAAGAACTCGAGGTACTCGAAGACCTTGAGGTCATCGTACACCCCCATGACATCGGGCATGTAGCCGATGCGCCGGCGGACCTCGCGGCCCTGCTTGGTCACGTCGAGGCCGTCGATGAAGGCCGAGCCTGAGTTCGGCGTCAGGAGCGTCGCCAGGACGCGCATCGTCGTGGTCTTGCCGGCGCCGTTGGGGCCGATGAAGCCGAAGATCTCGCCCTGCGCGATGCGCAGATTCAGCCCGACCACGGCCCCCAGCCTTCCGTAATACTTCGATAGGTTTTTGATTTCGATCACGGCGTCGGTCCTTCCTTGGGAATGACCAGAAGACGAACCCACTGTCGATTGAGCACATCGTGACTGCGCCCGGCCAGGCCATACGGAAGCGGCGCGCCTTCGTACTCGGCGCAGACGACGGCCGCGCCCTGCTTCAGCCGATCGAGGATGGCCCGCGTGCGGTTCAGACTGCCCTCGGCATGAAAGAGATCGCCTTCCGACAGGCTGATGGGCGGCGCGGAGCGCCAGGGCGAACGCGAAGAATCCGTGGACTCAGGGTCCGGCGTTGCCCAGGATCGGCCTGTCCCCACCGACCCCTCAACCGCCAGGCGCCCGTGGGCCGGAATCGCGCCGAATCGCAAGATGCGGTCTTCGTGTACGCGGATGGTGCCGCCCCGGATGGGCGTATCCGAACGATTCTCGATCGTGCCCGAAATGTTCATCCAGTTTGCGCTGGGCGAGTTCACGAGGTTATGGACGCTGCACCGGAGGTCGGCGGCCAGCGGCACGTCACCGCACACCTCCTCCGTCATGAGGCACTGCATAGACCAGATGCTGATCGGAAGATACGTTGGAAGGTTGCCGCCGTCGCCCTGGGCCGAGATCATGCTGCGCGCACTCCGCTGCGGCCCGCCGTAAAAGCCCCGACCGGCCGAGGGCGCCAGCGCCGACCACCACTGGCCGCGCGCCAGGCCCGACAGGCGGTAATCGTCGCTCTCCGACGCGAAAATCCCGCTGTAGCTGCACCGCCATGCCCCCGCGCTCCCGTCCACGCAATCGATCACCGTCGCGGCGCGGAACTGCGAGTTCCCGCTCCGAAGGGCCTTGACGCCAAAGTACGCCAGCAGCGAGAACGCGACAATGTAGACCGTGAACGTGAGCCACGTCAGCGGCAGGCGGTCGCGGCGCTTCAGGATGAAGTAGTCGACCGGGCCGATGACCACCGCCATGCCCAGGAGAAGAAGCATGACCCATACGATGCTGATCGGCCGCAATTCCGGAATGTCCAGCAGGAAGACAAGCACGTTGTCCGTTGCCATCGCGGGCTTCCCCCCCGCGTACAGGTAGGCGCGGCCATCGTCGCTGTCGTCCTCGTCGCCGGGCGGTCCCTGGCTGATCGTGGGCGAGTCCAGCACGAGCGCCAGGTGGTGGACCCAGAACGGGGCCAGGTTCTTCCCCTGCGCGCCGCCGAGAGCCGTGGGGTCGAACGCCAGCACCCCCGCCTTGCCGAAGCCGACCGGTCCCCAGGCGAAGAGCGGGCGGCCGGTGCCGTGATCCTCGGTCTTCCATCCCCAGGCCGGCGGCCGGTCGAGAGGCCACGCCGCCACGGAGGCCGTTTCGCGGCCCTCGGCGCCCCAGGCGCGGAGGACGTTTTCGGGCAGCGTGACCAGCCGCGCCTCGCCCGGTTCCAGCGCCAGGAGTTTCGCCAGCCGATGATCTCGCGGGAGTGGATGCGACCCAAGAATCACCAGCAGCCGGCCCCCGCCGGAAACCCACTGGGCGATGGCCTCGCTCTGCTGGGGCGCGAGCGCCGTCCACTCCGGGTCGCACAGGATGAGCAGGTCCAGGCTCTGGTAGGGCGCCCAGTCCCACGGCAACCGCCGCTGGAGGCGTTCCTTCACGTAGACCTTGCCACCGGCGGTGTCGGGGGGGGCGGCCTGTCCCCCGCGCGGGCCACGGCGGCGCGGCGGCGAACTCCTGCCGGGCTCAGTCGCGCTGGCGCCCTGCGAAAGATGACGCAGGCCGAAATCGAAACCCATGCGGCCCGACACGCCGATCAGCAGCTGGCCCGGCATCACGGCCGTGAGCGATTGCTTACCCGTCTGCTGATTCCACAGGCCGTAGGTGTTCTCCCACACCGTGCGGTCGTGGGCGTCCTGAATGGCGGCCCGGCACTCCATGACGCCGAACGAAAGCCGCGCGGCCAACGGAACCCACACGGGCACGTCCGGCGTCAGGACAAAGCGGTGCGTCACCCGCATCGCGGTGATTTCGTCCTGTTGGACCGACACAGTCAGCACGCCCTCGAACGGTTCCTTGAGCGTGGACGCGATGTTGACATCGACGGGGGCCCAGCCCATCGGACGGTAACAGCCCTGCCAGCCGATGTCGCAATCGACGTTGAAGGGATTTCGGTCGGCGCCGCTCGCCGCCCCGGTCGTCACGGCGGCCCCGCAGGCGGCGGCAAGCGCAAGGAGGATCAGCCACCCCGATCGCTTCATCTCAGGTTCCCCAATACTACAACGCCACTTTCAAGGATTTGCGCGGCGGNNGTCTCCCGACCCGCCGCGCCGACTGCCGATACGCGCCCCAATCATGCGGCTTTTTCGCACGGCGGGTGCGGAGACCCGCCGCGCTCAGTTTGAATCTAGCGCCGTCATACTAATGACGGCCGTCTACAACCGCACCTTGGCGTTATACACGTACCACTCGACATATACAACCAGCAATCCCAGCAGCGCGAGGAGCGGCCAGATCTCCTGGTTGGCCCGCGCCGGCCCGCCCTCCTCGGCCTTGACCTTCTGCCCCGAGAACACCAGCTCGTGGGCGGCCCCGATGTCGCTCTCGGCGGCGTCCAGCAGGTTGACCGCGAACAGGTGATCCGCGCCGCCCTCCACGGCCAGCCGGTAGACGCCTGCCCGCGAGGTCGCCGCGTAGCGGACCGCGCCCGACGGGCTGCCTTCCACGCGCACCGCGGCGCCGTCGGGCGTCGTCACGGTCGCCTGCCGGACCCCGGGCGCCCCACGCACCGAAAGCGGCTGCCCGACCTTGAGCCCCGGCGCCTGGCCCTCGGCGGCCTCGCGGCCGATGTAATTCACGACGTTGCAGCAAAACATGACGAACCCTGCATCAAACGGCCAACTGCTCTGGAGCACGTCGAACCCCACGAGGATCATCACGCCGCCCTGCCGCCGCACCTCGGCTATCGCCGGGGAATCGCCGAACTCCGCCAGCACGGTCGCATCGCGCGGCAGCACCAGCCGATTCGCCCTGGCCACGAGAACGTTGTCGAGGTTCACGAAGTTCAGCACCGGATGGCGGCTGCGCCAGTCGACGATCCACTGGTCCTTGAGTTCCCCCTCGGCCCGGGCGCCGCTGGCCGCCGGCGGCCGGCCGAAGACCAGGTAGTTGCCGCGCGGCAGCCGGTCGGGGGCCCTCCCCGCCGAAGGCCCGCCGGAGAGGGGCGGGACTGCGTCGTGGCGGTCCAGCACCACGAGGTCATACGACAACTCGAGGGCACCCTGGGCCGCGTAGATCCGGTCGAACTCGGCCGGCTTGATCGCGTCGAGGCGGGCCGGCGCGCACGACTTCAGGGCCGAGCGAAGCGCGGGGTTCCCTTCCGTCACGAGCAGCACCGCAAGCGCCTTGGCCGGCGCCAGGACCGCCCAGGCATTGTTGTCGGCGGCCAGGGCGTCGGGGCGGAGCACGCGGGCCTCCAGCACCCCTGCCCCGGCGTGCGAGAGGACGAACGAAACGACCGTGTGGCCGGGCTTGCCGGCCGACCGCGGCAACACGGTCACGGCCTCAACGGATCGCACGTTGCCGTCGATGGCCAACTGCACCTCGCAGGCGACCGCCTCGGCGCCGTAGTTCGCCACGTCGACGAAGACGCTGAGGGCCTCGGGATTCTCGAACGAGCGGCGGGCCTGGAGCGCCACGATCGCAACGTTGTCGGCCGTGCGCCCGATCGCGTGGAAGTTGAGTTCGCCCGGGGCCACGATGACGCGGTCGAGGTCGGCGATGCGGCCGTCGCTGAAGAGTTCGAGGCGGGCCGGCGTCTCGGCGCTGCGGTTCTTGTCTTCCGTGCCCGCCGGCGTGGCGTACGCCCGCGCCACCGCCACGGCGTCGGAGAGCAGGGTCTCGCCGTCGGTCTCCTCGATGGAATCAATGGCGGCGGCCAACTGCACCTTGTCGGCCGTGTAGTTGCAGAGCACCCGGGAGGTGCCGGCAAACGCGATGACCATCGCCTCGTCCGACCGACTGCCGGCGAACCACCCGCTGCCGGCCCGCAACGACTCCACGACCTCGCGCGCCTGCCGCTTGGCCTCGGCCAGGCGCGTGGGGGCCACGTCGGTGGCACGCATGCTGGCCGACTGGTCGATCAGCAGCACGACGCGGCGCGGCGGGCTCGTGTCGAGCGAAAGCACCGGCCGCCCCAGGGCCACGAGTAGCGCCAGCAGCGCCAGCAACTGGAGCAAGAGCAGGATGTTCTTCCGCGGCAGCCGCAGCGGCGCGTTCACCTGGAGATCCTGCACGGCGCGCTTCCAGAGGAGCGTGCTCGAGACGGGCACCTGGCGGCGCTTCAGCTTCAGAAAATAGAGCAGCACGAGCGCAGGCACGGCCACCGCTCCCGCCACCAGCGCCGTATAGGGTGAAATCCAATCCATAGAAGACCTCGCACGCCTCTCCAGGGAGGCGGTTCACACGCTTGGCTCAGCCGAGCAACCGGTGGCGCCGCAGGTGCTCGAGCACCAACCGGTCGGCCGGCTGGGCCGAGTCCGTCAGCACGTACGTCGCGTCGTGGCGCACGCAGAATTCCCGCAGGCCGCCGCACCAGGCCGACAGGTTCCGCTGGTACTGCTTCAGCAGCGCGCCGGAGATGGTGACTTCCGAGACGTCGGCGTCCTCGGCATCCACGAGGGCCAGGTCGCCCGCCAGGTCGGGCGCGCGTTCCTGCGGGCTGAGCACGTGAATCACGCAGAGCTCGTACCGGTCGCCGATCAGCCGCTTCAGGCCCGCCTCGTAGCCCTCCTTGAAAAGGAAATCCGAGAGGACCACCGTGACGCCCGCGCCCATGCGTCCGCTGACCCACTGGCGGCACGCCTTCTCAAAGTGCGTCACGCCGTCGGCCGGCGCGTTCAGAAGGAACTCGGCCATGGCGCCCAGGTAGCGGCGGCCGCGCATGTTCAGGAGGCGCCCGGTCAGGCCGTCGGCGAACGTGCACAGGCCGACGCGGTTATTGTTCACCAGGCCCACGTAGGCCAGGGCCGCGGCCAGGCGCCGCAGGTACTTGTGCTTCGACGGCTCGCCGAAGGCCGTCGAGGCGCTCGAGTCGATCAGGATGTGCAGGCTCAGGTCCTGCTCTTCGAGAAACATTTTCATGAAGAGCTGATCGAGGCGGCCATAAATGTTCCAGTCGACGAACCGGACGTCGTCGCCCGGCACGTACTGGCGATGGTCGGCGAACTCGACGCCCTGGCCGCGCCGCTTCGTCTGCCGCTCGCCCTTCAGCTTGCCCTGAAGGATCTTGCGGCTGGTGATGTCGAGCCGGTCGAGGCTGGCCATGAACCGCGCATCCAGCAGTTCGGCCAGCCGCGCGCCGCGAGTTGGAGTTGCGCCCTCGCTCATGTCTTTGCCGGCGCCTCCTCGGGGGTGCGTTTGGTCTGCTGGAGAATCTCGCGGAGCAGCACGTCGGGCTCCAGCCCTTCGGCCTGGCCCTCGAAGTTCAGCAGCACGCGGTGCCGCATCGCCGGAAGGTACGAGCGGGCCACGTCGTCGAAACTCACGTGGTAGCGGCTGTCGAGCACCGCCCACACCTTGGCCGCGAGGATGATCGCTTGCAGGCCGCGCGGCGACGACCCGAACCGCACGAACCGGGTCACCGCGGGCGTGGCGAACTCGCCGCCCGGATGCGTCGCCAGGACGATACGAATCGCGTAGTCCTTGACGTGCGGCGCGATGACGACCTGGCGCACCAGCGCCCGCGCCGCCATGATCTGGGGGCCGTCCATGACCGGCGCGGCCTTCGGGTCCTCGCCGGCGGTCGTGCGGTCGGCGATCGTGGCCAGCTCCTCACGCGTGCTGTACGGCACCGTCACCTTGAACATGAACCGGTCGAGCTGCGCCTCGGGCAGCGGATACGTCCCCTCGAGTTCGATCGGGTTCTGCGTGGCGAGGACCATGAACGGTTCCGCGAGGTTATACGTCTTGCCGCCGACGGTGACCGAGCGCTCCTGCATCGCCTCGAGCA
>PMZT01000225.1:6888-25850 GCA_003170085.1 Planctomycetia bacterium | reverse complement strand
GTGGCGATGGAGCCGCCGCTGGCCCTCGAGGCCGACGCCGTGCGCGATGAGAAGGTCAAGGTCCTGCGGGCCCTGCGCCCGTTCCCGCGCCAGTGCATGCCCGAGGGCCTTGTCCGCGCCCAGTATGCCGCCGGGGAGATCGGCGGGCAGCCGGCCCGCGGCTACCTCGAGGAAGAGGGTGTGGCGCCCGACTCCACCACCGAGACCTACGNNTGCGCGAGACCTTCGTCGCCATGAAGCTGGACATCGACAACTGGCGGTGGGCCGGCGTGCCGTTCTACCTCCGGACCGGCAAGCACCTGCCGGCGCGCATCACCGAGATCTCGATCCACTTCAAGCCCATTCCTCGGGTGCTTTTTGGGGCGCCGTCGCGGCCGCCCGTGACGCCGAACGCCCTGGCCTTGCGCATCCAACCCAACGAGGGCATCTCCATGCGCTTCGAGGTCAAGGTGCCCGGCCACGCCACGCGCATCGAGTCGTTCCAGATGGACTTCGGCTACGCCGAGGCCTTCCACCGCGCGCCGCCCGAGGCCTACGAGCGGCTCATCCTCGATGCGGCGCTCGGCGATAGCACGCTCTTCACGCGCAGCGACGAGGTCGAGGCGGCGTGGGCGTTCTTCGAGCCGATCCTCGACGCCTGCCGCGAGTCGCCCCCGGGCAGGCTGCCGAGCTACCCGGCGGGCACGTGGGGTCCGGCCGAGGCCGACGCCCTCCTCGAAGCCGACGGGCGCCGCTGGATGATCGTCCGTCGCCCGACGCACCCCGATGACCCTCCGACCGAGGGCGATCCGGACGCGTAAGGCCCGATCCGCCGCATTTACCCGCCGCGTAGGCGGTTGAAAAAGTCTCTCCCGCGGCGTAGCATGCCGCTGCGACAAGGGCAGGGGCAATGGGAGAGACCTCGATGACGAAGTATCGTTGCGTACTGTGCGGCTACATTTACGATCCGGCCGTGGGTGATCCCGAGAACGGTGTCGAGCCGGCAGCGCCGTTCGACAAGCTTCCCGACGAATGGGTCTGCCCCGTGTGCGGCGCTCCGAAATCGGAATTCGAGAGGGTGACGGAGTAGGCCGCGGACGTCAAAATGGCGCGGCCCCCTGCAAAATGCAGAGGGCCGCATCTGGTGACCCTGACGGGACTCGAACCCGTGTCTTAGCCTTGAGAGGGCTATGTCCTAGACCGCTGGACGACAGGGCCACAGAAACCGCTTCGCACTGGCGCAAAGCGGTTTCCAAGCCTGGTGACCCTGACGGGACTCGAACCCGTGTCGCAGCCTTGAAAGGGCTGAGTCCTAAACCGCTGGACGACAGGGCCAAAATTCTATCCCGGCGGGCGGAAACCACCTCGCACGCCGGCATTATCCAGAAATTCCGGAATGAGTCAACCCTGTGAGGGCGCCGGGGCTCGAACCCGGGACCCACAGCTTAAAAGGCTGTTGCTCTACCAACTGAGCTACGCCCCCGCACAAAGCGCCAGATTCTATCGGCAAACCGAATGCGTTGCAACCCCCCATAGTCCGCTTTTCCGGACCGCACGATTCTCTTCGCCATTCGGAGGTCGCCCCGGCGATCACTTGTATTGAGGCCGCCAGTCGGTAGAATCGGCACCACCTACCCGGCCGCACCCTGCGGCGTGAGGAGGACGGAGGAGGCGGGGAAATCGTGAATCTTCAAGGATGCCAAAAACTTTCTGTGCTGGCGATGGTGACCGTGGCTGTCATGCTCCTGGCCGGCTGCAAGGCCGCTGAGACGCGGCCCGCGCCGCGGATCGAGGACCAGCGGACCGCCGTCGGGGCACTCACGCCGGCGGCGCTGCGCGAGGCCTACCACACGCCGGCGTTCGTGGTGCGCGTGGTGCGCGACGGCGCTCACGTGGCATTTCAGGATACGGCGATAGCCGCCGATTCGCAACTCGATGACACGAACCTCCTCATCTACGCCGAGGGATCGGCCGATTCGCTCGACGGCTTCCGCCACACGGCGGCCTTGCTGGCCGAGAGCCGGTACGGCTTCGCCACGCAGTCGGACCAGTTCATCATCGTGGTTGTGAAGTGGTCGCAGGGCATCAACCCGATCGCGGAGCACCTGAACCGGCCCGCCCAGGAAGCCGGCGCGGTGGTGCTGGCCGGTATGCTCCGGACTCACTGGCAGCGGCACGGCGCCGCGGGGCACGTCAGCCTGGTGGGCTTCAGCGCCGGCACGCGCGTGATCCAGATTGCCGATGACGGCGCCCAGTCGGGCGACCCGAAGTGGCACCCCGAGGCGTTCGCGGCCATCGACAACGTCGTCTTCCTCGGGTCGAGCGTCGGGTACACCGAGGAGATGCACTTTGGGGCGATCCGCGGCCGATTCGTGAATTTCGTGAATCCGCGCGACAGCCACTTCGGCGACCGCGCCGCCTACATCGCCCCGGCGGGCACGGCGGCCAATCCGCTCAAACTGCTTAACCAGGCGACGCTCCAGCGCCGCCCGCGCTATGGCGCCAGCGCCACGGGTTTCCAGAACCTGGCCACGCTGACCACCGCGGCCCAGTTCGATGCGCTCGACCTGCTGGCTCGGACGAGTTCGGAGGCGTGCGGCTGCTTCAGGATGGTCAACGTGCCCGTGCCCATGACGCTCGTGGCGTACAACGTTTTCGGCTCGCCGCTCCTCGACGATGACATGGACGACTACGTGAACATGGCGCCGAATCATTACGTCATGGTCGGCCGTGGCCCGGGCGGAAACAACGAGATGCCGGACTTCAAGCAGTACCGCGCGATGGCCGAGGAGTTCGTCCGCAACCTCGTGGCCCCGGCGGTGTTTCGCGGGCGGCTGTACCAGTTCGACCTGAAGAGCCTGCCGAAAGGGGCCAACCCGCTTGGCCTGCCGCTGCCCGTGCCGTGGGCGATCCTGCCGGGGATGCCCGACAAACCCGCCGGCGCGGGGAACGAACCCAAGGAACAGGCGCTGCCCGGCGGCGCCCCGGCGCCACAGAAGTAGTTCTGTTCGTGGCTAATTCTTCTCACGGAAGATCATCAGCCGCGCCGACTTGGGCGCCAGCGGCGCGATGAGCAGCACGTTCTCGCCCCGCTTCACCTGCCGCGTGACGTCCAGCCGTAGCGGCTCGCCGATCAGTCCGCCCGCGAACTCGCCGTTGATCGTCACGGCCGCGCACCCGTCGGGCAGGCCGTCCAGCACGAGCACGGCGCGGCTCTTCGCGAGGTCCACGTCGGCGGGCACCGTGCATCGGCCCTGGAAGAGGTCGGCCGTGATCGGGCTGACGGTGAGCTGCCTGCCGCGCTTGCCGCCGCCGGCGATGCGGCCCCACGGCGCGTCGCCGAACTTCGCGACCACCTCCGCCGCGGCCCAGGACTTATCGTCGAACCCCGCCGCCTTCCAGCCCGGCGGCTCCTGTTTGCTCGCCCGCCACGTCTTGTCGACGCTGCCCGTGACCGGCGCGCCGGACTCGCAGGTGATCGTGTACTTGCCAATGAGGCCCGCGGGGTTGGGATCGCTGCCACCGTTCACGGCCACGATGGCCAGGGCGTTCGTCCCGGGCTTCAGGTACTTGGCCACGTTGATCGTCTGGGGGCGGTCCCAGGAGTTGTCGCCGGTGTCGTCCTTGCCGGCCTCCTTGCCGTTTACAAAGAGCGTGAACTCGTTGTCGCACGAGAGGGTGAACTTCGCTTCCGTCACCTTCCGGTCGCCGAGCGTGATCTCGTGGCGGAAGTAGCGCGGGCCGGGCGGGGCGGCGTTGCGGCCGTTCTCGCCGGGGAACCAGACCCACGGGCATCCCTCGAGGCCGACCGCTTTGACCGGCGCCGCGGGCTTCTCTTCTTCGGCCTCCGGCGGGCGCGACGGCGGTTGCGGGCCGGCGAACGGTTCGCGCACGACTTCGATCGTGCGGGCAGGGGCGCCGAGATCCTCAATGCGGGCCTTGCGCGGCGTGCCCTCGGCGGCGAACACGAGGAGCGCACTTTCGTTCGGCTCCAGCGTCATCTCGAACTCGGCCGTCCCGGCGGCGTCGCGCTTGAACTCGACCGCCGAGATCTCATTTCGCACGGCGTCCCACCGCTCGGGCTTGCCGGCGACCGTGGTGCGGAATTTGAACTTGCGCGCCGCCCCCTCGTGGTTCTGGTTGCACACGAGGAACACGTTGCAGCCGGCCTTCGCGCGATGGAGGATGTGGACCCAGCCGCTGGTCTCGCCCTCGACGACCTCGAGCGCCGGCCGCACGCCCGCGTTGGCCGCGAGCGCGGTCTTCAGGTCCGCCGGGCTGGGCTTTTCGGCCAGGAAGAACGACCGGCCGCCGCGGGCGCTGGACTTCCGGACCGCCAGGCCGGCCTCGCCGTTGCCCCAGATCGCATCGGCCAGCGCCACGATCTCCTGCGACGTGTGCCCCAGCGTCGCCGATTTCGCCGGCAGGAACCCATAGCCGATCACGATGCCGCCGGCGTCAAAGAACGCCTTCGCCTTCGCGAGGGTCTCGTACGGAATCACCTCGACCGGCGGAACGATGAGAACGCGGTAACTCTCCTGGCGCAGCGTGACCGCGCCGTCGGCCAGCTTCGTGTCGTTCTCGAAGACGTCGTACGGTATCCAGTCGCAATCGTACAGGGCATCCTGGAGGGCCTCGCTCATCTGCTCGGGCGGGATCGCCTTGCCCACGTGGTAAC
The DNA here is from genome assembly GCA_003170085.1 of Planctomycetia bacterium. Classification (GTDB taxonomy): domain Bacteria; phylum Planctomycetota; class Phycisphaerae; order FEN-1346; family FEN-1346; genus FEN-1346. Next base: position 21,193 of record PMZT01000225.1, on the reverse strand, counting down.
TGTTGCCCAGGAAGAGGAGCGCCACCGGGCACACGTGCCGCCCGCCGGTGAGCCACAGGCTCAGGCGGCTCGTGTAGTCGGCGAACACGCGGTACAGCGCGAAGCGCGGCTCATATCCACCATTGTAGAAATACGGTGGGCAGTCGGTGTCGTACGGCGCCTTCGGGTTGAACGAGTGCGGGATCATGAAGTTNNTTGCCGAAGACGTGCGAGATCGAACTGGCCAGCTTGGGCGTCTGCCAGACGGGGGCGTCCCGGGTGACCCGCTGGCCGGGGGCGAACTGCCGGAACACGGCATCAAGGGCGCCCATGGCGCTGTACTTCTGAAGCTGGAACATGTTGCCCGCGCACAGGTTGGGCCTCAGGTACTCCAGGGCGTGCTCGAGAAAATGGCCCATCGATTCCACGTGATGCGCCTTGCACCACGTTTGCAGGCCGCCGTAAAGCGTCCGGCCCCACGCCTCGGCAAAGGCGTCCTGGTACTGGTACTTGGCGGCCGCCTGCTCGTCGCCGGCCAGGGGGAACTTCCACGCCACGAGCGGCTTCTTCCAGTCGACCTTACGCTCGGCCAGCATGGGCAGGACCTCGGTGCCCCAGTCGCCGGGCGTCTCGGGCTCATCGTAGAAGTAGCCCTTGATCGTCTTGCCGAACTCGTCCTTGAAGTGGTCGTAGTGCGGCTGGTACACGGTCTTGATGTACCAGTCCACGCAGTCCTTGCTGGCGCCGTCCACGATAAGCCGCTTCCCGGCTGTGAACTTCCACGTGAACTTCATGACCTTCCACTGGCCGGCGGGGGCGTCCCACGAGAGCACCCCATCCTTGACGAAGCCGGCCAGGTCGACCAGGCTCGCCCCGTCGACGCCGCCCTCGATCTCCTTGCCGGCGACGGCCGCGATGAACTGCGGCCCGCCGCAGCCCTCGACCTTCACGGCCTTGGGGCCGTCGACGCTCGTGGCCTCAGCCACCATCGTCTTGGAGCCGTACTCCGGCGGGAGCTTGCGGCCGACCTCTCCGCTCGGCCACCACTTCTCGTCGAAGATCCACATCGTGAGGTTGAGCCGCTTGGCCGACTCAAGGCAGACCGCCAGGTCCTCGTACCACTTCGGGCCGAGCCAGTCGTTGTGCGGCCGCGACTCGGCCGTGAACGTGCCGTTGTGGCCCTCGGCGACCTTGCCGAGGACCGTCTCCAGCCGCGCGCGGCTCTCGGTGCCGTGCAGCCAGAACAGCGGGCCGGTCAGCCGCCGCGCCTCCATCGGCACCTCGGTGAATTGTTTCTCGAGCGTCGCGACATCGTCGGCCGCTGCGCAAACGCGCACGCCCGCACCGGCCGCCATCACGCACACGCCCACCATCGCAAGGACCACGAGTGACCGCATCGGAGATCTCCTTGAACGTTCCGCGGGCGGAGCGACTTGGCGCTGCCTGCCCGTATGCTATCAGAGTAGCGAGCCGGCCGGCGCTTGGCAACCTTTTGACGGGGCGGAGAAATTCTCTCCTGTTGGGTGGCACGGCCTCGCGCTTCTGCGTGGCCGTGCTTGCGTCGATGGGGCGCACGGCCACCCAACATCGCCCGCCGCGGCGGGCAGCCCCCGTAACTGACGCAATACACGTTCTACGCGATTTTTGTTCTACGCGATTTTTGTGGACTTCAGCGCCCGCGCGGGTATATCCTTAACGTAGTTCGTAACGTAATTCGTCGTTTTCGTTTCCCCCTTTCCCCTGCCGGGAAGTCTTTGCAGGCGCAGTTACCATTTGAGGGCCAGATGACAGAACCTTCGCAGGGCACCGCTCATGGCGTGCTCGAAATGCAGGACCGTGGACCCTCTTCAGGATCCATGCCGCGCCCCCCGCGGGGCCGGCCGACGCGGGGCGGCGAGCGTCAGCAGCAGGCGGGGGGATATGGCTTCCTCCGCCAGGCCGACCGCGATTTCCGGCCGACCAACGCCGACGTCTTCGTCCCGCCCACCCTCGTTGGCAAGTACCGCCTGAAGAGCGGCCTCTTCCTTGACGGCCCCACGCAGCGCGATCCGCGGGGCAGGGGCCTCCAGCTTGCCGCCATCACGAGCATCTGCGGCCACTCGCCGGATGAGTACGCGGGGCTTGTGCCGTGGGACCAGCTTACGGTGATCGATCCGGTGGAGGCCCTGTGGCTCGAGACCGGGCCGGAGCCGATGACGACCCGCGTCCTCGACCTCCTGACGCCCATCGGCAAGGGGCAGCGCGGCCTGATCGTGTCGCCGCCGCGGGCCGGCAAGACGATCATGCTCGAGCAGATGGCCACGGCGGTCCGGAAGAATTACCCGAAGGTCACGGTGGTGATGCTGCTGGTGGACGAGCGGCCGGAAGAGGTCACGCATTTCCGCCGCTCGACGGGCGCCCTGGTGCTGGCGTCGTCGAACGACCAGGACGTGGAGCAGCACGTGCGCCTGACGCGGATGGCGTTTGCGATGGCCCAGGCCGAGGTGGAGTTCGGCGGCGACGTCGTGCTCTTCATGGACAGCCTCACCCGCCTGGGGCGGGCGTTCAACAAGGCCATTCCGTCGAGCGGCCGCACGATGTCGGGCGGCGTGGACATCCGGGCCTTGGGAGAGCCCAAGCGCATGTTCGGCGCGGCCCGCAAGATCGAGGGCGGCGGCAGCCTGACGGTCATCGCCACCTGCCTCGTCGATACCGGCAGCCGCATGGACGAGCTCATCTTCCAGGAGTTCAAGGGCACGGGCAACATGGAGGTCGTGCTGTCGCAAGAGCTGTCGGAGCGGCGGCTGTACCCGGCGATCGATATCCTTGCCTCCGGCACCCGCAAGGAAGAGCGGCTGGTTTCGCCCGACGAGTTGAAGAAACGGTACGCGATCCGCCGCCGGCTGGCCGGCGAGAAGCCGGCCGAGGCGATGGAATCGCTGCTCGCGGTGCTGGCGAAGCACCCCTCGAACAAGTCGTTCCTCGACGCCCTGACGCCGGTGGCGTGAAAGAAGGACCACCGGCCGCGACCGCTTCGCGTAATCCCATGAAAGGCTGCCTCCAATCGTGTAAGTTTTGGGGTGTCTGAAGAACCCAGGACTCGAAAGGAGACAGCCATGAGGAATTTATATGAGACTGTAGCGTGCGGCGGGATGGATGTCCACTACCGATTCAGCGACGTGATGTGGCGGGACAGTCGGGGGCAGGTCGTCCGGCGGGAGCGGCTGGACCATCGAGACCGGTCGCGGCTGCGGGCGCAGTTGGCGACGTGGCCGAAGGCCGTGCCGATCGTGATGGAGGCGTCGTTCGGGTGGGGCTGGCTGAGCGACGAGATCGCGGCGGCCGGCAAGGTGACCGGCCCCATCGACGTGCCGGCGCTGGGCATCGTGACGCTACGGGCCGAGTAACCGGCGCCGCGGGTCGGGAGATCCGCAGCGCAGAGTTGCATTGCAGTATCGGAACCTTTTCGATAGCGCCCTCCCCGGTCGCCACGGCGAAACGCTCGTCAAAATGACCGAACCACGCGCCCCGTAAACGTGCTTAACACTACAATGCCACTTTGCGCGGCGGGTCTGGAGCACCCGCCGCGTCGTGGCCCCTGGCGCGGCCAGGAATGCCATTGCTTACGCGGTCGCCCCGCCGCGGCGGGCAAAAGCCCAAGTGGCATTGTGGTATTATGAGGGCGTGAATCGCGCAACCTCTGAAGAAAGGCCCGATCGATGCGAAACGTGATGCTACGCTGTCTCCTTGCGGGAGTGCTGGTCGTGCTGGGTGCCGTAACGGTCGTCGTGAGCGCCGAGCAGGAGAAGGCCGCGAGCGCCCCCGCGCCGGCCGCGGCGCCGTCGGGCTTGCCCGCCATAGCCTTGGCGGCGGGCGTCAAGCACCCGTTCTTGTGCGCCGACAACGGCAACGGCAAGGTCTTCGTCGTCTCGGCCGACGGCAAGGTCGAGTGGGAGTTTCCCGCCGGCGTTCCGCAGGACGTGTGGCGCCTGCCCAACGGCAACTACCTTTTCAGTCACACGCGCGGCGTCAAGGAAGTGACGCCCGATGCCGCGAAGAAGGTGGTCTGGGAATACAAGTCGCCCGATAAGACCGAGGTCCACAACTGCCAGCCGCTGCCCGACGGCAGCGTGTTCATCGCCGAGTGCGGCACGTCGCGGTTCATCGAGATCGACCGCGAGGGGAAGATCGTCAAGGAACTCAAGATCGAGACCCAGGGCGGCACGCACAGGCAGTTTCGCCTCGCCCGCAAGCTCCCGTCGGGGCACTACCTGGCGGCGCTGAACGGCGAGCGGATCGTCCGCGAATACGACGGCGACGGCAAGGTCCTCCGCACGATCCAGGTGCCCGGCGACCCGTATGCGGCGTTGCGGCTGCCCAACGGCAACACGCTCATCTCCTGCGGCGATGGGCACAAAGTGATCGAGGTCGACCCGCAGGATAAGGTCGTCTGGAGCCTCGACGAGAACGATCTGCCGGGCAATCCGCTGCGGTTTGTCGCGGGCATCCAGCGCCTGCCGAACGGCAACACGGTCGTTTGCAACTGGGGCGGCCACGGGCACGTAGGCCAGCAGCCCGAGGTCTTCGAGGTCACGCCCGACAAGAAGGTCGTCTGGCAGGTCGACGATTACAAGACGTTCAAGACGATCTCGGGCATCCAGATTCTCGACGTGAAGGGCGACGTGACCCAGGGCGAAATTCCGCGGTAAAGAGCGACCATGCGCACTCGCGCCGGCCTTGTTCTGATGACGCTGGCCCTGGCCTTGGCGCCGTGGCCGCCCGCGGCCGCTAGCGCAAAGCCGGCGAAAGCCGCGCCCGCGCAGGCTGCCGCCGACGGCAAGCCTTTGGCGGCCAAGGCCGCCGACGCGCCGCCGGCCGTCGAGCCGCTTCGGGCGGCCGTCCGCGACCTCATGCAGACGTTCGGCGACCGCTATCCGAAGGGCGCGGAGTTCCTCACACGCCTCGATGCCCTCGAGCGCCGCATGGCGGGCGCCGCCGACGGCAAGCCTTTGGCGGCCAAGGCCGCCGGCGAGGAGCCGGCCCGCTGCCGCGCCGAATTCGACGTGCTCCAGCGTGAGGCGCTCCTGGCTAATCCGCTCGTCTCCGGTCAGCCGATTCTCTATATCGTCCGCCATCAATATAAACCCGATCACCATTCCACCGAGACGATGTTCCAGACGGGCGAGATCAACACCGGCAGCTTCGAGGCCGGCGGGGCGATGAAGACGATCGACCTGGCCCGCGGCGGCGCCATGAAGACGCTCCTCGACGTGCCGGCGGGCGTGGCGCGCGACCCCGAGATTGACTTCGACGGCCGCCGCATCCTCTTCTCGATGCGTAAGGACGCCCAGGACGATTACCACCTTTACGAGATCGCCGCCGACGGCACCGGCCTGAGGCAGCTCACGTCCGGCCCCGGCGTCTTCGACATCGACCCGATGTACCTGCCCGATGGCCAGATCATTTTCACCTCGTCGCGCGAGCCCAAGTATTGCCAGTGCAACCGGCACATCATGGGCAACCTGTTCCGGATGGGTCCCGGCGGCGAGCACATCATCCAGATCGGCCACAACATCCTTTTCGAGGGCCACCCGAGCCTCATGCCCGACGGCCGCATCATGTACGATCGCTGGGAGTACGTCGACCGGCACTTCGGCCCGTCGTTCGGCCTGTGGACCGTGAACCCCGACGGCACCAACCACGCGCTCCTTTACGGGAACAACGCGTGGTCGCCGGGGGCGATCCTGGACGGCCGCGTGATTCCGGGCACCGAGAAGTTCATCGCCACGTTCGGCTCGTGTCACGACCGGCCGTGGGGCGCGATCGCCATCGTCGACCGCACACGCGGCATGGACGGCTCCGATCCCGTCGAGCGCCTCTGGCCGGCGAGTGCGCGCCGTCTGTTGCCGCAGCAGCGGACCGAGACCGGCTTCGAGCGCGCCGGCGGCATCGACGGCTTCAAGTCGGTCCTGCCGAAGTACGAGGACCCGTACCCGCTTTCCGACAAGTACTTCCTGTGCAGCCGTGCGATCCGCGATGAGGAGATGGCGATCTTCCTGCTCGACGTCTTCGGCAACGAGGTCCTGGTGCACGACGAGGCGCCGGGCTGCTACGACCCGATGCCGGTCTCGCCGCGCGCGCGGCCGCCGGTGGTTCCGTCGCGCGTGGACTTTGCGAAGACCGAGGGCTGGTTCTACGTGTCCGACGTCTACAAGGGGTCGGGCATGGAACGGCTGCCGCGCGGCACGATCAAGTGGCTGCGCATCATCGAGGCGCCGCAGAAACTTTTCTGGAGCCACGGGGCGTGGGGCATCGACGCCACGCAGGCCCCCGCGATGAACTGGAACGCGACGAACAACAAGCGCATCCTGGGCGACGTGCCGGTCGAGGCCGACGGCTCGGCGTACTTCGCCGTTCCGGCCGACAAGTTCATCTACTTCCAGGCGCTCGACGCCGACAAGATGATGGTCCAGTCGATGCGCAGCGGCACCACGATCATGCCGGGCGAGATGCAGGGCTGCGTGGGCTGCCACGAGGACCGGCTCGCCGCCGCGCCGGCCGACCGGTCGGGCCAGGCGTTCAGCCGCGCGCCCAGCCGGATCGAGCCGTGGTACGGCCCGCCGCGCGACTTCAATTACCTGACCGAGGTGCAGCCGGTCTTCGACAAATATTGCCTCCGCTGCCACGACTACGGGAAGCCTGGGGCCAAGAAGGTTGTGCTGGCGGGAGACGTGGGCGTCGTGTTCAACGCCTCGTACGTCGAGTTGCGGTCGAAGTCGGCGGTGCGGTGGTTCATGGACAAGCCCGACGGCCCCAAGGTGTACGTGAAGGCCGTGGATGACGGTCCGCCCGACGTCCTGCCGCCGTACGCATGGGGCTCGCACCGCAGTCGTCTGGTGGACGTGATCCGCAGCGGCAGCCAGGTGAAGCTCGACCGCGAGAGCATCGAGCGGGTCATCACGTGGATCGACCTGAACGCCCCGTACTATGGTTCATACGCCACGGCGTTCGGCGGCAACGCGTTCGGCCGTTCGCCGCTCGACGATAATCAGCTTCGGCGCCTCCGCGTGCTGACGGGCGTGCAGGTCGGGCAGAAGGCGGCGGAGGAGCAGGCATCGCAAATCAGTTTCACTCGGCCCGAAACAAGTCCGTGCCTGGCGGGTTTAACTAACGGCGACCCGAAGTACGCCGAGGCCCTGGCCATCATTCGGGCGGGGCAGGAGGTTCTGGCGAAGCAAGGGCGGCCGGATATGCCCGGTTGCAAGCTTTCGGAGGTGGATCGCCGGCGGCAGGAGAAGTACGACGCACTGGTTCGCGCCGAGGCCGAGGCCCGGCGGGCGCTCATGGGTGCGGAGAAGAAGTGATGTGGTGGTCGAGATGCCCAAGGTGGCCTGCGACGGTGGATGCGGCCGTCGATCATCTCCTCTGCGAGATGAGCGACGAGGAGAAGCGCCGCGTCCGCGGGATGTCGGAGCGCGACTTCTTCCAGTCGCAGAACGGCAGGGCCTCGAGCATTCGCACCCTGTTCGGCCTCTTGCAGGGGAACAAGGCCCTCCTGAAGTCCTGCGGATCAGGCGATATGCACCCGGACACCGCCGCCCATATCCTCCTGCAGGCCCTCTGGAAACGGTTGCAATCCCCGCCCGCGCGTGAGTCGCCGGAGCCCGCCTCCCCTGTTTCCACCGGTGCATATCGTTCCTGACGCTATCGCCCGCGCGGGTGCTCCACCTCGATCCAACTCTTGCAGCCCAGGACGCCGGCGCGGTTGCGGATCCGCATCTCGATCAGGTTTTTGCCCGAGTGGAGCGTCCAGTCGAGCGTGTCGGCCGAGGGGCGCCATTCACCCCCGTCGATGCTCGCCAGGAACGTATCGAAATCAGGCGTGAAGCGACCTCTGCACCCAGAAGTATCAGGGCAAGCAGGACAGCCGGAATCGCAAGGCTCCTCATTCCTCTTCCTCCCAAGCCGGTTTCCGGGACCGCCGCAAGACCGCCGCGCACAGAGGCTACACAAAGGCCGGCCGAGTGGCAAGTTGGGGCCTGCCTGACAGATGGAGCCTGCCGGATTAGAGCCTATCCGAATGACCCTTGTGGCACAGCCGCCCCCGGCTGTGCCAGCACGCCCGAGGGCGGGCGTGCCACATAGACTGCATATTCGGATAGGCTCTTAGTTTGACAGCGCTACTCCTCTGTATTGCGCGGCGGGTCTCCGCACCCGCCGCGCTGGGCGTAGGCAACGCTACGAAAATGTAGGCCGGGGCGCGCCCCGGCCCACATCTGTCATGACACCCATCGGAAGCCCCCGGCATCATGCCTTATGTGAGCGGCCAGGCGGGAATGGCGCGGTCGATCTCGGCCGCGAGGCGTAAGGTCTGCCGAAGGGATTCCGTGATCTTGCGGTAGGTCTCGATCTCATCGTAACTCAGCGTCCGGCCCTTGCGATCCTTCAGCCACTTTTCGCACACCTGATACCCGCCCACGTGGAACTCCCACACTTCCGGCGGCACGTTCTCAAAAAACTGGTCCTTGTTGACATAGATCCGCCCGGGGGCCTGATCGGTAGGCGGCTTGTAATGGGGCTTCTCGACCACGCTATCGCCGGGTTGCGGATACGTCGCGACCGGCGCGGGCACGCGTTCCAGCAGGTGCAGGCCCACCAGTTCGGCCCCAAGGGCGCACAGACGGGCGAACAGGGCCTTGTCGCTCGTGAGGGGCAGGCGCGGAAAGTCGATCTTGAGGAACTCGGCGTACCGCTTCCGATACGTGGGGCTATGGAAGACGGCGTAGGCGTAGTGAAAGATGTCTTCCGGGCCGAAGGTCTTCTTGAGATCTCCCCTGCCGTCGGGGACGAACTTCATCTTGAGGCGTGCCGCCACGTCCTCAATGAAGGCGGTCGCCAGGTTGGGTCTGCGTCCATTCTCGTGGTCAAATAGCGTCTCGGGCATTCGGCCGTCTTGGTAGAGGTAGAGGGGGAAGAGGCTGTTGATATCATAGGCCGCCATACTCTTGTGGCCGGCTATCGTGTTGCTGGCAAGCACCTCCCACTTGTCGCGTGTCAGGCGGGTAGCGAGCAGCGCCACGTTGGGTCCGGCCAGCATGTGCCGCATGACATCGGCACGGGGCCGAGTAACAGCGGACTTGTCGTAAACAAGAAATCTCCTATCGAATGGCCGATATAGAACAGGCAAAATGCGACGCAAGGAAATCTTGAGTTGGGCAGCCAGCTTGGTGGCACTCTCTGGGTCGAAGGCTATCGTCTTTTCGTCCTGGCCCGTTACAATGGCAACACTGTTGACCGGCATCGCATCCGAAATCTTCCAACCCGCCTGGTATTCTTTCAGCAGTCGCGTTTTCTGGGGCTTGAAGAGGTATGTGGGTACTTGGGGCTGAAGGATTCTCCATCGCGTGTCATTCGCGGAATGCTCCGCCAGCCACGCATACTTTCCAGGTCGAGGGCCGAACAGATCAGCATGGCGGACGGTGCAGGTCTTTCTCGCCCGGCCTGGCTTCTTGACGAAGATGCCTATGGATACGCCCTGCATGATGTCGAAGACATTCTCATCCTTCGAGCCGTCGGGGGCCTTCTCCTTCTTCTTCGCGTTGCCGTGGAGGTCCAGGACATAGATCTCGTCGAAGGTGTGCATCAGGCTCCGGCGCATGCCCCGGAAGGTGGGGTTATCGAGGTATCCGTGATTGGTGATGAAGGCCAGGATACCGTAACCGGTGCGTTCGATGCGGTATTGGCCGAAGCGGATGAACTTGACGTAATCGTCGTTCAGCCACTTCGGGTTTCGCTCTCCGAGCGGCTGGCCATCGCACTCGAAGTACCCCGGCGCTCCGTCGGGACCGGCAAGTTTTTTATTGATGAGGTCTTTAGACCACTGGTTCCTGTTGGCCGAGTGGCCCGAATACGGCGGGTTTCCGAGGACGACCATGATCGGGCACTCGGTCTTGACCTTTCCGGCGGCGTTGGCCTCGCGGGCGATCTGGTCGGCCAGGGCCAGGAGCGGCCCGGCCACGATCTCGGCTTCCTCCAGCGTGTTCGTAAGGTAGACGCGCAGGCGCTCGCTCACGGCAAAGTCGTACCCGGTTTCCTTCAGGAGCCAACCCAGCTTGAGGTGGGCCACGGCGTAGGGGGCCATCATCAGTTCAAATCCGTAGATCCGCGGCAGAAGGTGCTGGGCCACGTAGCCGCGCTCGCCCGCCCAGGTGCCGCGATTGGCCGATAAAGCCTCGTGAATGAGGCGGATGGTCTGGTAAAGGAACGTTCCGGTTCCGGTGGCGGGGTCCAGAATCTGAACGCGATGGACTTCCTGCCTTGCCTTGCCGCCCTTGCGTGTGATGTCGGGGACATCGACCGTGATTTTGCTATTGTCGGCCAGGCCCTCGGGACAGGCAAAATCGGACTTCAGGATGGCGTCGATGCTGCGGACGATGTAACTGACGACCGGCTCGGGCGTGTAATACACGCCGCGCGATTCCCGCATGGCCGGATCGTAGGCAGCCAGGAACGTTTCGTAGAAATGAACGACGGGGTCTTCCTGGCGCGTGGCCGTTCCGAAGTCCTTGAGGATTTCGGACATGTCGGAGCGGCGGAGAATTTCGGCCAGCAGGTCCACGGCCCACACGATTGAGGCGTCGAGTTTCGTGCCGGCGATGTAATCGAAGACCTCGCGCAAGAATGGGTTGGTGGCGGGCAGGTCATAGGCGGCGTGTTCGCGGCTGAACTCGGCGGCCTTGGCCGCGGGCACGTTGACGCGGGCCGAGAACATGCCGTAGCAAACCGTCTGGGCGTACATGTCGGCAAACTGCTCGGTGGTAAGGTCGCTCAGGATGGTCGCGCGAAAAGACTCGTACTCGCCGTGCAGGGTGCCGGCCTCGCCTTCGATTTCAAACGCCGTTTCGATGGCGCCGCGGATGACCTTGGCGATATTGGCCATGCGGGCGGCCAAGTCTTTCGACGTGCCGATCGGCGTGGCCTGGGCGGCTAGGAAGGTGGCAAAGAGGGTCGCCAGTTGGCCTTCCGCATCCTGGAGCGCCCTGATCCTGCCCTTGGCGTCAACGCGGGCCAGAACCACGTGCATGCGCGGCTGGCCGTCGACGTAGTAGCGGAACTCCAGATAGTCGGTGAGGATCAGGTTTTCGAGGCTGTCGAAGTACCGCCGGAACTGATCGGTTTTCTCGGCCTCATCGAGCGAAACGCCGATATCCTTGCACTCGATGTAACCGACCGGGGCACCCTTGCTATCGACGATGAAGTCCGGCGCGCCGCACTTGACGCGCTTGGGCTCGTTGGTGGCGGTGATGCCCCTGGCAAAAGACTCGACCAGCGTTTTGAAGGCGGGGCGGTAGGTGTGCTCCGTGGCGTTTCCGTCGGCGTAGGCCTTATCGACCTCGCGCAGGTACAACTGGATCGCGGTGGGCATGGACAAAGGGTACTCCATGCTGTGGAGTTTGTCAATTCGTAGAAACTGAGATGCACGGACGGTTGACGTCGGTCCATAATAGCCGGGGCGCGCCCCGCCGTGGCACGCGGCCGGCGAATGGGGCGGCCCACGCTGGCGTGGCGCGGCGGGTGCGGAGACCCGCCGCGCAAATCTGCTTCTAGCGTTGTAGTATTAAACGGGCACATCCATGCCCACTCCATCCGCGGAAGGAGCGAACTTGCCGCGTGGGTTCTGGCCAATGCTTGCGGCCGATTCGCGCTCCACAAGAGTGCGGGCCGGCCGCCGCCAAGGTCACACCGGGTCTTGATGCTTTCTTGACATTTCCCGCCGCAGTATTGACTCCAATTTGATTAGCCGCCGTGAGTCGGTGCGTCTAGACTTGTTGAGTGGGAGGCGTGCGATGGCTGAGGCACTGTACGCTGCAATCGGGCTGGCGTTCTTCGGCCTGATGCGGCTCCTGGTGGAACTGTTCGCGCGGCTGCGAGGAGGCTGACGATGCTCTGGCTCTACGTGCTGAGCGGAACCGTGGCGGCGCTGCTGCTGGTGTATCTGGCCGTCGCGCTCCTGAAAGCGGAGAAGTTCTGATGACCGCCAACTGTCAGTTGCAGATGCTGATATACCTGGCGGCGCTCCTTCTGCTCGTCAAGCCGCTGGGGTGGTACATGGCGCGGGTGTTCGAGGGGAAGCCCTGCGGTCTGGACCGCGCGCTGGGGCCGGTCGAGCGGCTCCTCTACCGCGCGGGCCGCATCAACCCGGCGACGGAGATGACGTGGAAGCGGTATGCGCTGGCCGTCATCTTCTTCAGCGCCGTCGGGCTTGCCTCGCTCTACGCCCTCCAGCGAATCCAGGGCTGGCTGCCGTTGAACCCGGCGGGGCTGTCGGCCGTGCCGCCGGACCTGGCGTTTAACACCGCCGTCAGTTTCGTGACCAACACGAATTGGCAGGCCTACGGCGGCGAGGCCACGATGAGTTACCTGACGCAGATGGCCGGGCTGGCGGTCCATAATTTCCTGTCGGCGGCTACCGGCATGGCGGTCCTTGTGGCGCTCATCCGGGGCTTTGCGCGGCACAACTCGGAGACCATCGGCAACTTCTGGGCGGACCTGGTGCGCTCAACGCTCTACGTCCTGCTGCCCCTGGCGCTCGTGCTGGCCGTCGTGCTGGTATCGCAGGGCGTGATCCAGAACTTCGACGCCTATCAGAAGGTCTCGCTGGTCGAGCCCGTCAAGGACGCCAATGGCAAGACCGTCACGGAGCAGGTGCTGCCGATGGGGCCGGCGGCGTCGCAGATCGCCATCAAGCAACTGGGCACCAACGGCGGCGGTTTCTTCAACGCGAACTCGGCGCACCCGTTCGAGAACCCCACGCCGCTCTCGAATTTTCTGGAGGTGCTGAGCATCCTCATCATTCCAGCGGCCCTCTGCTACACGTTCGGCAAGATGGTGGGCGACACGCGCCAAGGCTGGGCGATCCTGGCGGCGATGGTCGTGGTGTTCGTCGTCATGCTCGCGGCTTGCGGATACTTCGAACAGCAAGGCACGCCGATGCTGGCGGCCGCCGGCGCCGATGAAACGCCCGGCGTAGCGCAGCCCGGCGGCAACATGGAAGGCAAGGAGGTCCGCTTCGGCGTCACCGGCTCGGCCCTGTGGGCGACGGCCACGACGGCGGCCTCGAACGGGTCGGTCAACGCGATGCACGACTCGTTCACGCCGCTGGGCGGCTTGGTGCCGATGTGGCTCATGCAACTGGGCGAGGTCATCTTCGGCGGCGTCGGGTCGGGCCTCTACGGCATGTTGGTCTTCGCCCTCGTGGGCGTGTTCGTGGCGGGGCTGATGGTCGGGCGGACGCCGGAGTACTTGGGCAAGAAGATCGAGTCGTTCGAAATGAAGATGGCCGCGGTGGCGATCCTCGTTCCGGTCTTTGCGGTGCTGGTCGGGACGGCCGTGGCGGTGCTGGTGCCGTCGGCGCGGGCGTGCATGGCCAATCCGGGGCCGCACGGTTTCAGCGAGGTACTCTATGCCTTCTCGTCGACGAGCAACAACAACGGCAGCGCGTTTGCGGGCCTGAACGCCAACACCCAGTTCTACAACATCACGACGGGCCTCGCGATGCTGGCCGGGCGGTTTCTCGTGAAGATTCCGGTCCTGGCCATCGCTGGGGCGCTGGCGAGGAAGAAGACGATCCCGGCCGGCGGCGGGACGCTCCGGACGCACGGCCCGCTCTTTGTTGCGATGCTCATCGCGGTGGTGATGGTCGTCGGCGCCTTGAGTTTCATCCCGGCGCTGGCGCTGGGGCCTATCGTAGAGCACCTGATGATGCACTGATCCGCCTTCGCCAAGGCTTCAGCGGACGAGGCGGCGGGCTGGATGTGAGGTCGATCATGGACAAGAAGCGCGACAAGCCGCGGTTGCTTGACTGGCCCATCATCCGGTGGGCGGTCGTGGCGGCGCTACGAAAACTGAATCCGCGGGACCAGTGGCACAATCCCGTCATGTTCGTCGTCTATGTCGGCAGCGTTCTGACCACGGTCTTGGGGGTTCACGCGACGGTGGCCAAGGGCGAGGCCCCGGCGGGCTTTATCTTTGCCGTGTCGGTGTGGCTGTGGTTCACGGTGCTGTTCGCCAACTTCGCCGAGGCGATGGCCGAGGGCCGGGCCAAGGCCCACGCCGACGCCCTGCGCAGGAGCCGCACGGAGGTCAGTGCCCGCAGGCGCGTGGGACCGGATGCGCAGACGTACGAAGACACGTCGGCGACCACCCTCAGGAAGGGCGACGTCGTCCTGGTGAAGGCGGGCGAGACCATCCCCGGCGACGGCACGGTCATCGAGGGCGCCGCCTCGGTCGACGAGAGCGCCGTCACGGGCGAGAGCGCCCCGGTCATCCGCGAGAGCGGCGGCGACCG
>PMZT01000225.1:0-6865 GCA_003170085.1 Planctomycetia bacterium | reverse complement strand
ACGAGATCGCCCTGAACATCCTCCTGGCGGGCCTGACCATCGTCTTCCTGATCGTCTGTGCAACGTTGCTGCCGTTCTCCCTGTATGCTGTCGAGTCCAGCGGCCAGGGGACGCCCGTACCGGTCACAGTGCTGGTGGCCCTGCTGGTATGCCTCGCGCCGACGACCATCGGGGCGCTTTTGTCGGCCATCGGCATTGCCGGCATGAACCGGCTGAGCGAAGCCAACGTGGTCGCCATGTCCGGCCGCGCGGTCGAGGCCGCCGGCGACGTCGACGTCCTGCTCCTCGATAAGACCGGCACGATCACCCTCGGCAACCGCCAGGCCACGGAGTTTCTGCCGGCCGAGGGCGTCACCGTCGAGCAACTGGCCGATGCGGCGCAGTTGGCGTCGCTGGCCGACGAGACGCCCGAAGGCCGCAGCATCGTTGTCCTTGCCAAGCGCCAGCACGGGTTGCGTGCCCGCAGCCTGTCGGAGATGGGGGCGAAGTTCGTGCCCTTCTCCGCCGAGACCCGCATGAGCGGCGTGGACCTTGGCGGCCGCGAGATCCGCAAGGGCGCCTCCGACGCCGTCGAGGCGTTCGTCAGCCGCCGCGGCGGGCGGTTCCCCGACAAGGTCCGCATCGCCGTCGAGGACCTTGCGCGGACCGGCGGCACGCCGCTCGTGGTGGCCGACGGCGCAAGGGTGCTGGGCGTCATCCATCTGAAGGACATCGTCAAGGGCGGCATCCGCGAGCGGTTCCTCGAACTCCGCCACATGGGCATCAAGACGATCATGATTACGGGCGACAACCCTATGACGGCGGCGGCGATTGCCGCCGAGGCCGGCGTCGACGACTTCCTCGCTCAGGCCACTCCCGAGCGCAAACTGGAACTCATCCGCCGGTGCCAGGAGGGCGGGCACCTGGTGGCCATGACCGGCGANNAACACCGGCACGCAGGCCGCCAAGGAGGCCGGCAACATGGTGGACCTCGACTCCAACCCCACCAAGCTCATCGAGATCGTCGAGACCGGCAAACAGTTGCTCATGACACGCGGGGCCCTGACGACCTTCAGCATCGCCAATGACGTGGCCAAGTACTTCGCGATCATCCCCGCCGCGTTTGCCGCGACGTACCCGGTTCTGGGGAAACTGAATGTCATGAACCTCGCCAGCCCCGAGAGCGCCATCGTGTCGGCGGTCATTTTCAACGCTATCATCATCATATTTCTGATTCCGTTGGCCCTCCGGGGCGTCAAGTACCGACCCATGCCGGCGACCCAGTTGCTGCGCCGGAACCTCCTCGTCTACGGTGTGGGCGGGTTGATCGTGCCGTTCATCGGCATCAAGCTGATCGACCTCATGCTGCTCGGCATGGGGCTGACCTAGAAACGAGAGTCTCAAGATGCTTCGGCTTCTGCTACAATCGTTGCTGTGCCTGGCGGTGCTGACGATCCTGACGGGGCTGGTCTACCCGCTTGTCGTCGCGGGTGTGGCGGAAGTGGCCTTTCCGCACCAGGCCCACGGAAGCCTCATCACGCATGACGGCCGCGCGGTAGGCTCGCAACTCATCGGCCAGGCGTTCTCCGACCCGCGGTACTTCTGGAGCCGGCCGTCGGCCACGACGCCCGTGTCGTACAATGCGGCATCCTCCGGCGGGTCGAACCTCGGGCCGACCAATCCGGACCTCGGCAAGCAGGTGAAAGAGCGTGTGGCGGCTCTTCGCGCGGCTGACCCTGGCAACACCCGGCCTGTGCCCGTGGACCTGGTCACGGCATCCGCGAGCGGCCTGGACCCGGACATCAGCCCGGCGGCCGCGGAGTTCCAGGTGCCGCGCGTGGCACGGGCCCGCGGCTTGGCGGAGTCGGTGGTGCGCGACATCGTGAGCGCGCACACAAGCCCGCGGTTCCTGGGAGTCCTGGGCGAGCCGCGTGTCAGCGTGCTGGAACTCAATCTGGCCTTGGATGAACGGGCGCGGTAGCATCATCGTTAAGCGTTTCGGCCGGAGAGGGCGATGCCCGAGCCACAAGCCAACCTGGACCAGGTAGTCGCGAGCCTTCGCGGCGAGACCCCGCCCTCCGGGCGCGGGCGGCTGAAGGTCTTCTTCGGCTACGCCGCCGGCGTCGGCAAGACCTACGACATGCTCCTGGCGGCCCGGGCGCAGCAGAAGTCCGGCGTGGACGTGGTCATCGGGTACGTGGAACTCCACGGGCGTCCGGAGACCGAGGCGCTGCTTGAAGGTCTGGAAACGCTGCCCCCGCGGGCAGTCGAGTACCGCGGCGTGGCGATTCGCGAGTTCGACCTGGATGGCGCCCTCAAACGCAAGCCTGCCCTGATCCTCGTCGACGAACTGGCCCACACCAACGCCTCCGGCTCGCGCCACACCAAGCGCTGGCAGGATGTGGACGATCTGCTGGCCGCCGGAATCGATGTTTATACAACCCTCAACGTCCAGCACCTGGAGACGCTGAACGACGCCATCGCCCAGATCACGGGCGTCGTGGTGCGCGAGACCGTCCCGGACGCCGTCTTCGAGCGGGCCGACGAGGTGGAGATCATCGACCTGCCGCCCGACGAGCTCCTCCAGCGCTTTGCCGCGGGCAAAGTGTACGTGCCCGCCCAGGCCCAGCAGGCCATGCAGAACTTCTTCCAGAAGGCTAACCTGATCGCCCTGCGCGAACTGGCCCTGAGGCGCACCGCCGACCGCGTCCGCGCGCAGGTCGAGACCACCGGGCGTGGCCGGGAGCCCCGGCGCCCCTGGGCCGCCCAGGAACGTCTGCTCGTCTGCGTTAGCCCAAGCCCGACTTCGGCCCGCGTCATCCGCACCGCCCGGCGCATGGCGGCGGCCCTCCAGGCGGAGTGGATCGCCGCCTTCGTCGAGACGCCGGCCACCGAAGGCATGTCTGAGGCCGCCCGCCAGAACCTCATGCGGCACATGCGGCTGGCAGAGCAACTTGGCGCGGAGACCGTGACGCTGAGCGGTCAAAGCGCCGCCGAGGAACTCGTCAAGTACGCGCAATCGCACAACGTGACCCGCATTGTCGTCGGCAAGGCCGCCCGGTCCCGGTGGGTCGAACTGTTTAAGGGCTCCCTGGTTCACGACCTGGTTCGCCTGAGCGGCGACGTTGAGTTGCATATCGTCCGCGGCCGCGAAGAACCGGAGGAGGAGACGGTCGCCGCCACGCTGCCACGCCGCACACCTTGGGGAAACTACGCCCGGATGGCCGTGGTCATGGCCCTGAGCCTCGGCGTGGCTGAACTGGCGCGCCTGGCGCACTTGGCCGAAGCCAATCTGGTGACGGTGTTCCTGCTGGGTGTGGTCCTCGTTGCGGTCCGCTATGGCCGCGGCCCCGGGGTGGCCGCCTCGATGATCGCCGTGCCGCTCTACGACTTCTTCCTCGTCCCGCCGTACTTCTCGTTTGCCGTATCGGACGTTCAGTACCTGATAACGTTCGGGGTGATGCTGGTGGTGGCCCTGGTCATCAGCACGCTGACGGCCCGCATCCGGCAGCACGCGGAAGATGCGCGGCAGCGCGAACGCCGGACGGAGGCCCTGTACCGCCTCACCCGGCAACTGGCTGCCATGTCGGGACGCTATCAACTGGTGGTAACGGCTCAGCGTGAATTGAGCGAACTCTTCGGCGGCGACGTGGGCCTTTTCCTGCCGGGCCGCAGCGGTAGGCTTCAACTGGCGCCCGGCATCGGCCTGGAGGACGGCGTCGCCGACAGCGAAGCCGACATCGCCGTCGCTCGATGGGTCTTCGATCACGGCAAACTGGCCGGGGCAGGCACCGACACGCTGCCGAGCGCCAAGGCGCTGTACCTGCCGCTTGTCGGGCCCGAGGGGCCGGTCGGCGTCCTTGGAATCCGCCTGCCTCAGGGCACCGAGCGGTTGTTGACGCCCGACCAGCGGCAACTCCTTGAAGCCTGCGCCGGGCAGATCGGGCTGGCCCTTCAGCGCACCGCCCTGGCCGAGCAGGCCCAGCGGGTCCTCGTCCAGGTGGAGGCCGAACGGGTCCGCAGTTCGCTCCTGTCGAGCGTCTCGCACGATCTGCGGACGCCGCTGGCCGTGATCGCCGGGTCATCGAGCAGCCTGCTCGAATCCGGCGATGCCCAGAGCCCCGAGACGCGCCGCGAACTCCTTCAGACCATCTGCGATGAAACCGGCCGCATGAGCCGGTTGATCGAGAACGTGCTTCGCATGACGCAGCTTCAGTCGGGGGTCATTACGCTCAAGAAGCAGTGGCAACCGCTGGAGGAAGTCGTCGGCTCGGCCCTGGGGCGGCTGGGCAAGGTCCTGGCCGACCATCCGGTGACCGTGCGGATACCCCCGAACATGCCGCTGCTTCACTTTGACGGCGTGCTCGTCGAGCAGGTGTTCCTGAACCTCCTCGATAACGCCGCCAAGTACACGCCGACCGGCACGCCGATTCAGATTCTGGCCTCCGTCGAGGGCGAGCAAGCGGTTATCGAGGTAGCCGACAGCGGCCCCGGCCTGGCCGCCGGCGAGGAGACGCAGATCTTCGCCAAGTTCGTTCGCGGCGCCGCCGGATCGGTCCAAGGCCGCCGCGGCGCAGGCCTGGGACTTGCTATCTGCCACGCAATTGTTGAAATACATGGTGGTCGCATCTGGGCCGAGAACCGCCCCGGCGGCGGGGCGCGGTTCGTCTTCACGATCCCCGCCGATCTTCAACCGCCGACCGTTGACGCCGAAGCGGACCTGCCGCCGAAATAGAAAGTCGCGAGGGCTGCGGTGAGTGAGAATCCTGGGCTGGTCCTGGTCATTGAGGACGAGGCCGCCATGCGGCGGTTCCTGCGCGCGTCGCTCGCGGCGGCGGGCTTCCGCGTGGCCGAGGCCGAGAACGGCGACGCGGGCCTTAAGGCCGCTCCCCTTCAGCCGCCCGACGTCGTGATCCTCGACCTCGGCCTGCCCGACATGGACGGCCTGGAGGTCATCCGCAACCTGCGCACCTGGTCCGAGGTGCCGATCGTGGTGGTGTCGGCCCGCGGCCAGGAGAAGGACAAGGTGGCGGCCCTCGACTTGGGGGCCGATGATTACCTCACCAAGCCGTTCAGCGTCGGCGAACTTCTGGCCCGCATCCGCGTGGCGATGCGCCATGCCGCCCGCATCGCGGCCGGCGGCGCCGACGAAGCAACGCAGTTTGTCGTCGGAGACCTGAAGGTGGACCTGGCCGCCCGGCGCGTCTTCGTGGCGGACAAGGAAGTCCACCTGACGCCGCTGGAATACCGCCTCGTGGCCATACTGGTCCACCACGCCGGCAAGGTCCTCACCCACCGGTTCCTGCTGGAAGAAGTCTGGGGTCCGCCCTACGTGGAGGAGATGCATTATCTCCGCGTCTACATGGCCAACCTCCGCCGCAAACTGGAGGCCGACCCCGCCCGCCCGCGCTACCTTCTGACCGAACAAGGCGTGGGCTATCGTCTGGTGGATGAGTGATCCAAGGGTCTTCGGGGCCGCGGGTTGTCGCCAGCCAGACTCAGAGTCCCCTACTTCACTTCGCGACCGGCGGGCAAGAAGACTGTGTGCGGCGGCGGGTTTTACGCGGAACCTTGCCGGAGAAATTCCATTTACTCTGGGGGCAGACTCCTTGAGAGGGGGCCGGGGAGAGTGCGTATTCCTGCCGGCATTAACGTCTGGCCGGGGCATCCCCTGTGAGCGGCCCCGGAGGGTGCGGAGTCGAGGAGACAGAATGAGTCAACCCCAGAAGTCGTCCGAGGCAGCCCCGCCGGAGAATCTCGATGCGCTGCTGGCGCGGGTGAAAGCCGCCCGTCATGCGATCCTCAAGGAACTCCGGAAGATCATCGTCGGCCAGGAAGATGCCATCGACCAGGTGCTCATCGCCATGTTCGCCGGCGGGCACACGATGATCCAGGGACCCTCCGGCACCGCCAAGACGATCCTCGTGGCGGCCTTGGCGAAGGTCATGGACCTGGAGTTCAAACGCATCCAGTTCACNNCGCCGCCCAAGACGCAGGCCGCGTTGCTCGAGGTCATGCAGGAGAAGCAGGTTACGATCGGCGGCAAGACGTATCCGTTGCCGCGTCCGCACTACGTGTTGGCCACGCAGATCTCGCAGGAGCAGGAAGGCACGTACCCGCTGCCCGAGGCGCAGCAAGACCGCTTTATGCTGAGCGTGGCCATGGGATATCTGGACAACGATCAGGAAGTGGTGGTCGTGCGGCAGTCGACGGGCGCCGGCAAGGTCCTGCTTGAGAAGGTCATGGGGGCCGACGATGTGACCCAGTTTACGCAGGCGGTGCGGCGAGTGGCACTGCCAACGGTCCTGGGCAAGTACATTGTGGACCTTGTGTCGGCCAGCCGGCCCACGGTCGCGGGCGCCCCGAATTTCATCAAGGAATACGTGGCGTGGGGTGCCGGCACGCGGGCCAGCCAGAACATCGCGCTGGCCGCCAAGTCGGCCGCTGCGCAGGACGGCCGCGCGACCGCCGGCGCCGCCGATGTTCGCCGCGCGATCGAGCCGGTCCTGCGGCACCGCATCGGCCTCTCGTTCCGGGCCGAGATTGACCGGGTGAGCCTCTCAGAGATCATCAAGCGGCTGGTCCAGGCCGTGCCGGAACCCCAAGCCTAGAAACCGCACTCCCCCATACGGAAGGGACTCTGATGGCCGGCGAAGAAACGATGGCGGTGGAGTCGATTGCCCGCATCCGCGCGGGCAAAGAGAAGATCCTGCGCGAGGTCCGCAAGGTCATCATCGGCCAGGACCAGATCGTGGACGACGTGGTCACGGCGTTCTTTGCGGGCGGGCACTGCCTGATCACGGGCGTGCCGGGCCTGGCGAAGACGCTGCTCATCTCGAGCCTGGGCCGGGCGATGGACCTGCAGTTCCGCCGCATCCAGTTCACG
>PMZT01000188.1 GCA_003170085.1 Planctomycetia bacterium | reverse complement strand
GGGCCGGGCGAGGCGCGCGAGGCCGACGTGGGGATCGCCGCCGGCAAGGGCCACGGCGTCCTCTTCCGCCAGGGCGAGGCGATCCGGAAGCTGCCCGAGGCGGAGCTCCTGGACGCTCTGCTCGAGGAGATACGCGTGCTGGCCGAGGCCGCGCCAGGTCAGAAACCGTAGGACTGCGGCGCGGCATTCCGTTGGAGTACGAATCCCGTCACTCCCATTAATACCTGGCCTTTCGCAGGTTTTCATGCGGCTCGGGTGGCGGCGGAGAAGAGTGTTGCGAGGGTGGCGGCCATTCTTCACCTCGCACGCCAGCGGCGGCCATCCGCCACTTGCCGTCCGACAGAAAGCGATAGTACCCCGACAGGCTCCGCCGATGGCGCGAGAGCCCCGCCAGTCGCGTGACGCACCGCTGGCCGACGCACAGCAGCCACGGCACCGCGCAGGTGGCCAGGTACGGCCACGATCTTTCGGAGAAGGCGATCTTCGCGCTCAAGACCACGCCCAGAAACAACGATGAGAGGTTGTAGCGTTTCATGGCCCGGCCTTCGATAAGGTTCGTCTTGCAACGATCTCATCGGCATGCCGGGCCACTCTTCATTCATCGCCTTGCACTCCATCTCAACCCCCGGTAGACTCAAAACCTGCGAAAGGCCAGTCTGTCATGGTGTACCCTGACAAACACCCTAGCGTCAGACAATTCTGGAACTATTTCTCTTTTCCGCCCGCGAGCTATTCGAGTACAATTCCGTGAACGGTTACCGGTTTTCCAGGAGAAAATGCATGCGCTTGTTGCGTTCGCGATTCGCCGGCCTCTGGTTGTTTGCGTCGTTCTTCGTGGTGACTTGCTGCCTCCTGAGGGTCGCGCTGCTGGTCCGCTCGTTCTCGCTGGCCGACACGCGTCCCCTGGCGCTCGTCGGCGCCTTTGCGTTCGGCCTGTTCTTCGATCTGCTGACGTGTGCGTGGGTGATGCTGCCACTGGCGCTGGTGGTCGTGCTGGCGCCCAACCGGTTCCTCGCCGGGCGGATCGGCCGGAGGCTGTGCCTGACCCTCTTCGGTCTGGGCGTGTTTTTCGTGCTCTACGACGTCGCGACCGAATGGTTCTACTGGGCGGAGTTCCCCAGCAGTCGGTTCAACCTGTTCGCGATCGATTACCTCCGTGACTTCCGGACGGTCCTGGCCGACATCTGGCAGACTTATCCCGTGATTCTGATCAGCGGCGGGCTGGTCGCGGCGGCGGTGCTGATCGTCCTGCCCTTTGCGCGGACGGTGCTGGCCTCGTGCCAGATTCCACTTCGGACCGGCCAGCGGCTGGTTTTCCTGGCCGTTTACCTGGCGGCCCTGGGCCTGGCCGTGCCTTTCGCGCTCAAGCAGACGCTGACCGACACCAGCGACAACTGGACCAACAAGAACCTGGCCAAGAACGGCTCGCTCAGTTTCGTCACGGCCCTGTGCAACCGCGATGTGCTCTACGGCGAGGACCTGTATCTCGCCCGCGACCACACCCACGTCATGGACCGCCTGCGGGAGTTGCTCAAGACCTCCAACAGCCGTTACGTCAGCGAGGACCCCGACAACCTGACGCGGAAGATCGACAACGGGCCGAACCGGGTCAAGCACAACGTCATCCTCGTCGTGGTCGAGAGCCTCAGCGCCGACTACCTTGGCGTCTTCGGCAACCCGAGAGGGCTGACGCCCAACCTGGACGAGCTGGCCGGCCAGGGCATCCTGCTCACCCAACTGTACGCCTGCGGAACGCGGACGATTCGCGGGCTGGAGGCGCTGAACCTCTGTCTGCCGCCGGTGCCCGGGCGGGCGCTGGGCAAGCGCGCAGGCGCCAACGCGTTCTTCTCGGCCGAGGGATTGTTCCGCGACATGGGCTACCGCACGCTCTTCTTCTACGGCGGCAAGGGCACGTTCGACAACATGGACGCGTTCTTGTGCCGGGGCGGGTTCGAACTGATCGACAACCGGAAGTTTCAGCCCGGCGAGATTCACTTCGGCAACGCCTGGGGCGCCTGCGACGGCGACGTTTATAGCCGCGTCCTCCGCGAGTGCGATGCGACCCACCAGGCAGGCCGCAAGTTCTTCGCCATGATCATGACGCTCTCCAACCATCGTCCGTACACGTATCCACAGGAGATTGACATTCCTTCCGGCCAAGGCGCCTTCGGCGCGGTCAAGTATACCGACTTCGCCATCGGCAGCTTTCTCCGCGAGGCTCGCGAAAAACCCTGGTTCGACGACACGATCTTCGTCATCACGGCCGACCACTGTGCGCGGCGGTTCATCCGTCGCGATACCTCCCCCACCAAGTATCACATCCCCGGGATCATTTATGCTCCGAAGATCATCCCGCCGCGCCGTTACGAAGCCCTGTGCAGCCAGTCCGACCTCATGCCCACCGTGCTGGGGTTGCTGGACGCCTCGTACACGAGCAAGTTCTTCGGCCGCGACATCCTCCGCGACCCGGCCAACCGGGCCTTCATCGGCACGGAACTGGACCTGTGCCTGCTCGTGGGCAACCACCAGGTCGTCCTGTCGCCTGGGCACGAAGTGCAGATGCTCGCCATGGAACCCAACGGCACGGAAACGCCCATCGAGATCGACCCCGACGAAGTGGACATGGCCATTTCTTACTACCAGGGCGCCGGCTACCTGCTGAAGAATCATCTTTACGGCGCCAAGTGAGTCATCCGCGGTGTGCTACAGGCGGGCAATAGAATAAACTCCGGACCGTTTGGCGGTAGAATAGCCGGTTCTCGCGGTTGATTGTCGGAACAACTCGTCGGCGACGGTCGCGGGCGGGAGCGGACGCGAGAAGTATCTTATCCATGCGGTGCCGCGGCATCAGCCGCCGCCGGCGCGGCGCATCCTGAACCAGGGGGACAACCCATGACCCATCGCTTGGCACTACTTCTGGCCACGGGCCTGGCCCTGCTGACTCTTTCCGCCACCGGCGTGGACGGCACGGCATCCGGGCAGGATGCTTCAGCTACAGAATCCATTCTGCTCGGAACATGGGACATCAAGATCGGCACCGACTCAGACACTTGGACATTCAGGAATGGAGGCGTTGTTGCCCGCGCCACACAGCCAACACTCAAGGGAGAGTGGAAGAAGGAAGCAAACTGCATTCGGATCCAATGGGATGAAGTGGTACGAGGTCGCAGGACCTGGGAAACCTTTATCTTGCCTTTGAAAGAAAACGAAACAAGGGGCGTGAGCTCGAGCGGCAAGGAAGTCTCCGCCACGAAAGTGAAGTCTGAACAGGGGCTTGAAAACGCAAGCGTGGCAGACGTAAACCCCCGCGTCAGAATCATAGGGCAGGAAGAGGTGGTGTTCGACTGGACCCGTGATGCCGCTGAGAAGGAGGACATTCCCGACATGCCCGCCCGTGCCTTTCGCGATGCCGCGGGCCGGGTACAACTCATCGCCACTTGTTTTAACGGACGACGGATGATCGGGAGCGAACTGGGGCAGGTAAAACCGGATCCTCACGTCCTGATGTATTCTCACAAAGACGCCGACCCCGCCCAATTCAACGACCGGGAATGGCTCGCTTCTGTTTATACGCTCGATGGGAAGACGATCTATGCATTGGTGCATAACGAATACCAGGGTCATGAGCATCCGGGCCGCCACGCTCCTTCGAGGGGGGACTACTGGACGGATTACGGAAAAGGTTGGTATAATTCCTTTACCTTTGCCCAATCCGTCAATGGAGGGTACTCGTACACCCATGCTCCGGCCCCAGGGCATCTTCTGGCCAGCCTGCCCGTTGGCTGGAAGTTCGATGCCGGCCCCGCCGGCATCTTTCAACCCAGCAACATCATCTGCAATCCCAAAGACGGCCACTACTATGTACTGTTCAACGCGTGCCATCGGGTAGGCGACGAATGGTTTGTCACCAGCATTATGCGCACAAAGAACCTGGCGGATCCCGCAAGCTGGCGTGCGTGGGATGGGAAGGATTTCACTGTACAGTTTGTCAATCCCTATACCTGCCCCGAAGCTGAACGCGCCAAACACATTTTCAAATACATTGCGTATAAGGAAATCCAATCGATGTACCAAAGCCTCACCTACAATACCTATTTCAAGAAGTACATCCTCGTGGGGTATGAATCTTATGAGGATCGCCAAACGGGGAAGACCGTCCACGGCTTCTGTTTTTCACTGTCGGACAATCTCATCGACTGGTCCCCCCGTCGTCTCATTATGAGAGCCAACCAGGGGACATCCGATGAACCGGGACCGCTACTGGGCTTCCCCTCCCTGCTTGATCCGACTGACCAATCACGCAATTTTGAGGTCACAGGCAAACGGCCCTATCTCTATTACACAGAACACCGCGCTCGCACCCCGAAGAATGAAGGATATGACCGGGATCTGGTGCGCGTACAACTCGAGTTCGAGTGAAGATAATCCCAAGGGGGAGTTCCGGGAACAATATCTCCGCTTCTGTTTGCGGCGGGGCGGCAGGACGGCGGGCAGCCGCTTAAGAGCCGGCGTGCCCTGGATGCGGCAATAAAATGAAATTCGGACCGTTTGGCGGTAGAATAGCCGGTTCTTGCGTAGAATATCGGATCAACTCGTCGGCGACGGTCGCAGGCGGGAGCGGACGCGAGAAGTACCTTATCCATGCGGTGCCGCGGCATCAGCCGCCAGCGGCGCGGCGCATCCTGAACCAGGGAGACAACCCATGACTTATCGCTTGGCAATGCTTCTGACCACTGGCCTGGCCCTGCTCACTCTTTCCGCCGCCGGCTACGCGACGGCATCGGCCGCCGAGGCCGGTCCGCTCCAGGTGCTCAAGACCTTCGCCCTCGGCGGCGAGGGCGGCTGGGATCTGCTGACGGTCGATCCGCAGGCCCGGCGCGTCTATGTTTCGCGGGCGACGCGGGTCATGGTCATCGACGCCGACAAGGGCACGCTGCTGGGCGAGGTGGCCGACGTGAACGGTGCGCATGGCGTGGCCGTGGTGCCGGAACTGAACCTGGGCTTCGCCACCGCCGGCAAGGACAAGGCGGTCGTGGTCTTCGATCTGAAGACCTTCAAGACCGTCAAGAAGATCCCGGCCGGCCCGAAGGCCGACGCGATCCTCTACGATCCGGCCAGCAAGAAGGTCTTTGCCTTCGACAACAGCGGCGGCGGCATCACGGTCATCGATCCGGCCGCACTGGACAAGGCGCCCGTGACGCTGGCCGTCCCCGGCAAGCTGGAGCTGGCCGTGGCCGATGGGGCCGGCCGTCTCTACGTCAACGTGGAGGACAAGTCGGAAGTCGTGGCCATCGACACCAAGGCCCTCAAGGTGCTGGCCCACTGGCCCATCGCGCCGGGCGAGGAACCGACGGGGGTGGCGCTGGATGCGGCCCACAAGCGGCTGTTCATCGGTTGCGGCGGAAACGCAAAGATGATAATCGTCGATGCCGAGACCGGCAAAGTGCTGGGCAACGTGGGCGTGGGCAAGGGCGTGGACGGCGCCGCGTTCGACGCGCAGCTCGGCCTGGTGATGATCCCCAATGGCCGCGACGGCACGCTGAGCGTCATCAAGGAAGGTCCGGCGGGCGAATTCAAGGTGATCCAGACGCTCAAGACCGCCACGCGGGCCAAAACCGTGGCGGCCGACCCGACGACCCACCGGATTTACCTGCCGGGCTTCGTGGCCGGCGCGGACGGCAAAGATACCTTTGCGCTGCTCGTGATCGGTTCGGCCGAGAAGCCTTAGTTTGAAGTCTGGACGGGTTGTGTTGAACCGCCTTCGCGGCAAATTCGATCGCCACTTTTGGGCCGTGTCCGGAATGGCCGGTGCTTGCACTTTGTCGGGAGGCATCGGCCACGCCTTTCCCTTGGAGGGCACAGCGTCCGGCTAGCCGCCGGAGCCTTCCCACACGGTCGCGCACGACTTCCAGAGCCTTTCGATCTTGGCGCGGACCTTCTCGGGCATCTTGGCGCGCTCCTCTTCGGTGTCGATCGGGCCCTCGAAAAGGGCCTTGCCGCCGGCGTCCCTGGCGGTCACGCGCTGATGGCCGCGCTCGGCCACGATCGTCACGGTAACGCCGTCTTCGATCAACGAGACCTCGGCGCGGTTGGCCTTCTCGAACGCCTCGAGCTTCCGCAGGACGTCGGGCGGCACCGCCAGCCGATCCGCGTCGGTCTCAACCGGCCCGTCGAAAAGGGTGTGGCCGAGTTTATCGTGGGCGACGAGGCGCCGGCCCGCCGGGCCGGTCACGAGAAGGAGGTTGTGCTCCTCGTCGGAGAAGTCCTGGCTGCCGGGCGGCGGCGGGGCCTTCGGCGGAACCAGGGGCACCGGGGCTGCGCCCACCGCGCTCATGTGCATCAGGAGTTGGGCCTCGGCCCGGCCACCGCCGGCGCTCGTCTGTACGTGCATCCATCCCTCCATAGCCTGGAGCTTTCGCAGGATCGCGGGCGGAACCTCCTTGCGCTGGTCCTCAGAGTCGATCGGCCCTTCGAAGAGGACCAGGCCGCGGCGGTCCGTCGCCAGGAGGTATCTGCCGCCGGCGGCCTCTTCCGGGGTGGCGGCGATCTCACGCTGCAACTGGGCGATGGCCTCACGCAGGGGCTGCACCTTGGGGTGCTTGTCGGTCATCTGCTTCTGGAGGTACCCGCGAAGCTCCTCCTCGAGTTTCGCGAGTTTCTCCTTCCGCTGCGCCAGGGCGAGGTTCGGCGCCACGCTGTTGCGGCTGGTCACTATGAGGGTGTGATCGGCGTCGGAGAAGGTGACGCTGGACGAGGCGACGGCGCCGCCGGCGAAGTCGGGGGCGCTCAGCACCGACATCATGCGGGCCGTGCCCGTCAGGCCGCGCGGCACGGGCGGCTTGGCATCGGGCGGGCCGTCGGGCCGGGCCTCGTCCGCGGCGGGGAACTCCAGGGCGACCTTCCGCTCGACCCCGTCGCGAAGCAGCGTCAGGACGGCACGGTCCTTGGGCTTTCGCAGACGCACGAGAACCTGGAACTGGACCTGGCTCACGAGGATCTGATCGTCAAGCCGCACGAGGACGTCGCTCGCGCGTACGCCGGCAGCGGCCGCCGGGCTCTGCGGCTCAACCGCGTCGACGATCAGGCCGACGCCGGGCGGCAGCTTCCACTGCTCGGCCGTCACTGGCGCCACGGCCGACACGACCAGGCCGGACGACATCTCGGCTGGCCTGGCCGTCGCGAGCGGGTTCGCCGGCGCCNNGGTCGCCTCGGCTGCGTGCGCGGTCCGCAGGGGGGCCGGCATGATAAGCGCGCCCGCCAGGATCGTCAGATACACGGCTGCCCGTTGCTTCGGCATCACAGGTCTCCGCGGCAGATCCATGCGGATACTATACCTCATGGGAGCGCCGGCTGCTCACAGAGAAAAGGACTCCGCCCGTTTGGCGATGATGAACGGGAGTGCACGGGGCCGTGGCACCGCGGCCAAGACTTGCGCCGCAGACCGCGCCAAAATCCGGAAAACTGCCGTGAAGATTCCGCCTTACGCCTCGAACTTTACAATTCGATATCGCAGTGTATTTTTTCGCCGAAATTCGCACGTCCTTAACGCGATTTTTCTCGCGAACTAGTTGACAACGGGGCAATCGTGTACCATAATACCGCACCTTTGATGTTGCGCAGCTTGCGGACAAGGGGGGACTAGGATGGTAGACGTATCGAATAGCAAAAACGGGAGTGTCCAGTTGTCGGCGGGTTGGATGTTCGCCGCCGCGCTGAGTGCTCTGGTTGTGATGGCGTCCGGGGGCTGCTAGGCAGCCCCTTGCATTCTATGTGGCAGGGTGCGTGGGATTCGCCGCCGTTGCAGGAGGTGGCCGGCGAAGCAGCGAGTGGAGAGTGTTGGTCGGCGGAAGCAGCGCCGGCTGAACGTTGAGGCTTGAGAGGCGGAAAAAAGTCGGGTGGGTCAGCGCGGTACCTTGGCCGGGAACCGCTGATCCACCCGGGACGATGGAGCGAAGGGATATTCTATCCCCCTCGCTCGCCACTGCTATTATTGGCAGACCATCGTCCGGAAATCAAGCAAAACTTGATTTCACCCGTCGCGCAAGACCACCGGCCAGGGGACGATGCGATGCCAGAGCCGCTGACGATCATCGGTCTCGGGGCCAGCCTGATGGTCCTGACCACGCATTTCGCCCGCCGTTATTTCGAACTTGCCAAGGAGGTGCTGGACATCGTCCTTGGCTTCGTGGCCCTGGTTCTTTGCCTGCCCCTGCTCATCGTCTGTGCCATCCTCATCAAACTGTCCAGCCGCGGCCCGGTCTTCTTCAAGCAGGTCCGGATCGGCAAGGACGGCAAGCTCTTCACCATCTACAAGCTCCGCACGATGTACGTGGATGCCGAGTCGGCCTGCGGGGCCGTTTGGGCGGCGCAGGGCGATCCGCGCGTGATGCCCATCTGCCGGTGGATGCGGCGCAGCCACGCCGATGAGCTCCCCCAGTTGATCAACGTGGTCCGCGGCGACATGTCGCTCGTGGGCCCGCGGCCGGAGCGGCCGGAGATCCTGACCGAGCTGGAAATAGTCTACCCCGACGTCCGCAAGCGGCTCTCCGTCCGGCCCGGCATCACCGGCCTGGCGCAGGTCCGCAACGGGTACGATACGTCGGTCGAGGCGTTCCGCAACAAGCTCGAGGCGGACCTGGAGTACATCGAGCAGCGCACCTGGAGCATGGAGCTCAGGATTCTCGCCGCCACCATGGGCAAACTCAACGACCGGACGGCGCATTAGCACCGCCGAAGGGTCTGAACTTGGCAACAAAGGTATTCCCAACAGGGATCGTAAGGAGACTGAGGATGACGCGTACGAGAGCAGCAACACTCATTGGCTTGGCCCTTGTGGCCGGGCTCCTTCTGGCCGGGTCGGCAGGCGCGACGAGTTACGGCTACGTGAACCTCACGTACTATAACTGCACGCCAACGCAGGCCGCGTCCACTTCCCTCGATAGCGGTGTAAGCTGGCAGGGACCGTGGTATACCGGCCAGTACAACCTGCTGGTCGACAGCGCCACCAACTCGCACAGCGTGGGCGACATGGGCGCGGATCTGTGGAACACCGCCCACAAGACCGGTGGGATCATCGGGACCTACTGCATCGACATCCGCCAGGAGGCGCCGACCCCCAGCGACAATCCCCCTGCGCCGTACAGGCAGTACGACCTCTACAATCTCGAATCCGCGCCGGTCGTCAAGGGCATGACCACGGCCATGGGTGCGACCAAGGCCGACGACCTCCGCCGGCTGTTCAGCCAGTGGAACAGCGGTTTCAGCAATGACCAGGCCGCCGCGTTCGAGGCCTCCGTGTGGGAGATCATCAACGAGACCTCCCAGACCAACGGCGTCTACAACTACGGCCTGAGCTCCGGCACCTTCCGGGTAAGCGAGTACTGGGGCGATACTAACTGGTTGACGATTGGCAACACCTGGCTGACCAACTTGCACACGTACACCCCCAATACCCATGTCGTGGCCCTGGTCAATCAGGACTTCCAGGACTACGCCCTGACGCTTGCGGACTTCGGCGGATCGGATCTGCTGACCATTCCCGAACCGCTGACCATGGCGGGCATGTTGCTTGGCGTTGGCGGAATCGTCGGATACGTGCGGCGCCGCGTGAGGAAGTAGTCTTACCGGCGCTACGGCAGGAATCTTGACCGTGGCGCTGCGGTCCTGAGGGCCGCGGCGCCGCGCAAGGACCCATCCTGCGAGGGATGGGTACTGGCGTTGGTTGGAGGACATGCCAGGCCGGTTGCCGCGAGGGCGGCCGGCCGCTGTCGGAAACGCAGGTTTACGCGAAGCCTGGAGAGCACCATGAGATTCGTCAACCGCGGTGTCGTGTTGTGCGCCGCCGTTCTGCTTGCGGCTGCCGCGCCCGTGGCCCAGGCCACCGTGATCGGCCCCGACGCCTACGGGTACAAGGCGACGAACGTCGTGCCGTTTTCGTGGATCGATATCACCGGCACCGGCACGCAAACGTTGCAGGGGACGGATGATTCCTACACTTCGGGCGCGCTCGGCTTCACCTTCAACATCTATGGCAAGAGCTACACCAGCGCTTTCTGGAGCACCAACGGCCTCATCACCTTGGGCCTTCCGAACAATCAGAGCAATAGCCAGAGTCTCACGGGCGATCCACTTTATCCCAACGTTCCGGCCATCGCGCCGCTGCTCGATGATTGGGTCGCGAAAGTGAGTTCGGCCTCCGGCGTTTACTACCAGACCCTTGGCGACCCTGGCAGCCGGGAGTTCGTCCTCCAGTGGCATGACCTCCGACGGAAGGACGAATCGGGCGACCACATCGACTTCGAGGCGATACTTTTTGAAGGCACCAACAACATCCTGTTCCAGTACGCGAACACCGACACCTCGTGGGCGCCGGCCACTCACGGCGGCCAGGCCACGGTGGGCATCCGCGATGTCTCAGGCGATATCAACGGACGGGTGCTCCAGTGGTCCTACGCTGTGCCTAATGCGGCCCCGGACCAGTCGGCTATTCTCTTTTCAACGGGGTCTCTTTCCACGATTCCCGAGCCGGTCTCGATGGCCGGCCTCATGATGGGTATCGGCGGCCTGGCGGGCTATGTCCGCCGCCGCCGCGCAGTTTAGCCGCCGGACTTGTCCGGCGCGTAGGTGGTGCGGGTTTGTGTTGAACGTCATAGCCGCGCAGCCGGAAGCGGGGTCTTCCGGCAGGTGAGGCGGGGATGGCTGCTCGGGGGAGCACAGGAATGACGCATGAAGTGCCACATTCCGGCGGCTCTTGGGGCGATTCTCCTGGCCCTGGCCTTTGCGGGTCCCGCGTCGGCCATGGTCATGACGGCCACGTTCGACACGAACTACACCGGCGCCGAGCAGGCGTGTGCCCAGGCGGCGATCAACCAGTGGCAATCGACGATTACGAGCGCGACCACCTTTGCTAACAGCGTAAGGTTCAGGATCGTGGACCTGGGAACGACAGGCATCTTGGCCTCGACGACCATCGAAAGCGGCGGCTATTCCGCGCTCATGGTCGAGGGCGAGTGGTTGCCTACTCCTCCCGGCGGCGGGGGCGGCGGGGGTGGCGGAAGCGCGGTTACCCCGTGGGATATCAGCACGTTCGTGACGATCGACCTGAACTCTGAGCGTGTGGACGCCGGCGATTTCTCCTTCGTCGGCCCGTCGGACCCGGTGGTCGGCGGCAAGTATGATGCCCTCACGATCTTCCGCCACGAACTCTGCCACGCGGTGGGGTTCTCGGCGACGTACACGGATTTTGCCGCGAAGGTGACCCCCGTCCCGGATCCGTACAGGACCTACACCGGCACCGGCAACAGCTTTACGGTCGAGCTCACGGGCGCTGCCAACGGGACGCACGTCTTGGGCAACACCGACCTCATGAGCGCGGCCCTGGGCACGGGCGTCCGGCGCGACATCTCGAGCGATCCAGACCTGGAGGTTCTGATGGACGCCTACGGTTACACCACGCCGGAGCCGGCCACGCTGGCCTTTGTGGCCATCGGTCTGGCGAGCGTTGTGGCGGCCCGTCGCCGCCGCCGCGCAGCGTGAAGCACATTGATTGATCAGCCCCGGCCATGAGGCCGGGGAAGAGTGCATAAAATGAGATTCCACTGGGAACAGTGAAAGAGGGAGATCGAATCATGAAATTCGCAACGGTGTTTGTTCTGACGGCGGCACTGGCAACGATTGTGGCGGTTTCGTCGCCCGCATGGGCGACGTCCGTAGCATTGGTGCCCGATACGCTGAAGGTAACGCCGGGTTCGCCGGTGACCGTGTCGGTTAATATGATTGGCTCGCCCGGCTTCACTATGACCGCCATAAGCGCGGTCATCTTGTACGATCCCGCTGTGTTTACCTACGTGGACCCGAGCGTGGTTCAAGGTGCTTTCCTCAAGGACAACTGGGATCCCTGGGGTGGTGCCGGAACCCCAGGCGAGTTGAGAGTCGGTGCCATAGACTGGAATAAGTTCAGTGAGTATCTTGCGGCGGGGGATGGAACGTTGTTCAAATTCACTCTGCTGGCGAAAGCAGATGCGCCCCTGGGATCTTCCGAGCTGACTTGGGGGTACGCCGATGGCCTCTCCGGTGTTCCCGAGGTTGTTGGCTTCGACTACGGAGATGCCGGCTTTCAGGACGTTGTTCTGCCTTCGTCCGGCGCTTCGATCAACGTCTACGTGGCCGGCTCCGAGCCGCAGGTGGGGGAATCCTCAGTTCCCGAGCCGCTGACCATGGCCGGCCTGTTCCTCGGCTTGGCGGGCGTGGGCGGGTATATCCGTAAGCGCCGCATGGCCTGACGGCGGGTAGCCGCCAGAGCGGCGTGAAGAAAAGTAATCAATCAGCCCCCGGCCACGAGGCCGGGGAAGACTGGATGAGATAGGTTGTACTGGAGCGGGGGAAGAGGGGATCGAGCCATGAGATTCTTAACGGTGTTTGTTCTGACGGCAGCACTGGCGGTTCTGGCCGGCGCAGGAACAGCCGGCGCTGACAGCGTCAGTTATACCGTGGGCGGCTGGGTAACACAATTGCCCGGTCCACTCACACCACCGGTGGGGTCTCCTTGGGGCCCTAACGGTTACCCGGGTGATACGGTGGAGTATAAGACCTACACGGGCACGCTCGATCTGACGCCTGGCACCTACGTGCAAAAGATCAGCACGCTTCTCTGGAAAATAGACTACACCTATGGAGGTACACCGGAACCCTGGCCTGATATGCCGCTCTCCTTCGACGCAACACCCAATATGTCTTTCGTCGGGGGGTCTTCTGGCAACCTCAACCAAACTGGTCTTGACCTGGTTAATTGGGTTAACGACTACCTCTCGCTCTCCCCGGGGTCAACGACCAGCTTCTTCATCGATAATACTTACCGGATTGACGTTACACCGCTGGGGCTCCCTAAGGTGGGAGGTTCTAACTTCGATGGCGATAACCCCTGGACCCAGCCTTCGCGAGACGTGATGGCGACGTTCGAAGTTACTGCGATTCCCGAACCGCTGACCATGGCCGGTCTGTTCCTGGGCCTGGCGGGCGTGGGCGGGTACATCCGTAAGCGCCGCATGGCCTGAGCGAGAAGCTGCTGCGCAGCGGGTTTGGCGAACCGCCGGAGCGGGCAGAACCGGAAGGGGGGAGTATGAAGCAAAGCGGGACGCTCTTTTGAGCGTTCGAGCCTTAACCCTACAGCAAACTGTTGAAAATGGCCGGCTGCCCCCTGCCGGCCAGCCACCTGGCCTCGCCATCGCGGTGAGAGCCGGCGGAAATCAAGGAGGGGGGCACGGAGACCTCCGGAAGCGGGGGGTGTGAAAACCATGAGATACTTAGGAATTGTCGCAGTCATTGCCGTATGCTTGGCCATCGCAGGCACGGCCCAGGCCACGGTAACGATCACCTTCGATCCGAACAACATTCTGGACAACTACGCTCCGGACTCGACGGGTCTGAAGGCCACCCAGCCGGATGCCCGCCGTATACACAAAGCCTGGGGGACCGATTACTATGGCACCTTCAGCGATTATATGGAGGCGGGCCATACTCAGCCCACCGACTACAACACCTATGTGAACTGGAGAAACAGCTTGACGACTTCTGGCCAAGGCATTGCCGTGTTTAACGCCTGGTTCATCGACGGGGCGGCAGCCAGGTCGTGGGGCGAGAATGTCGTTGTGAAGCCGGGCACCACGGTTGCGGCGACGGCCGCGTCGGACTGGAATGTTGCAATCATTCCCAACCCCTATGGCATCGGCGGCGACATTGTGCAGTGGTACACCCTCATACCAGGGCAACGTCTGCGTCCGACCAGCCTTGGAGGCGCCGATATC
This sequence comes from Planctomycetia bacterium, assembly GCA_003170085.1. Classification (GTDB taxonomy): domain Bacteria; phylum Planctomycetota; class Phycisphaerae; order FEN-1346; family FEN-1346; genus FEN-1346. The sequence goes on along the minus strand of PMZT01000188.1, from coordinate 4,384 downwards.
GGCGACTTTAGCATAACGGCTGACCTGTACTGGGACGTAACAGGCAACGGTTGGGATATCAATGACCCCCTAATCACCCAGGACCAGGTCAATCAGATTCGGTTCTGGGTCGGGGACCTCAATGGCGATGATGCGGAAACCTACCGTAGCGATACGAAGGCGCTCTACTACGATGGCGCCAATGACGGAGGTACGGCGGGCCAGTATGGATCCGGCTTCGAGGCCGTCTTGACCCCCATTCCCGAGCCGCTGACCATGGCCGGTCTGCTGCTGGGTATTGGCAGTGTGGTCGGGTACGCGCGTAAGCGCCGCAGGGCCTGAGGGCGGGTAACCGCCCAAGGCTTGAAGGACCCACGGTCCCTGCGTCAGGGGCCGCGGGGGGAAGCCGGCGATGGCGTCTGCCGGCGGTCCTGCCCAGCGGTTCGACCGTTCGAACGTCTGGGCGTGAAACAAGTTACGACAGCACGGACTTACCCCATGAAAGGGGGGGATTACAACATGAGATACATGGTAGCCTTGGCAGTCTTAGGTGTCATCCTGGCGGGCGCGGGCCAGGCGATGGCCGTTCCCGTTGCCGTTGATGAGGGTAGCGGTGTCCTGTTGGGAAATAGTTGGTCTATGACCGGCATCCAGGAAGGCAACTGTGGGTGGTTCAATGAGATGAGGTTCCAGATCGACTACTCCGGGGCAACGCCGAAGGAGTTGTTTGAGGGCCAGGGCCCGGATACCCTGATGGGCGATTGGCACCAGGTTGCCTTCAACGGCAACACTCTGGTGATCAAGGGGTCCAACACGACGGCACTCTACCCGCTGACTCTCAATTTCACGGGTAACCCGGCCCCGCTGGAATTCCGCTGGCAGGCGTTTGAGAATGGCGTCCTGGTCGACAACTGCAACGTGCAGTACAACTATCCTGTGACTGGTGCCATTGGCGGTCTGCCCGGTCTGTGGACGTACACCATCCCGGAGAACAGTCTGTCAATTGATGTTCCCGGCGTCCCCGAACCGCTGACGATGGCGGGGCTGTTCATGGGGATCTGCGGGGTGGTCGGGTACGCTCGTAAGCGTCGGATGGCTTAGTTTAGGGGTACAACGCTCGGGCTCGTCCACTGGGGCGAGCCCGAGCGTGGCCGTTACGGATTTCGCCCTGTCGGCATGATGGGCGATGCCGGCTTAGGGTGCGCGAAGATGGGCGGGGTGCGCGGTCTGCAAATCCGGATTATTGCCGCTTCCGTTTGATTTTCCTGGATTCTGGGGTATAGTAATATCATGCCACTTGGTTTTTTGCCCGCCGCGGCGGGGCGACCGCCCAAGAAATGGCATTCTTGTGTGCGCCAGGTGGCGCGGCGGGTGCGGAGACCCGCCGCGCAAAGTGGTGTTGTACTTTTTAGGTCGTGCCGTCGGTTTACATCGCACCGCATCCAGAGCGAGGGGTAGTCGGACGCGGGGCAGCTTGGCCGGGGGAGTTGTTGAAGGGGGCTTTTCCATGACCCGGTCTGCTTGCGCCGTTCTTACGGCGTTAGTGCTTCTTATCGTCCCGTGCAGCCTGTCGGCCTCCGTCGTGGAGATCTCCGGGGTACCGAACTATCCACAATGGGAGGGCTGCGGCCCCACGGCCGGGGGCATGATCATCGGCTACTGGCAGAGCCACGGCGCCTCGGGCCTCATCGGCGGCAACGGCAACAACGACTGGTCCTCCTCGAACCAGTCGTACATCAAGAGCATGATCGCCTCCTCCGATCACTTCTACGACTACGTGGGCTACGGCCCGGGCCTCGACCGGCTGGATGTGCACCCCGGCGGGCCGCCTTATCACGCGGACAACAGTCTGGCCGACTTCATGTGGAGTTCACGTTTGGATGCAGCCGATGGTTGGAGCGGCGAGGACATGCAATCCAACGTGCTCTTAAAGGGCACACCCCTTGAAACACCCATTGGCATGGTGGCCTATGCGAGAAACCTCGGCTACACGAACGCCACCGGCCATTACGAGTACTTCGGCAGTCTGTGGGTTGATTTCAAGAAATCGATCGACGCCCACCAACCGGTGGAACTCTTCGTGACCAGCACGACTAGTGGCGTGGCGGACCACTTCGTGACCGCCTTCGGTTACAACGACGCGACCAACCAATACGAGTGCTACGAAGGCGATGGTACGGCCGCCGCGTGGTACGATTTCCAGGAACTTGCGGCCAACAAGCCGTTTAGCATTCAGTCCGGGGCATTTTTCGTGGCCCCTGAGCCGGCGACGCTCTCGCTCCTGGCCTTCGGCGGCTTTGCGACGCTGATGGCCCGTGCCCGGCGGCGCCAGCGCTAGAGCAGTTCACGTTCGGGTGTACCCACGACTTGTCAACCAAGCACGGCTGCAAACGACCGTAGCCGTGGCACCCGCCATTCGGGTGGGCACATTCAAGCGTGAATTGCTCTAGGTGTTGACGCACCGGCAGTACGCGTGGCGCATAAACAAAGGGCTTCCGCGTTTCCACGGAAGCCCTTTTCATTTCACACACGTCGCCCCAGGGGGCGATGACCGGGCGCCTCAGGCGCAGTTGCGCGCCGCCTGCTTCAACTCGTCCACCTTGCGAAGCTCTTCCCATGTGAACTCGGGAAGCTCGCGGCCGAAGTGCCCGCTCTGGGCCGTCTTGCGGTAGATCGGCCGCAGGAGGTCGAGGTACTCGATCATATCGCGCGGCTTCAGCGGGAAGACGTGCCGGATGATCCGGGCCAGGCCCTCGTCGGAGATCTTGCCCGTGCCGTTCGTCTTGACGTGGATGCTCAGCGGATCGGCCACGCCGATGGCGTACGAGAGCTGGACTTCGCACTCGTCGGCCAGGCCGGCCGCCACGATGTTCTTCGCCACGTGGCGGGCCATGTACGCGGCGCTGCGGTCGACCTTCGACGGGTCCTTGCCGCTGAACGCGCCGCCGCCATGGCTGCCCTTGCCGCCGTACGTATCGACAATAATCTTGCGCCCGGTCAGGCCCGAGTCGCCGTGCGGCCCGCCGACCACGAACCGGCCGGTCGGATTGATGTGGTAAATCGTGTCTTCGTCCAGCAACTCGGCCGGGATGACCGGCTTGATGATCTCGGCGATAATGCCCTTGCGGATCTCTTCGTTCGAGATGCTGCGGCCGTTCAGCTCATCGGCGTGCTGCGTCGAGACCACCACCGTGTGCACGCGGCACGGCTTGCCGCAGGCGTCGTACTCCACGGTGACCTGGCTCTTGCCGTCGGGGCGCAGCCACCGCAGGATGCGCTGCTCGCGCACTTCCTTGAGCTTCGTGCAGAGCGCGTGGGCCAGTTGGATGGGCATGGGCATGAGCTGTTCGGTCTCGCGGGTGGCGTAGCCGAACATGATGCCCTGGTCGCCGGCGCCCTGCTCCTTGTTCTCGGAGGAATCGACGCCCATGGCGATGTCGGGGCTCTGGCCGTGCAGCGCCACCAGGACCGCGCAGTGATCGGCATCGAAGCCCATGTTGGCGTCGGTGTAGCCGATCTCGCGAATGGTGCGGCGTACCACGTCCTGGATGTTCACGACGGCCTTCGTCGTGACCTCGCCGGCCACCAGGCACAGGCCCGTCGTGACCAGCGTTTCGCATGCCACGCGGCTGTACTTGTCCTGGGCCAGCATCGCATCGAGGACCGCGTCGGAAATCTGGTCGCACACCTTGTCCGGATGGCCCACCGTGACGGCCTCGCTCGTGAACAACGTGTGGTCTTCCGGAAGCACGTACCGGGGCTTGCAGGCCAGACCTGCCGGCGGGGCCGGCTTCTTAACCACCTTCTTCGCCACGCTCTCGCTCCTTTGCTGTCGTCGATCCCAGTCTGAGCGCCGGTGGGCGGTGCCCGCCGCGCGCAAGGCAGGGTAATTTAGCCGAAAACGCCGCTAAAGCAAGAGAAAACGCCGCCGAGCCGCAACCGCGGAGGACTACGGATCCAGGAGCGCCGAGACGTGGGCTACGGCGCACCGGCCGATGGCGTCGAGGTTGTAGCCGCCCTCGAGGACGCTGACGATGCGGCCGTGGGCCGCGCGGTCGGCCAGGCTGCGCACGCGGCGCGTGGCCTCGGCGTAGGTGTGCTCGGTCAGCTTGAGGCCGCCCAGCGTGTCGTCCTTGTGGGCGTCGAAGCCGCACGAGATGAAAACGAACTCCGGCCGGAATGCCTCGGCCAGCTTCAGCCCCTCGTCGAGGGCCGCCAGGAACTCCTTCTCGCCGCTGCCGGGCGCGAGCGGGAAGTTCCGGATGCGCCCCGCGCCCGGCCCCTCCCCCGTCTCCTCGGCCGACCCCGTGCGCGGGTACAGTGGCGACTGATGGATCGAAATATACATAATATGCCCGTCGCGGTAAAACGTGTCCTGCGTGCCGTTGCCGTGGTGGACGTCCCA
>PMZT01000079.1 GCA_003170085.1 Planctomycetia bacterium | reverse complement strand
CGGCGCAGGCCCCAGCCAGAGGTCCCAGTCGAGGCCGTCGGGCACGGGCACGCCCTTCCCGCCCGGCCCCGGCCCGGTCGTAAACCCGCCGCCGCCCAGCATCGCGTAGACCGACTTGAGTTGGCCGATGCGGCCGCTGCGCACGTACTCGCAGGCCCGGCGGAACTTGCCGCCGTAGCACGACCGTTGCTGCGTGCCGGCCTGGTACACGCGGCCGTAGCGCGTGACGGCCTCGACCATGGCCCGGCCTTCGCGGATCGTCAGCGAGATCGGTTTCTCGCAGTAGACATCCTTGCCCGCCCGCGCGGCCATGTTCGCCATCAGGGCATGCCAGTGAACGGGCGTGCCGATGAGAACAGCGTCGATGTCGGGCCGGGCCAGGACGTCGCGGAAATCGTTGTACGCCTCGCACGCCTTGAAGGCGCCCTGGCCAGCCTTCTCGGCGTAGAAGGCGTTCACCCGCTGCTTGTAGTTCTCGCGTTTGGCGCGGACGACGTCGCACACGGCCGCCACCTGCACGTCGTCGCGGGCGAGGTAGCCGCCGGTCAGGTACGTCCACGCGCCGCCGACGAGGTGCCCGCCGCCCTGGTTGCCGAGACCGATGAAGCCCATGGCGATGCGTTCGCTCGGCGCCAGGCGACCGTCGGCCCCCAGGGCGGAGGCGGCGACAACGTACGGTGCGGCCGCGACGGCCGCGGCGGCGCCCTTCAGCAGGCTGCGCCGTGTGATTCCGTGGCTCGTTGGCATGGCTGCGTTGCTCCGTTCCCGGACCGTGCGCCCGCTGAACCCGTGTCTGGGGCAAATGCGACTTCTCTTGCATACCGCGCTTTCGCCCGATGTCAACAAGAACACGGGCGATGCCCAATGTCTGTTTGCATTCCGCGGCGTCGCGTGCTATCAAGGAGCGCGGCGCCCGGACGAGCGGGCGCGTCACCTGGCAGGAAGATCGCCGCATGACTCTGCTGCTTGCTTCATTCGGACCGGCCGACTGGACGGTGCTGGGCCTCTACTGGCTGGTCATGATCTACATGGGCGTGATTGCCGCCCGCCGGAACCAGACCACCGAGCAGTACTTCCTGGGCGAACGGTCGCTGCCCACGTGGGCGGTGGCGATCTCGGTGGTGGCCACGTCGCTCTCGGCGGCCACGTTCGTGGGCGCCCCCGAGGAGGCGTACAAGCGCGACCTGAGCTACCTCATTCTCAACGTCGGCGGCTTCATGGCCGTCTTCATCGTGGCCCTGGTCTTCGTGCCCAAGCTCTACCGCGCCGGCACCGTGACGATTTACGGATTCGTGGAGCAGCGCTTCGGCCCGGTGGCCAAGATTGCCACATCATGTATGTTCCTGTTCGGCCGGCTGCTGGCCTCGGGGTCGCGGCTGTTCATGGCCTCGATACCGCTGTGCCTGCTCCTTTTCGGCACGCAGATGGGCGAGGCCCACGAGCACCGCGGGCAACTCGTCCTGGCCATCTGCCTGATCGGGCTGACGGGCACGTTTTACACGATGATGGGCGGCATCCGCACGATCGTATGGATCGACGTCGTCCAGTTCGCGCTGGTCGTCGGCACGGTGTTGCTCTCGATCGGCGTGCTGCTGCACAAAATTCCGCTGAGCCTGCCCGAGATCGCCGGCGTGCTGGGCGAGGACGGCACCGGGCCGTCGGGCAGTAAGCTGCACCTCGTGGACCTCTCGTGGGACCTCAGCAAGCCCTACACGCTGTGGTCGGCGGCGCTGGGGGCGGTGTTCCTGAACGTGGCGGCGTTCGGCGTGGACCACGACCTGGCGCAGCGATTCCTGGTGGCGAAATCTCCGACGCGCGGCGGCCTGTCGCTCATCTACTCGCAGTGCATCAGCATCGTCGTGGTCGCCCTGTTCCTGGGCGTGGGGCTGCTGCTGTGGACCTACTACCAGTGGCTGCCCGGTCACGCGGCGGCGGGGGTGGGGCCGTCGGTGCTGCCGCTCACGCCCAAGGACGCCTATCCGACGTTCCTCCTGAACGAGTTGCCGCCGGTGTGCGGCGGGCTGGCCATCGCGGGGTTCTTTGCCATTGCGCAGGGGAGCATGGACTCGGCGATCAACGCGCTGGCGTCGAGCCTCGTGGCCGACCTCTACTACCCGCTGCGGCAATACCTGGGCAAGCCGATCGACCGGAAGATGTCGGTCCGGGCGCCCAAGGCGGCGGTCGTGGGCATGGGTATCGTGATGTGTGTATTCGCGGTGGTGTGCGCGTCGGCGTACGATGCCAAGGTCGAGACGCTCCTGCAGTTCGCGCTGGGCGTCATGAGTTTCGCCTACACCGGCATGTTGGGGGTGTTCCTCACGGCGCTCCTGACGCGGCGCGGCAACGCCACGACGGTACTCCTGGCGCTCGCGGCCGGGGCGATCAGCGTGGTGCTGATGCAGGACCGCATCCTCGCCTGGTGGACGCAGGCGCTCTTCGGCACACCGTACAAGCTGGCCATGCTCTGGTGGATGCCCGCCGGCACGATCATCAGCTTCGTGATTTGCGTGTCGGGCCGGCCGCGCCCGAAGACGGTAGCCGCAGCCGCGGCCGCGCCGGCGCCATGCGTACGGAGTGACGCAACATGAGCACGGAGCCGGAGCGTGTGCGCGTGGGGATCGACATCGGCGGCACGGCCGTCAAGCTTGCGGCGATTCTCGGCCACCGTCCGCCGGTCTGCCTGGCGAGCGAGTCCTATGCCTTGCCCTCGCGCGAAGCGCTCGAGCAGCATCTGCGGACGTCGTGGCAAGAACTCCTACGCAAGACGACAGAGCAACTTCCGACCTTGCGCGGTGAATCTCCAACTTTGCGCGGTGAGTCTCCAATCTTGCGTGGTGGGTCTCCAACTTTGCGCGGTGGGTCTCCGACTTTGCGCGGTGGGTCTCCCGACCCACCGCGCGGAAATGACGCATGTTCGGAAAGCTTACCGGCGAGCGGCGCGGCGGGTGCGGAGACCCGCCGCGCAAAACCTGAAGGGGTGCGCGGTCGTAATGAGGCGGGCGCCGCGGCCGATGCGGCGCCAGATGCGGAGACTATGGCGAGCGCGGGGCTATCGGTCGGACAGGAGCCGTCAGTAGGCGTGTGCATCGCCGGGCCGCTCGGGGCCAACGGCGTTCTGGAGGCAGCGGCAAACCTGCCCGCCGTGGTCGGCGTGCCGATCGCGACATGGGTGCGGAGCGTGCTTGGGCTGACGGCCGCGCCGCGCGTGCTCACCGATGCGCTGGCGGCGGCCCTCGGCGAATATCGCGTCAATCCGCTCCGCGGGCGTACGCTGTACCTCGCGCTGGGGGCGGGCGTCGGCGGGATGGTGCTCGACGACGGCCGGCCGCTGATCGTGACGCGCGGCACATCAGGGCATTTCGGGCACATCGACGTTTCCGGCGGCGAGGCGGACGCCCCCTCAACGCCCACCGCCGGCTGCGGCGCCCTGGAGGCGTACCTCGGCGCCGCCGCCCTCCGCGGCGCGGGCGTTGACCTCGATACGCCGGCCGGCCTGGGGCACCCTGCCCTGGCCCGCCCGCTGGCCGCCCTGGCCCGCGGGCTGCGCATCCTGCTGGCGCTGTATCGCCCGGATCACGTGGTGCTGCTGGGCGGCGTGGGGCTGAAGTTATCGCCGCTCCTGCCCGAGATCGAGGCCGCCGTGCGCGACGGCCTCACGACGGCAGCCCCCGCCGGGTTCACGCTGACCAGCGGCCGCGCGGGCTACTTTGCCGCCGCCCTCGGCGCCGCGGAAGGCGATATATAATGTAGGGTGGGTTCTTGGACCCACGCGGAGATGGCTACACACCGTACCCGCGCGGGGTTATACCGTCGCAATCACATATCGTCAACAGCGGCTGGCCGTGTTGATGCGGAGGTTAGAAGCCATTTCAGTGGGTCTCAAACGTGTTCCATTCACTGGTGTCGAGTTCCATCGCGCAATACGCCTCGAACAGGTAGAGCTCGAGGGGATTTGAGATTTCAATAGACGCCACGTTCAAACCTCGCAGATAGGCCTGTGCCTCGGAAAAGTGCCTCTTAAACTCGGTGTCCGTCATAGCTGCATTACGCGTCATATTGTGTTGGCAGTGCGCGTTGGCAATCCGGTACGCGAGACTTGCGTCGAAATGCGTAGTGCCGCGAACGTGCTGCCGTATCCGCCGAAATACAGTCTGCGAGATACCGACGTAGATGGGACGAGCGCCGTCGATGAGGACGTAGCATCCCTCGAAGTCCTTCGGGATATTGAACTGACGTAGGAGGGTCGCAATGCCTACACCCTCAATTGCGAACTCCGCCATCTGAGTTGGCTGCACAATCCGGCGCCGAAGCTCCGCCATGTAACGCGGAAGCACGTCTCCCGCAAGTTGAGCAAAGGTGTACCTGCATTCGTCGATAGCCATGCGAGTGTCCTCTGGGTTCTAAGGGTACAACTGAGCCGGGGCGCGTCGCCGCCCTTTGCGGCTGCACAGAAACGGCCACACACCGTAGCCTCGCTGGTGCACCGCGTCGTAATCACATTTCGTCAATAGCGGCCGCGTGGGTGCGGAGCACCAATCCTACATAACTATATCATCAACAAAACCGCGTGGTCGCCGCGGCGACCACCCCACGCGCTTGCGCAGCGGCTCAGACCTTGTCGGCCTCCGGGTGGACCCACGGTTGGCGGTACGGCCGGCGGAGAAGGCGGTTGGCCTCGTCGTCGCCGATCACCTGGCCGCGCGCGGCGTCCCAGGCCAGCGTGCGTCCGAGTTGCATCGAGATATTCGCCAGAATGCAACTGATGGTCGAGCGGGCGCCTTCCTCCACGTCGGCCACCGGCCGGCCGCGCGTCTCGATCGCCGCCAGCAGGTCTTTCATGTGGTACCGGACCGCCGGCGAGGCGAAGAGCTCGATCCCCTTCTCGTTCTTATCGTCGGGGTACTTGTCGAGCTCGTAGTCCACCTCCTTGTGCACGGCGGCGGCGCCTTGCTCCGACGGCGTGAAGTCGTAGCCGTGGACGTTCGCCTTCAGGGTGCCCTTGTCGCCGTAGAACGTCGCGCCCCAGGAATTCTTGGGGTCGGGCGCATCGCCCCAACTGCGGTGCTGCCACACGACGTTGAGGTTGCCGAAATCGAACGTGGCCGTCTGGGTGTCGGAGATGTTGGCCTTGCTCGCCTTATCGACCAGGATGCCGCCGACCGAGGCGATCCGCTGGGGCCAGCCCAGGTCCATCATCCACCGGACCATGTCGAGCATGTGGACGCACATGTCGCCGACGATGCCGTTGCCGTACTCCGTGAACGCACGCCAGCCCCTCGGGTGCGCGATCGGGCAATACGGCCGGAGCGGCGCGGGGCCGGTCCAGAGATCCCAGTCGAGATACTCGGGCGGCGGGCAATCGGGCGGGTTCCCGGTGGCGCGCATGTGATAGTAGCAACAGATCTCGACGAGTCCGATCTTGCCGAGCTTGCCCTCGCGGAGGATGCGGTCCCGCGCCTCGATGAGGTGCAGGGTGCTCCGCCGCTGCGTGCCGATCTGCACCACGCGCTTGTACTTGCGTGCCGCGGCCACGAGGGCCTGGCTCTCGACCACGTCGGCGCTCACGGGCTTCTGGAGGTACAGGTCGGCCCCGGCCTGCATGGCCGCGATCGCCGCCAGGGCGTGCCAGTGATCGGGCGTGGCGATGAGCACCAGGTCCAGGTCCTTCTCGCGGAGCATCTCGCGGTAATCGTGGTAGGTGCGCGGCCGCTTCTTCGAGGCCTGGCGCAGCGCAGCCATGTCGGCGGCCTCGGCCAGCATCTGCTTGTCGACGTCGCACATCGACACGACCTCGACGGGCGAGACCTGGATCAGCCGCCACAGGTCCACCTTGCCGTACCAGCCGGTGCCGATCAGGCCGACGCGCTTCGGCTTGGAATCGGCGGCAGCCCCGGCGTAGGCGTTCAGGCTCGACAGCGCCAGGCCGGCAAAGGCACTGGCTCGCAGGAAATCGCGGCGACGCATCACGGTTCTCCTTCCAGGGGGCGCACGCACGCGCCCGGACCTTGTGCGGCCTTCCGGCCACCGTCCCATTTTGCGCAGGCGCACGCCCGTTGTCCACAAGAACCGGAGACGGATGCGAGAAGATGTTCCGCAGGAAGAGGTTCTTGACTTGGTTTCCGCCTACCAGTACAGTCTGGACCTTGGGTATCCGTGAAGGAATTGCCGAGGAAGTCCTTGGCCTTTTTGACGCCGGCTTGCCGATACAGTATAATAACGTTGCGTGGGTTTCCGTGGGATACAAGGGAATACCGTTCACGAAGTTTCGTCACGCCCGCGACCGTCAACGGGAGCGGGGCGTATCGGATCAGGACATACGGGAGGTTCTTGACTCGCCTGACGTGGATTTGCCCTCGGCGAGCCATCCCGGCCGGCGCGTTCTAAGAAAGAAACTATCCAAGAAGGTCGAAGTCGGCGTGGTGATTATTCCGCCCAAAACGCAGGGTGATCCGGTGCGCGTAGTGACGGCTTGGATACGTTAAAGGGGATCGGATGATGAAAACAACCATTTCCATCGACGAGCAGTCCGGCGAACTGGGCTCTGTGTACGTCCGGTTCTCGGAGGCCGCCGTAGCCAAGACGATTCCAGGGAAGAACCCCGACGATCCGGATGTCCTGATCGATGTGGATGCGAAGGGCCAAATTGTGGGCGTGGAGTTGCTAAACAGTGATGTCCTGCGGAACATCTGCGCGTCTATCGTGAAGGGCGTTCCAGCGCCCTATAAGGCGAAGGTATCGGAACTTTGTCTCGCCTAGGGCAGCGGTCCGGACCATCCTCTGCCTTGCCCTCGCCGCAAGTGCAAACTGAACCACTACCAAACGAACAAGGAGCTGACATGGTAACTTCGCAAAAGCTTCTCTCGGCACTCCTCTTGGCGGCGCTCGTGGCCCTCTCGACGACGGCCGTGGCCTGCCACACGCCGCACCAGTGCCCGATTCTCCAGGGGATGACCGGCGGCGCCATACCGGCCCCGTTGCCCCCGTCGGGCGACACGTACAAGGTCATCGGCTTCCGCGACGGCATCCGGTTCTACGTCATCCAGTACAACGACAAGATCTATCGCGGCGGCGACATCCTGTCGCGGGCGGGGGCGGAGTCGCTGAGGACGCTCGGCATCAAGACGATCATCGCCGTCACGCCCAACGACCAGGAGCGGACGCTGGCCAGGGAGTTCGGCTTCAAGCTGGTGGAGATTCCGTTCGGCTGGTACGACATGAAGAAGACGCATCTCGACAAGTTCCTGGCCGCGGTCGACGAAGGCCCCACCCCCGTCTACGTCCACTGCCTGGGCGGCGACCTGAGGGCTGGCATCCTGGCCGCCCATTACCGGATCCATCGCGAAAGCTGGAGCGTCGAGAAGGCCCTGGACGAGTATTACCGGCTGGACGCCAGCCGCCTGGACGCGATGGACCTCGTCAAGAAGCTCCGCGAGAACGCCCCGAAACTTCAGGTCGTGCCGCCGGCTTCGCCGAAGTAGGGCCTCCCCGTTTTCGCGTGCCACGGGCTCTTGAGCCCGTGATCGCGACCGCGCCGCGACCCTTCAGGTCGGATGCCCCAAGTGGTCCCGCTCGGCGACCGCGGGCGTTCGGCGGACCGCCGGGCCAGGCGCGATGGGGTGCGGTTGTGTCCAGGCGCCGGCCGGCAGAAGCATGCATCCGGCTATGGTATTGTGAGATAATTCTGAGACCGAGTTGGCATCTCCGATTTTCCGTGCTATAATGGCGTAAGCAAAGTCGAATCCTGCATGTGGCGGCCGCGGGGGCGGTCGCCGGCAGGAACAACCAGCGTCTCTTCCGGGGGAGGTCGGCCTGCGGGCCGGTCTCCCCTGTTCTATTTGGGATCCGGCACCGCGAGAAAAGGGGACACCGATGAAGACATTCCTGGCTCTGGCCGTGGTGGCCGCGCTCCTGGCGGGTGGCGGCGAGGCGAAGGGAAAGATCATCAACGGCGACTTCCAGACCGGCACCACCGCCGGCTGGACGGTCGGCGGGACGGGCGGCCAGGTCACCATCACGCAAGACATCCAGTCCCTGGACGAATTCGCCCGGCTGATCAGCCAGGTCACGGCCCAGGGCGAGTCCACCATGACGCTGAGCCAGACGTTCACGGCCCAGGCCGGGGACCTGCTCACGATGGACATTCGGTACGTCGGCCAGCCGGGCTACCACCCGGGCATCGACCTGGACGCCGAGGGCTGGGCGACGCTGACCGAGGTGGGGGGCGCGCCCGAGGACATCTTCCACTTTCACGGGAGCCTCGTGGTCTGGCCCGNNCGTCTATTCCTGCTGTCACGATCCCGGAGTCGGGGACGTACGAGCTTCAATTCGCCTCGTACTCCCGCGTGACCGGCGGCGGCCAGTATGACACGGCCGATGCCTGGGTGGACGTCAACAACGTCGTCCTTACACCCGAGCCGACCAGCCTCCTCCTCCTTGGGCTCGGTGCGGCCCCCATGTGGTGGCGCCGCCGCGCCTTGCGCCGTCGGCTCGAGAACGGGGTCTGACCCCGTTTCCAGGCTTGACGTTCGCAGGGGCGGTCGCCTGGGGCCGCCCGGCCCTTGAC
>PMZT01000107.1 GCA_003170085.1 Planctomycetia bacterium | reverse complement strand
TCTCCGTCCCGCCCCACGCCACGAACGTGGCACCATAGGCCTTGTACGCGGCCTCGTCGGCGGCATACATGAAGGCCGCGTCGGAGTGCTTGAGAACGGGGGCAGCGGCCGCGGCGTGGGCGGCCGTGGCGAGCAGCGCAAGGGCCAGCAGGGCAAACATTCTGTCGAGCATGCGATTCCAATGCAAGCGCTTGGGCCTAAAGAGAACAAAGCCATCGCGTTATGGAGGCTATTTGATTGTCCTCTGTCAGGTTGGCCGCATTATCCAGTGTTCCCTTGGCCAATAATTGCCATATCTCGGAAGCCATCTTGGCTTCGATGGCCGCACCGATAAAGAACGTTCGGGGCTTCAAGCGCTGTCCCGCAAACGCCTTTTGAATGCGATCAATGGCGGTTCTGGCAGTCTTCCAGTGTTCATCCGCGCCGGCGGGATCAATGCCGCCCTTAAGTTCTCCAAGCGCGACATAAGCTTCTGCCGACGCGTGAATTTCCTTGCCGATGTCTTTTTCGCCGCAGGCAAAGAGACAAAGATCGACGTTGTTCTTTATCAAGGGAACCGTGAGATTGTAGAGCAATGTTCGACACGTTTGAGCGTTTCTCCATGACACGCCTCGCAGATAGAGCTCCACGTCGGCATCCTGTTCGGGTGCCGGAGCCCAGGCCCCCGTCTCGGAGTGAAGCCAACGATATGATTTTCCGGCGAGACTAAGGCAGGAGATAATCGAACGAGTAAGTTTACGTTGTGCCATGAACCCGCCGATGTTACGCATGGAACCGCCCAGAGTGTCGCCGCGGGTTAATAGAAACCGAAAAACGAGTTCCTCCACAAAATCCGCGCCGGCCGGCTCAAGAAAATTCTTAACCAACCCCGCCAAGGCTTCTTTCTTGTCCCTTTCTTCCAGGTGTTTGGCCGCTTTGTCGGATATGCCGGCTGCCGTCAACAGGCCGTTGCGGATATTCTTCATGCCGAGGAGGTCCACGGGCGTACTTGCCTTCGAGGCGGCCGCCTTCAGCATTCGCGCTTGTGCGACAAAGGGTGTGGCGCGCCTGTTCTTTTCCAAAGCCAAAGCGACAAAACCGGCCCTGATCGCCGCATAACTCGTCTCAAGATCCCTGCTCGATTTCAAGTGCTCGCGGTAGGGCATCATCGTCCTATTCCCTTCGCCAAACGTATACGCACTTCCGGAGCGATTCGCGCCCATGCGCGCCCATCTGCTGACTGCTGTTTCCTTTGCCGCTAGGCAGAACCAAAATGCCTTCCACTTGAAATCCGAGATCGCGCGCGATCTCGGACAGAATCACATCCACTGAAATGCTGGCACCGGCATAACGAACGTTGTCATTGACCATCATTAGCCGCGCCCCTGGCTTGAGAACTCGCGCGCACTCGTGAATCACGCAGGCCATCTCGTAAAAGTAACCCTTTACCATTCTGGGAATTCCGTTGTTGTTTAACAACCCCTTGTTCTTTTGCGATTCGAGGTACGCAAGAAGGGTCTGTAGCAGTTCTTGCCGATCCGCCGCATGCAGGGCGGATTTCCAACCGGCATTCATATCGAGTAAGTCCTTTGACCTGTTCTCTACCGTACAGCTCAACATCTCCTGTCGCAGCGCGCTGAGCCCTTTTTCATCAACGCCTAGAATGGCCAGTTCGAGGGCGTAAGTCCGCGTGTAGTCGTAGCGATTGCAGTAAGGAGGGGACGTAAGGACGCAATCGAAAGAGGCTTCGGAAAGCGTCGGCAACAGACGAAGGCAGGAACCGTTATGCAATGCAATACCGCCCCGGTCAACCGCCCCGGAAAACAGGTCGGACGGGGAATCACTTGCCTTGAGATCGGCCACAATATCCCGAAGTTTTGCCTTCATGGCATCGTTAAACGCCGGGATTTTCCCCTTGTCAAAAAGCTTCTTCCCCTGCCGTCGGCTGGACCTGAAATCCCATCTCAGATATTGACCGTCTTTGCGGGTGTAACTAATAGATTCCAAGATACATAAGAGGGCGAACGTCAGGATGGCGGAGACTTTCTTGTCTTCGGCCGCGGCCGCGGCAAGAAATTCCCCAATGTCCCGCGCGGTTTCAACGGGGTAGGCGCCCTTGGTGATTCGCAACTCGGGTACGGGCATCCCTCGTTCTTGCTTCTGCCAAGGCAGGGTCTCGGCCCATCTGGAAAGGGCCCGAACTTCCTTGTCCTTGAGCCCCTCTTCAATAAGCTGCCTGGCTTCGATTATCTTTCGGCCGATCGGGAGAAGTTCAATGCCCTCGGCGGACAACCCCATGGCGCTGGATGCAAAGAGCGCCGTCCCGCTGCCCGCGAACGGATCAAGCAGTGAGCCGCGTCGAAGGCCATATCGGCAAAGAAGAATCTCCACCAATCCGGCCGAAAATGCCTCCTTGTATTTGTACCATCGGTATACCGCCCTGGACTTGTTCGCCTGGAAGCTGACGAGTCCCCGATTCAGCCCGCTTTCGGCGAAAAACTTCGCCTTATATTGTTGCTCGAATTTCTCGGTGAGTTCATTCACCATCTTCAAGTCATCATCGACATGAATTTCCCGGCTTGCGGCTTGAACCTCCGGCTCTCCATTTAGGATTGCCAAATGTTCGCTGTTTGATTCCGTGTGTTTCATCGTTCTGCCTACCGTTTTCACCGTGTGTCTCAAGCCATTTGCCGCGCGATTCCGATTGTGTTCGATAACAGCCGCCCTCTTAACGAAGGATACCAGACTGGTCCCCGACTTCCAATAGCATTACTACAAGAGCGGCGCTTCGCCGGTCACGCCGCCAGAATGTCGTTCTCGTAAATCGTGTCGAGGTCTTCCGCCGGCGGACGCGGGCGACGCCCTGGCCCCCGGCCAGCCGCGCCGACTTACTTCTCGTCCTCGGCCGACGGCGGCAGGGCGGGTGGGTCGGCGGCGGGGGCGACCTGTCGCACGGGGCTTTCGACGGTGCGGACGTCGGGCAGGTCCTTGCCGGTCGAGGCGCCCATGTCGGCGAGCTTCCTCGCCCCGGGCACCAGCATGCGGTCGTACGAGCCGACGGCCTGGGCGTGAGCCTTACAGGCCTTGTCGAGGCCGCCGCCGATGTTGTCGAGGTGCTCGGCGAACTTGCATACGCGGTCGTAAAGCTGCTTGCCGGCATCGGCGATCCGCTCGGCGTTCTCGGCCAGCTCTTCCTGCCGCCAACCGTACGCCACGGCCTTGAGAAGCGCGATCAGGGTCGTGGGCGTCGCGAGAACAACGCCGCATTGCATGCCGTCTTCGATCAGGCCGCGGTCCTGCTCAAGGGCCGCGCTAAAGAACGATTCGCCCGGCAGAAAGAGGACAACGAAGTCCGGCGCCGGCTGGAACCGTTTCCAGTACGACTGCTGGCCGAGGGCCTTCATGCGGCTGCGCACGGCCGCGGCGTGCCCGGCCAGGGCCACCTTGCGGGCGTCCTCGTCGGGGGCGTCCATGGCCTTGAGGTACGCCTCCAGCGGCACCTTCGAGTCGACGACGATCGTGCGATGGTTGGGCAGCTTGACGATCATATCGGGGCGCTGCAGGGCGTCATCGTCGCCGGCAACGGTCACCTGCGTCTCAAAGTCACAGTACTCCGACATGCCGGCCACCTCGACGACTCGCTTCAGGGTGACTTCGCCCCAGCGACCGCGGACGGTCGGCGACTTGAGGGCCGTGGTCAGCCGCGCGGCCTCGGTCCGGAGGGCCAACTGGTCCTGCGCGAGCGACTTGAGGTGCTGCTCGAGGCTGCCGTAGGCGGCGTTGCGAGCCTTCTCGATCTCGCGGAGGTGCTGCTCGTAGGTGGCCAGGAGGTCGCGGATGGGTTTCATGCGTTCCTCGGCCTGGCCAAGGAACTGGCGGTTGGTGGCCTGGAGGGCCTCGGCCGAGAGGGCCTTGAAGGCGTCCTTGAGTTTGGCCTCGGCCTCATCGAGGAGTTGCCGCTGCTTTTCGAAGCTCTTGCGCTCGGCATCAAGGCGGGTCTCGGCGGCTACGCGGGCGCCGTGCTCGGCCGACACCTGCTCGCGAAGGACCTCGGCCTGCTTTTCGACGGCCGCAAGGCGGGCGCGCAGCTCGCCGAGCTGGGCCTCCAGCCCGGCCTTCTCGTTGGCCAGCCGCGCCGCATCGCCCTGGCCCGATTGTTTCAGCCGCTGCGTGAGGACGATAAGGAAGACCAGGACGGCGGCCAGAAGAACGATCACTAGGATTATTGCCAAGTCCGGCATGGTGTTCCCTGAATCAGGCTACACGTCCAGATTCCTTACCTCCAGGGCGTGGCGTTCGATGAACGCGCGGCGCGGTTCGACGGCGCTGCCCATGAGGACCGAGAAGATATGCTCGGCCTCGGCGGCGTCCTCGATGAACACCTGCTTCAGCACCCGCCGCGCGGGATCCATCGTCGTTTCCCAGAGTTGCTCGGCGTTCATCTCGCCCAGGCCCTTGAAGCGCTGGATATCCATCCCCTTCTGGCCCAGGCGGCGGATCATCGGCAGCACCTGGGCAAGGCTGGCCACGTCGGTCCGCTCGTCCTCCGAGAGGATCGTGTAGCGGCGGTACGGCTTTTCGTCGCCCACCGTTTCGGCGGCCTCAAGGTGCCAGTCGGCGATGTCCAGGCCGCGCGACTCGAGCTTCTTGGTGATCTTATTGAGTTCCTTGGTGCCGAAGAGTTCCTCGGGCTCGGGGATTTCCGGCTCGGGCTCTTCCTCGGCCGCGGCTTCGCCCTCCTTGGCCGGCGCCTTCGCGGCGGCCTTCCTGGGCTTCGGGAACGCCTCGGCAATGGCCTTGGCGGCCTCCTGTTCGGAGTGCATGAGCTTGAGGACGCCGTCGATGCGTGCCGCCCACGTGGGAATTTCGCCCGCCTTGTTACGGCCGGCCAGAAGTTCGTCGAAGCGAATGCCACGGCGCTCCATGGCACGGATCAGTTCCTCGGCGTCAGTCAGGATCGTCGCGAGTTCCTCGAGCTTCGCCCCGGTGATGTCCTCGGCCTGCTTCTTGCGGGCCTTCGGGTCGGGGTTCATGCGCACCGACGTGCCGTCGACGCCCTGCTTCAGGAGCGTCAGCTTCATCTCGCGGTCGCTCTGAACGTAGTACTCGCGGCTCTTGCGGCGGATGCGGTACAGCGGCGGCTGCGCCACATAAATGTAACCGCGGTCGATAAGCTCCTTCATCTGCCGGTAGAAGAACGTGAGGAGGAGCGTGCGGATGTGGCTGCCGTCGACATCGGCATCGGTCATGATGATGACCTTGTGGTACCGGGCGCGCTCGAGGTTGAAGTCGTCGGTGCCGATGCCGGTGCCCAGGGCCGAGATGATCGTGGCGATTTCCTCGTGGGCCAGCATCTTGTCGATGCGGGCCTTCTCGACATTCAGGATCTTGCCGCGCAGCGGCAGGATGGCCTGCGTGCGGCGGTCGCGGCCCTGCTTGGNNCCTCGCAGCGGCAGGATCGCCTGGAAGTGCCGGTCGCGGCCCTGCTTGGCCGAGCCGCCGGCCGAATCGCCCTCGACAAGGAACACTTCCGACAGGGCCGGGTCGCGCTCCGAGCAATCGGCCAGCTTGCCGGGCAGGCTGCCGGAGGCCAGGGCGCCCTTGCGGCGGACGAGGTCGCGGGCCTTGCGGGCGGCCTCGCGGGCGGTCATCGCCTGAACGGCCTTCATGATGATCTTCTTGGCGGTGCCCGGGTTCTCCTCGAGGTACTGGCCAAGGAGTTCGTTCACCACGGTCTCGACGAACGTGCCGACCTCGCTGTTGGAGAGCTTGGTCTTGGTCTGGCCCTCGAACTGCGGATCGGGCACGCGGACCGAGAGGATCGCGGTCATGCCCTCGCGCAGGTCGTCGCCGCTGGGCGGGGACTCGCCCTTCAGCAACTCCTGTTTCTTGGCGTAGTAGTTCAGGGTGCGCGTGACGGCCGACTTGAAGCCCGACAGGTGCGTGCCGCCCTCGATCGTGTTGATGTTATTGGCGAAGCAGAGGATGTTCTCGCTGTAGCCGTCGTTGTACTGCATGGCCACGTCGACGCCGATGTGGGACTTCTCGTCGTCGCGGCGGAAGTAAATGACATCGCGGTGGGCGACCTCCTTGCCCTCGTTCAGGTGCTTGACGAACTGGCGGATGCCCTCCTTGAAACGGAAGTCGGCCTCGCGGTTGTCGCGCTCGTCCACGAGCTTGATGTGCAGGCCGTCGTTCAGGTAGGCGAGCTCGCGCAGGCGGCCCTCGAGGACCTCGAACTTGAAGGTCTGGTCCTCGAAAATCTCGCGGTCGGGCTTGAAGGTGATCGTCGTGCCGGTCTTCTTGGCGGCGCCGACCTTCTTCAGGTCCTTCGTTTTCTTGCCGCGCGCGAACGCCATGCGGTAGATGCCGCCGTCGCGGCGGACCTCGACCTCGAGCCACTCCGCCAGGGCCGTGACGCAGGAAACGCCCACGCCGTGCAGGCCGCCCGAGACCTTGTAGGTGGAATGGTCGAACTTGCCGCCGGCGTGGAGCATCGACAGCGCCACCTCGACGCCCGGCTTCTTCTCCTCCTTGTGGAGGTCAACGGGGATGCCGCGGCCGTTATCGGCCACGCTGACCGAGCCGTCGCCGTGGACGGTCACGATGATGTCGGTGCAGTAGCCGGCCATGGCCTCATCGATCGAGTTGTCAACGACCTCGCTGACGAGGTGATGGAGGCCGCGCTGGTGCCGGTCGCCGATGTACATATCGGGACGCTTTCGGACGGCCTCGAGGCCCTTCATCACCTTGATCGAATCGGCGCGGTAATGATCGGCGCCCTCCTGGGCGGCCGCATCGGCTTCGGGGGTCACGACTTCTTCATCCGGCTTCTTGCTCATGCGGCGTCACACTCCTGGAGTCCGTTACCCGGCGTTGGGATACCCGATTCAGGGCCTCCATTATACGGTCTTGGGGGGGAAATCCAATCGATAGTTTGCCGCGGAACTCCCGCCGGGAAGCGCCCGGCCCGGCAAGCACGATTCGGGGGGGGCCGGAGCCGTTACGGGCGGCGTTTTTCGAGCCTGAATCGGAGTTCGCGGACGAAGTACGCGCGGACCTCGCGATGCAGGCCCTCGAGGAGTTCCTGCTTGCGCCAACTGCTCAGTTCGGAAAGAAGGGCGCTCGAATCCACGCCGAAATACGCCACGTGGTTTCGCAGGCCCTCCAGGCGGGTGTGCCCGGCGTCGGGCCCCAGGAGGCGTTCCCATGCCGCCCAGACGCGGTCGCGATCGGTCTGGCGCATGACCCCCGCCCGCTTGGCCCAGCGGCGGAGGACATCGCCTACCGGCACCACGCGGCGATCCTCGTTGTAATCCGACGCCTCGCGGAACCAGGCGGACACGGCCATACCCCTTTGTGCGCCCCTTGCCCGCGCCCCGCCGTGCGTCACGGGCGAACGGACGGGATGTAACGATTATACAATACTCACCGGCATCACTACGTGGGTGAACAGCTTGCCCTCGGTGATGACGCCCGGCTTGTTCGGGCCCTTGAGGTTGAACACGAACTGCTCGGAGTCGATCACCTTGACCGCGTCGAGGAGGTACACCGGGTTGAACCCCACCTCCATCGGCTCGCCGGCGTACTCAACGGTGATGCGCACCTCGGCCTCGCCCATCTCGGGCGTGCGGCTGGTGACCACGAGTTCCTGCTCGCTGAACTTCAGACTCACGCCGCGCGACTCCTCGTTCGTCAGCAGCGCGGCCTTACGAACCGCCGCCGCGAACGCCGCGGTCGAAAGGGTCGCTTTCTTGTCGAAATCCTTCGGAATAACATCCTCATATTTCGGGAAATGCCCGTCAACGAGCCGCGAGTACACGATCCGCCGCGCACCGTCGACCGGCGGCATCTCCAGCAGGATGTCCTTCTCGCGAATCAGGATGCGCACCTGGCCCTCGGCCTCGACGCCGTCGGTCAGACACCGCTCGATGAGCAGCATCGCCTTGCTCGGAACGATGGCCGAGGCCGTGTCCTTTGGCCCGTTCTTGCACTTGCCGCGCGCCAGGCTCAGCCGCCGGCCGTCGGTGGCCACGAGCGTAAGGCTGTTGCCGGCGACCTCCCACAGCACGCCGTTCAGGGCATACCGCGTGTTTTCCTTGGCGGTTGCGAAAAGGGTCCGCTTGATGAGGCCAAGAAGGTCGTCGGCCCCGGCGCTGAAAATGCCTTCGACGACGGGTTCCGCGGGCTTGGCCTCTTCGGCCCCGTTTTTTTCTTTCTTCTTGCCTGCGGGCGCCTCGGCCGGCGCTGGGAACTCGGGCACCATGGGAAAATCATTCGGATCGTCGCCAAGCACCTTGAATCGCGACCCGGGAGCCACGATCTCAGTTTCCTGATTCGTCGAGGAGAGGGTGATCGTGTCGGCCTCAAGCTCGCGAAGGATGCCGTGCAGGCGATCGGCCGGGATCAGGCTGTCGCCGGGTTGCTGAACATCCATCTTGTCGAGCTCAACCCGGATGCCCACCTCAAGGTCGGTTGCCAGCAGGGTAACCCGGCCGGGGCGACTCTCGAACTTGATGCAACCCAAGGCTGGCTTGGGACTCTTAGGGGCAACAACTCCCGAAGCAATCTGGACCCCACGGGTCAACGTAGCGCGATCGCAAACCACTTTCATATGCTCTCTCCTTAGTTGCCGGTTCGGACCTCTGTTTCTGTTATTTTAAGTTTAACTAAGAAGTAATAACACTAATAACAGTCGTGTGCAGAACTCGGCGCCCAGCAGACGGCTGGTATAACCCTTTATTATTTCGTCGGTTACATCAAATCTCCGGTGGCCAACCTTGTGGAAAACCAGTGAAATCCACCGTGGCGCCAACTTTTCCACAAGGTGGAGCTCGAAACCGGAGAAACCTTTCGGTGGCTTACATCGCCTGGCGCCACCCCCGCGCCACCGGTTATCCACAGCAACGTCAAAGTTCCAAACGAGACGCACTGTCTCGCGCAACTACCTTTTTCAGCCTGAGTTAGAACCGTCTTTGCTACGTCCTCAGAATATCCCGCTCAATTGCCTCCAACAGGCCGCGGAACGAGGCATCGTGCTCGACCATCTGCCGGATCTTGCGATCGGCATGAAGCACGGTCGTGTGATCGCGGCCGCCGAAAAACGCGCCCACTTCCTCCAGACTCCGGTTCGTCAGCCGCCGGGCCAGGAACATGCAAATTTGGCGCGGGAGGGCAACGGACTGTGCGCGACGTTTACTCTGGAGGTCCGACAACCGCGAGTTGTATCGCTGGAGAACAGCATCGGCGATGCTCTGGATCGTGATGTTGCGGCTGGGGGCGACGGCCAGGTCGCGGAGCGCCTCTTTGGCCAGGTCCATGTCGACGTACCGGTTGCACAACGAGGCGTAGCCCAGAACGCGGACGACGGCGCCTTCGAGCTCGCGGTTGTTCGTATCGACGACCGTGGCAATATACTGGATCACATCTTCCGGCAGGTCAACGCCGCGCAGCTTGGCCTTCTTCTGGACGATGGCCACGCGGGTCTCATAGCTGGGCCGATCAATGCGGACCACCAGGCCCCACTTGAACCGGCTGACCAGCCGCTCCTCGAGCCGCGGAATCTCGTGCGGCGGCGAATCGCTCGACAGGATGACCTGCTTCTGCGACTGGTAGAGCGTGTTGAACGTATGGAAGAACTCCTCCTGCGTGCGATCCTTGTCGGCCAGAAAGTGGATGTCGTCGATCACGAGCACGTCGAGGTACCGGAAGCGATACCGGAACTCCTCAATCTGGCCGCTCTCGATGGCCGCGATGAACTGGTTGACGAAGTCCTCGCACGAGACATAGAGCAGCGAGACGTCGGGCCGGTTGGCCCTGATCTTGTGGCAGATGGCCTGGATCAGGTGACTCTTGCCCAGGCCGACGCCGGCGTGAAGGAAGAGCGGGTTATAGGCGCGGCCGGGCAGATCGCCCACGGCCAGGGCCGCGGCGTGGGCCATGCGGTTACAGGGGCCCGTCACGAAGTTCTCGAAGGTGTACTGCGTGTTCAGCCGCAGCCGATCCTGGGCGGCAAACCGGGCGGGCCACGAGGGGCCGGGCCCGTCGACCGATGGCTCGCGAGCCGGCACCGCGGCCGGCTCGGGGTCGCCGAACAAGCTGGGCTCGGGTGGCTTGGCGGCGCGAGGCTCCTTGGCCTTCGAGGCCGTCGTGAACTCAAGCTGCACGCGCCTGCCCACGGTGTGTTCGAGGGCTCGCTGAAGGGCCGAGCGCAGGGCCGCTGTGACTTCGCCGGGCTGGGCGGGGTCGGGCAGGCGCACCTCGAGCCGCGAAAGGTCGCGGCCCGGCCGCCTGGACGTCTTCTCGACCAGGCTCGCCGAAGCGAGCCACGGCGGCAGGGAGACGCCGGACGCGGTCTGTTCCGCTTGCACCAGGGCCAAGGCTTGCTGCCAGGAATTCAAATCCGCGGACGCCATGGAGGCCGCCTCTCGCATCTCGGGAATGTTCATGAGAATGATTGACGAAAGAACGCTGGACCCCGCGGGCCGGAGGCACTGCCCGGCGATCTTCCTTGCGGCCCGGAGTCCTTCGTCGCCAGCCGGCGCGTTCTTCCGTCGCGACCCCGAAAGAGTACCACAGCCGCCGCGCGTCGTCAATGCAAAGATGCGCGCCGAAAAAGGGCGCGCGGCCGGCGGCCGCGGCGAGAAAGATTCGCTGGCCTTGGCCCTGCCGGAGAACCGATAAGAAACAGTAGTGGAACACCAGGATTAGACGCCTAGGGGACCGAGCGCGCTGGGAGAGTGGGGTTCTACGAGAATCCCTGGGACCAGACTATGCGACGGCTGGCACGGGCGTTCACGCTTGTCGAGATACTGATCGTCGTCATCATCCTGGCGATCCTTGCGGCGATCGTGGTGCCCCAGTGGACCAACGTGACGAGTCAGGCCCGTGGCGCCACCCTCCTGGACAACATTCAGAACGTACGCGCCCAGATCCAGGTCTACCGCAACGAGCATGTCAACTACCCCGGCGGGGCCAATTTTGCCGACCAGATGACCCTGCCGACCGACTTCAGCGGCAACACCGCCGCTCTCCGCGACGCCACACACTGGTATGGGCCGTACCTCCAGCAGATGCCCCTTAACACGATCAGCAGCCTGAGAACGGTCCGCTGGACGGCGGATCCGGCCGAGCTGTTTGCGGCCCCCGCGGCGCCCGGCGGATGGTGGTACAACCAGGCCACCGGCGAGTTCCGCGCCGATCTGCCCGACATCGCGGTCGAGGACTCGGGCAAGCCGTTCAACCAATACTAAGAGCAATTCACGCGTGCCCGTGGCCCTATGCGCGGTGGGTCGGGAGACCCACCGCGCAAAGGCTTAAGTGGCGCTGTAGTACTAAGTCGAAGTTCGCGTTTTGCCCGATTTTTCCGAGTCAGACCCGCTCTGCCCCCTCAGAATTTTCGATTTTCGGCCGGATTTTGGGTCTGGGAATCGCAAACCGCAGAAAACCCTTGCTAACACTGGCTTTTTTGATGACGCGACTATAAGTCCTTAAATGGGGCGGGTTTGTGGCGGCGGCCACGTTCTTTGCACAGGTTATCCACAGGCCATTTGTGGGCCTAAGTCGTTTATTGAAAAGCGGTTGCGCGAAAGACGGCTCAAAGTGACAGATGGTTATGCGACGCTGGCTTCCTGGACGATGGACTTTTCACCCCGAATCAGGCGCCGTCGAGCCCCACTTCGCGAAGCCGGCGGTACAACGTGCACCGCGCCATAAGCTCGTCGTGGGTGCCGATGTCGATGATCTGGCCGGCGTCCATGACGGCGATACGGTCGGCGATGTTGAGCGTTGACAGCCGGTGGGCAATCAGCACGGTCGTGCGGCCCTTGGTGAACTCGCGCAGGGTGTCTTGGATCATCGCCTGCGTCTCCTCGTCGAGCGAGCTCGTGGCCTCGTCGAGGATGAGGATGGCGGGATCGCGGATAATCGCCCGCGCCAGCGCCAAACGCTGTCTCTCGCCGCCCGAGAGCGACGTGCCGTGCTCGCCCACCACGGTATCGTAGCCGGATGGCAAGGCGCTCAGGAACCGGTCGGCCCGGGCCGCCGTGGCGGCCGCGACGACGGCCTCGCGCGGCACGAAGGCGCAGCGGCGCTCCCCCGCGCCCAGGGCGATGTTGTGCGCCGCCGTATCGGCAAAGAGCATGGCGTCCTGCGGCACGATGGCGATCTGCTCGCGCAGGCTCAGGAGGGTCACTTCGCGCAGGTCCGTGCCGTCGATGAAGATCTCGCCCTCCGACGGAGCGAAGAACCGCGGAACGAGGCTCACGAGGGTTGTCTTGCCGCAGCCCGTGCGGCCGACGATCGCCAGGACCTCGCCGTAGCGGATGCTCAGGTTGATGTGCCTCAGCACGACGTCGCCCGTCGGGTAGGAGAAGGAGACGTTGCGGAACTCGAGCGTGCGGCTCATGCGCGGCAGGGCCGTGCCCTTGGTGCCGTGGCGGACCTCAGGCTCGAGCTTGAAGAGCGCGAACACGCGATCCGAGGCGCTGGCCGCTTCCTGTACGCGGTTCGACACGTTCGCCAGTTTCCGCATTGGGTCCAGGGCGCCCGCCAGGAACGCGAAGAACGCCAGCAGCGCATCGAGCCGGCCGTGACCCAGGCCCGACGGGATGATGATGGCGCCGCCGTAAATGGCCGCCACGACCACGGCTGTCGTGAAGATGACCTCGACGGCGGGCGTCGTGACGGCGTCGACGCGGATCGTCCGCATCAACTGCTTCAGCAGCCGCCGCACGCGCTGGAAGAACTGCCGTCGCACGTGCCCCTCCAGCAAATAACCCTTCACCACGCGGATGCCGAAGAAACTCTCTTCGAGCGAGCTCATCATGAGTGCCCGGGTCTCGAGGGCCTTGCGGCTGGCGCGGCGCATCAGCTTCGAGAACTGCCGGACCAGGAAGAGCACCGCCGGCCCGGTCACGAGCACGACGACCGGCAGCCGCCAGTCGACCTGCGCCCCGCACCAGATCGCCGCCACTACGCACACCAGGATGCGCATTGGCTCGGCCACGACCTTGCCCAGGACCGTCTTCATGCCCTCCAGGATCTGGAACGAGTCCTGCGTGAAGCGGCTCATGATGTCCGTGGGCCCGATGGTCGAATACGACGCCAGCGAGGAGCGCAGCACGTGGTCGAACAGGCGCACGCGGATGCCCATGAGCGCGCGGTTGGTGGTGTACCCGACAAGGTTATCCGAGGCGTAGATCAGCCCGCCGCGCAGGATGCTCATCACGAGGATGCCCAGGAGGACGCCGACAAAGCAGCGATAACGGTCCTTGGGCAGGGTATCGGCCAGCCATCGGAGGGCGAAGGCGTAAGCCTTGTGGTCGCGCTCGGCCTCGAGGGCCGAGGCCTCCAGCCCCGACGCCACCGGAATGACCCGCACGTCGGGTGCCACGCGGACGGTGTCGCCGCGGACCTCGAACGGCGGGATGGCCTGGCCTGACGCGGGCTCGAGGCGCTCGATCTTCCAGGTCGCGGAGGCCTCGAGCGTCTTCTCGAGGACCGCGGGATCCTTGGCGGAGGGGCTTTCCAGGTACCGGACGCCCTGCATCGGCTCGCGGAAGAAGATGTTGAACACCGGGACGACCATGCCGAACGAGCCGGCCCAGAGACCCGCGACCAGGATGGCGCAGAGCCACGACAGCACGATGAGGCCCCGGTGGGGCCAGCAATATCGCAGGGCTTGCAGGAACGATTTCATCGTCTGCCCCGAACCCAAGGTTACGGCCAAGCCGGTGTGCCGGACGCCGTCAGGCCCGCCCGCATAGCAACGTGCCCGCCGCGGGGGCGGGCACATCGGTTAGGTTGTTTGACCGCGCGAAAAAGTTCAAGCCTCGGCGGTTTCAGCCGGTGCGCCCTCGCCCGGAACCACCTCGCGGCGCTCTTCTTCGAGGCGCGTGGCCTTGCCGGTGCGCTTGCGCAGGTACGTGAGCTTGGCGCGGCGGACCTTGCCGGACCGGATCACGCGGATGAACGCGATGCTGGGCGCGTGGAGCGGGAACGTCCGCTCGACGCCCTCGCTCGCCACGATCCGGCGGACGGTGAAGGTCTCGGTCAGTCCGCCGCCGCGGCGGCCCAGAACCACGCCCGTGAACACCTGGGTGCGTTCCTTGTCGCCTTCCATGATGCGGACGCCGATGTCCACGTTGTCGCCGACGTGAAAGTCGGGCCGATCCTTGACCATGAACTCGGCCTCGACGCGCTGAAGGGCTGCCTGCCTCATGACTCTCGCCTTCCTTGTTCCGCGATTCCAAAAAAACCTACGAGCGTTTTTCGCGACCACGACAACGCCCCCGTATGCGGGGCGGCTGACGCAACGTTACTCGTCCACGGCCGCCTCGGCCGCCGACGCCCGGTCCAAGAGATCCGCGCGACGCCGGCGCGTCCGCTCGAGCGCCTGCCCGGCCCGCCATCGGGCGATCTCCGCATGGTTGCCCGAAAGCAAAACCTCGGGCACCGTGAGGCCGCGGAACTCGCGGGGCCGCGTGTACTGCGGATACTCAAGCAGCCCCGCCGAAAAGCTTTCTTCCTCGGCCCCATCCTCGGCCCCCAAGACGCCGGGGATCAGCCGCACGACAGCGTCGATCACGACCATCGCGGGCAACTCTCCGCCCGTCAGGATGAAATCGCCGATCGACAGTTCCAAGTCGGCCAGCGTGCGGATCCGCTCGTCGAAGCCTTCATAATGGCCGCAAACGAGGATCAGCCGCTCGTGGCCCGCCATGTCCCGCACGCGGCCCTGCGTCAACCGCTCGCCCTGGGGCGTCAGCAGGATCACCGGACCCGGCCGCGCGTCCAACGCCTTCACTGCCTCGACGCACCGGAACATGGGGTCGCACATCAGCACCATGCCCGGCCCGCCGCCAAACGGCTTGTCATCCACGGTGCCGCGTTTATCGGGGCCGAAATCGCGGAGGTTCGTCAGGACCACCTCGACCCGCGCCTCGCGGAGCGCCCGGCCCACGATGCTTGATTCCAGCACGCTGCGGAAGGCCTCGGGAAAGAGCGTGATGACGTCAATCCGCGGCGCCATGAGTCACATCGCGACGCACGGGCGACCAGACGGCCGGCTCGACCGGCATCGCGGGTCGCCCTTACGCCCCGCCCTCCTTGGGCTTCTCGTCGCCCGTGGCCTTCTTTTTGCGGAGCTTCTTCGGCGCCCACGGACGCGGAGGCACTTCGTTGCCGCGCGGATCAAGGCCGATGTGCCGCAGAAGCTGCGCCACGGTGTCCGACGCCTGGGCGCCGACCTTCAGCCAATGGACCACGCGCGGGCGATTGATCTTGATCTTGTCGGCGTTGCCGAGCATCGGATCGTAGTGCCCAAGCTGCTCAATGACGCGTCCGTCGCGTGCAAACCGCTTGTCGGTAGCGACAATGCGCCAGAACGCCCGGTTCGTGCGACCCATCCGCTTCATACGAATCCGTACCACGCGCATGACTCCTTCTTGACCGCAGGCGGCGGCGGGTTCTTCCGCCACCGGATTAGCAAAACGCGTATTCTAGGCCCACGAGGGGTTCTTGGCAACCAAAAAATCGGACACGGTTCAACCCGAAGCGTGCGGCCGCGGTTCGTGGCAAGCTCCGCAAACACCGCCGTGCCGCGCGACAGGCGCGCAAAGCCCGCGCGAAGGCGGGCCTGTGGCCCCAACCGGGTCGCCTGAAGGGTTTACAGGATCGCGTCCGGGGTGCTGCTGTGGCCCGGCGCCGGACGGGCCCAGCCCAGCGGCGACGCGCCGGTCTTGGACGTTGTGCCCGGCGTCGTCGTGGTCGACGGCGAGGCGGTTGTCGTCGAGCTGTCTGTCGTCGACTTCTTGGCCGTGGTCGTCGTCTTGGGCGCGGCCGAGGACTTCTTGGTGGTCGCGCTGGTGCTCGTCGACTTCGAGCTCTTCGTGGTCGTCTTCTTCGACGCGGTGGCCGACTTCGCCGCATCGGGCGACAGGGTCGAGGACGAGGTGTACGGCGACTTCGCCCACGGGTCGGTGGCCACGGCGTCGGGCTTCAGCGTCGAACCCATCAGGTCGAGCGACGCACTGGTCTTGGGCCCCACCACCGGGCCGCCCGAGGTCGGCGTCACGGTCGGCGAGCCGGATCCCGGCATCGTCGACGGCGTGCCGGCCGACGGGGCAGGAGGCGTGGTAACCGGAGTTTTCGGTTTCTCGGGCGTGGACGAACAGCCCGCCAGGACCAACGCACAAACGGCGACCAGACACATTGCAATACGCATGGGTGCTCCCTCTCCTCGGTAAAAGACTCGGCTCGCCGGACGCCCGACGAGACACTTTCGCGTATCGGTTATCGCGAACCGGATACCCTGAAATCAAGAAAATTCGCCCCGGCCGCGGAATTCGCGGGCTCGTACTGGCGCAGCGGGCGAACCGGAGCCCTCACGCGGCATCCTTGGGACGCTTGAACACCCAGACCACCTGTCCCGTGCCGCCGCCATTTCTGGCGACGGGGTAGGCCGACACAAGCTCCCATCCCTCCGCGCCCAAGCGCTGAACGCGTTCCCAGTCCGACTTTCCGTCAACGGCCTTCGACTGCCAGACCTTGCCGATGTCGACCCGGAAGGTGCCGCCGACCTCGGAGACGACGAGTGTGTATTCCCAGATCGCCATGTGAGTCCCCCTGAGTAGCCGTTCCAGTTCCCGGTTGCGCCCGGGGTCCCCGGGCCGCAAGACCCGGCCTCTCGGGTATCATCCCGTTAGATACCCTGGGCCGCAATTACAATTCCACGCGACTTTTGGACGCCCGGCGTCGCGCCGGACTTCGCCGCGCCAATCCGCGCCATGCTTGAAGAGTCCGCCGCGCGACGATACCATAACGAAACGCCCGGAGGGTCCGACACGAAGGAGTGCTTGTGGACGAACTTGACGAAGAGGATCTCGCACGCGAAGAGGCCGAGCGGTTCGAGGAACTCGTTGAAGAGGCCCTCGAGAACTTCCCCGAGGAGTGGGCGGCGCGCCTCGACAACGTCGACGTCGTCGTCGAGCCTGAACCAGCGCGGCAGACCCTGCGCGACATGGGCATCCCGTACTCGAAGACCCTCCTCGGCCTCTACCAGGGCATCCCGCAGACGCAGCGGAACACCTCTTACGGCGCCGTCATGCCCGACCGGATCGTTGTGTACCGCGGGCCGATCCTCGACGAGGCCGACCAGGAGTGCCCGCGGGACGGCGACTTCGAGGCGGCCGTCCGCCGGGTCATCCGCAAGACCGTCCTGCACGAGATCGGGCACCACTTCGGCCTGAGCGATGACGACCTCAAGCGGCTCCATTACGATTAATACGACAGCGTAACTTTGCTATTTGCGCGGCGGGTCTCCGCACCCGCCGCGCAAAACCTCGAAAGTTGCGATGTCGTACCGAGAGGCCGCAAGCGGATGGCGAAATGACACCGAAGGAAAGGCGCCAACGATGCCCATTGTCCAGGCTTGCCGGGGCGGCTCCGTGCTGGCGCTCAAGGTCGTCCCGGGATCCAGTCGAGACCGGGTCGTCGGGCCGCTGGGCGAGCGGTTGAAGGTGGCCGTCCGCAAACCCCCCGAGAAGGGTGCCGCCAACAAGGCCGTGTGCGAGCTTCTGGCCGAGGCCCTCGGCATCCGCCCCACCGACGTCTCCGTCCTGCGTGGCGAGACCCGGCCCGAGAAGGACGTGCTGGTTCGTGGCCTGACCCCCGCCGAAGTCTCGAAACGGCTGAAAATAGCGTAGAGGCCGGGGGGGGGCGAAGTCGAGGCCGGCCCGCGAAAAGCCGACTTTGAACCGTCCCGGGTGTTAAGATAGGGAAGATTTGCCGTCTGCGCGGTCTCTGGACGGGCAAGAATTGCGACTTTTTTCGCGGGAATTTGCATATCGCCGAATCGTCGGGTATATTATCAGTGCCTTTCCGTCCGGGGGTTGGCAGCAATGGGAGTTGCTGCTCGGAAAGGGTTGGACCTTACCGACGTACACCGCTTTGTTCTTTCGCACCGGGGGTTGTGCAGATGAAAGAAGTCCTCACGACGGGGGAGGTCGCGCGCCTTTGCGGCGTAGCACCGAGGACCGTGTCGAAGTGGTTCGACACCGGTCGGCTTCGCGGCTACAAGATCCCGGGTTCCCGGGATCGCCGCATTCCACGCGAATCCCTTCTACGTTTCATGCGGGCCCACGGTATACCGCTGCGCGGGCTCGACGGTGCCGTCACGCGGGTCCTGGTCGTGGACGCCGATTACGAGTCGGCCGACGCCCTACGCGTTGCCCTCGAAAGCGGCTTCGATTACCAGGTCCGGGTAGCCACGGGGGTGTTTGAGGCGGGGTTACTGGCGCGGCAGACACGGCCGCACGTGATCCTGCTGGAGACGAGCGTCCTCGGGCTCGATCCTCTCCAGATGCGTCAGGCCTTGCGGGCCGACCCCGATCTGGTGGGGACGCGCGTCGTTGCCGTCGAGCCTCGGCTGTCGCCGGAACAGATGCAGCTCCGGATGAAACAGGGGTTTGACGGTTGTCTGGGCAAGCCCTACAACCTGGGCGCCGCGGTTCGTATCATCGAGGAAGCTACTGATATCGTGTCGTGAAATTGCGGCCGTAGGCGGCCGCGCGTGAATTCGAGGGCGAGTTTCGCCCTGGGGTCGCCCCCGCCGGCGGCCCTTTTTTATGCGCCCGCCGGCGCCCCCGGCTTTCGCCGGGAACACCGGCTCCGAATCGCGACCGCAGGATCGCGGGTACGTTACGCCGGCAACGGGTGCCCGCGTAGGCCAAGCGTACCCGCGATCCCGCGCCCGCGACTCGAAAGGCGCGCCCTCGGACGCCGGATGTAAAGACGCCGCCGCGTCGAAGACCCGCTCCGCCACGTCGCGATCAGTTGCGTAGAACGGGCGCTGGCGCGGCGTTCCGCGCACGGCGCCCGCTACGGAAACCGAGGGCAGCAGCCCCTCACGGAAGCCGCCGCCCTTCAGGTCTCCACGACTCGCACGCGTCCTCCGGTCAGATGCCCCTTGGGGCGGATGCTCGCGGATCGAGCCATGCGGGCTGCGCGGCCGCGGGGGCCGCCGCCCGAGGCCTCCGGCAGAGCGATAGTGGACCTGGTACGCAGGCTCGCCGTGAGGACCTTCAGCCATATTCACTTTTCAGCCTTACGTTCATCCCACCGGTCTTTAGCTTACGCAGGGCATCGCCGGAGGCAAATCGGCGGCCCCGAACGGCCGCGACGCCCGCCACACGCGCTCGCGCAACTCTCTGTGGATGCACGGGTTGCGCGAGGTGCGAAAATCTTGTGCGGAGGGTTATGCGACGCCGGATTTTGCGCGCTCACACCCAAACGCGCAGCGAAAAAGAGGGACGAAGCGGCATGGAAATAGCGAACTAACACAACAGCGCTGCTTTGGGATTTGCGCGGTGGGTCTCCCGACCCATCGCGCCCGAATGGCAATAGCAGCCCCAGGGCACAAAGAGCGCGGCGGGTACGGAGACCCGCCGCGCAAAACCTGGAAAGTAGCGCTGGCATACTAAACGAGATCGACAAACGTCTGAATGATGTTCAGGCTGACCGACAGCGCCAGCAGCACCAGCAGGATCCACCCGAGCGTATTGAGTGCAAGCGGATTCGCCGGCTTCGGCGGCGCGCGGTCCTCGGGCCGGACCTGGTCGCCGGCGGCCAGGCCCTCGAGGAGCTGGGCGCCCATTCCCACCTTCTCGCGGGCGATGCGCGGCGGCTGGCCGGCGGCCACGCTTCGGAGGTCCATCAGCAACTCCTCGGGCGTGGCGTAACGGTCCTCGGGGCGCTTGCTCAGCATCACCTCGATGACCTCGCTCGCGCCCGCCGAGAGCGTCTGGTTCACGTGGTCGGGCGGTACCAGGCGGGCCGACACGTGTTTCTGCATGACCTGCTGCGGCGTGGGCGCCAGGAACGGCGGCCGCCCCGTCAGCATCTCGTAGAAGGTGGCGCCGAGCGAGTAAATATCGGCCCGGGAATCGATGTTCGGGTTCCCCATGACCTGCTCGGGCGAGATGTAGTACGGCGTACCGAAGGCCTTGCCGACCTCATCGAGGCCCGCGTCATCGGCCTGCCGCGCCAGGCCCATATCGGCCAGCTTGGCCACGCCTTCGCGGGTGAGCATGATGTTCTTGGGTTTGACGTCGCGGTGGATGAGGCCGCGCGAATGCGCGTGGGCCAGGGCCTCGGCGATCTGGACCGTGATCTCGAGGGCCCGTTGCTCGGCCATCGGGTGGCCCAGGCGCTTGAGCTC
Source organism: Planctomycetia bacterium (assembly GCA_003170085.1). Lineage (GTDB taxonomy): Bacteria > Planctomycetota > Phycisphaerae > FEN-1346 > FEN-1346 > FEN-1346. Next base: position 5,287 of record PMZT01000107.1, on the reverse strand, counting down.
ATCGTACAGGGTCGTGCCGTCAATGAACTCCTGGACGAAGTAGGGGTAGCCGTCGACCTCGCCGGCGTCGATGGCCTGGACGATGTTGTTGTGGGCGAGCTTGGCGGCCGTGCGGGCCTCCTGCACGAGGCGCCGCCGCGCCTCGGGGTCGCGCGCGGTCTTCGACAGGAGCACCTTGACGGCCACGATCCGGTCGACCGAGACCTGCCGGGCCTTGTACACGACGGCCTGGCTGCCGCGCCCGATCCGCTCCAGGAGTTCGATGCCCGGAATCTGGAGCGTCTGCGGCGTGAGGGTCTCTTCTTTGAGGGCGGCCAGGACGCGGCGGACCTGCCCGTCGGTCATGACGCTGGCCTTGAGGACCGCCTGCGCAAGGTTGAGGACGACGCCCGTCGTGCGGCTCTCGGCCTGGACGGCCCGGGCCTTCTTGACGTCCTCTTCGGAGACGAGGCCCCTTTCGAGGATGTACTGCTCGAAACGAGCTTCGGTCAGAACGGGCATGCGAGTCGTCCTAAGTTCAGCGCTCCGAGTTCAAAGCGAGGCGGGCCGCGCGGGCGCTTTGAATGTTGGATAACGTACGTTGGTAGCATTTGACTATGACACGCCCCACGGACTGAATCAACGGAAATTCCAGAGCGAAAATTTCAAATTTCAGATCGGAGATCTCAAATTCCCAATCACGGATTCCAAATTGCAGAGAGCAGATTTCAAATTCTCCAAAGCGCGGATTTCAAATCTCAAATCTGAGATCTCAGATTTCAGATCTGCGATCTCAAATTTCAAATCACAGATTTCAGAGCGCCGCGGTCTCAATCGCCGATACGGCGGAACGTGAGCGCCTGCAAGTTCATCAGCGCCAGGCGGGGAGGAAGCTTGCGGCAGCGGACCTCAATCGTCTGCCGTCCGGCCTTGGACACCCGGATCGTGCCGATCTTCTCGGTGATGAAGCTGTTCCACAGGTCGGTCGAATGGACCTTGGCGTTGACCTCGTTCGGTCCGATCTTCACAAAGTAATCGCCGCCGGCGCCTTTCTTGTCCGCGGCGAACGTGATGGAGACCTCGTACGTGCCGGCCGCGGGGAACTCGGCCTCCCACGAGACCCAGTCCTGCTGGTTGTTCCACATGCCGATGTTGTCGCGGTTGTCGGCGCCTTCCCTGAACTCGTACGTCAAGAGGGCCTTCGTGTGGCAGGTGGCTGCGCGGGCGTGGACGAAGACGGTGTCGTCGGCCCGGGGCTTAACGACGTCGCCGGGCTTCTCGCCGCCCTCACGCGGCGCAGGTTCGGGCAGCTTGGGCGTTTCCTCGGGCTTTTTCGCCTCGGCGGAGACGACGGTCTTTTCGGGCTCGGGGGGCTTCGGTGCCTCGGCCTCCTTGCTTGTTGCCGACTTTGGCTCGGGCGGCAGCGGATCATCGTGCAGCGGCATGGCCGGGTCGGGCGCCGCCAGGCGCCGGAGGTCGTCCTTGGCCTCCTCGGCGGCGGGCGTGTTCGGAAAAGAGTCGATGATGCCCTGGTAGTTGGCCAGGATGTCGCGCTTCCAGGGGCCCATGCGCGTGGTCGTCCGCTCGATCGTGTGGGCCGCGTGCAGTGCCTTCATCGCCGCGTACTCGGTTGGCGTGAGCGGACGGTCGCCCGCCGCGGCGGGTTGCCGCCGGGTCGCCGGCGTGTACGCCGCGCCGGTTGCGCCGGCCGCGACGGAACTCGAGTTCGCCGGCACGACGAGGCCGGTCTCGGAGGGCCTGAGCGTGCGCGGCCCTTCGACCTTGTCTTGCGGCCAGAGTTGCCAGACCGCGATGCCGATGCCGAGGGCCACGACGATCCCGCCGACGGCCACCAGCGGTACCACGGGGACCTTTGCCTTCGGCGGGGCATGGAGACCGCCGGTGCCTTCCCTGCCCGCTTCGCCGGCCCGTGCAGCGCCGGGGCGCGATGCTGACGCGCCCTCGACGCGCCGGCCCTGGCGACGATCGGCGGCGGCCGGCGGAGGCTCAACAGCCTCGGCGACCGGCAGAAAATCCAGGCCGTCGAGGGCCGCGATGAACTCATCGGCCGTCTGGAACCGCGCCGCCGGGTCCTTGGCCATCGCCTTCGTCAGGAGCCGGCACAGCGACTCCGGCACGTCCGGCACGAACTGCCGCGGATCGGGCAGCGGGTTGAGGATGTGCATACGCAGGATGTCGCGCGGGTTCTCGGCGACGAACGGCGGACGCCCGGCCACCATCTCGTACAGCGTGGCACCGAGAGAGTACAGGTCGGCGCGAAAATCGATCCTAGCGTCGCCGCGCGCCTGCTCGGGCGAGATGTAGTAAGGGGTGCCGTACGCGCGGCCGGCCTCTTCGAGCGCCGCGGCGGCGTCATCGGCCCGACGCGCCAGGCCCAGGTCGGCCAGTTTGACGACGCCGCCCTGCGTCAGCATGATGTTCATGGGTTTGATGTCGCGATGGATAACGCCTTGGCGGTGCGCGTAGGCCAGGCCCTCGGCCGCCGGGCGGATGATCGAGACCGCCTCGGTCGGGTCGAACCGCTTGCGCGACGCCAACAGCTCGGCCAGCGACCCGCCGTCGACGTACTCCATCACGATGTAAAACGATTCGCGGTACGGCGCGATCTGGTGGATGACCACCACGTTGGGATGCGCGAGCTTGGCGGCGTGGCGGGCCTCCTGGATAAAGCGGAGGCGCAGGACGGGGTCGCGCGCGGCCTTGGGGAGCATGATCTTGACGGCGACCTCGCGGTCCATCGAGACCTGGCGGCACTTGTAGACGACCGCCTGGCTGCCGCGCCCGATCTTCTCCAGAAGGACGAGGTCCGACGTCTGAACGACCGGGGCGTCGACGTCCTCGGTCTTCGAGGCCGGCTCGTGGTGAGCCCGGGCGAGGCTCACGCCGGCGCGAAGCAACGCCTCGGCGACGGTCAGGGGGTGGCCGTTGAGCGCGGCCTCTTCCAGAAGGCGGCGGGCCTCGCGAATCTCCTCCTCGGACGATTCGCCCTTGGCCAGCAGTTCGGCGAGATGGTGTTCGTCGGCCGGGCTCAGCATGCGCACTCAGACCTCGTTCAGGTTATGCATTAAGACTATCGCGAAAAAACGGGGAAGTGTCAACCGGGAGTGTACTTCAGTTGGAATTCAGAAGGCCGAGAACAACCCGAAAAAGTTCTTGACCGCCGTGCTTGCCCGCGTTAGGATGCCTGCATGAGTGGGACGAAAAAGAACCTGCGCGACGCGAATCAGATTGCAATTCGGACCGTACAGATAGCCACGGGCGAGATTCCGAACGACGTTGCGCCCGCGCCGCCGCCCGCCAAGAATCCGGCAGCCGTAGCGCTCGGCAGGCTGGGGGCGAGCAAAGGCGGCAAGGCAAGAGCCGAGAGCCTGTCAAAGAAACGCCGCATTCAGATTGCCAAGCAGGCAGCCGCAGCCAGGTGGGCCAAACCAAAGACTCCATAAGAAGGAGTGCATGCGTGATAGCCAGTAAACACAAGCAGACACCCTCGCTCTTTCCGGTTGAGTGGCAACCTCAGAACGGCAAGAGGAAATCTCCGGATGGCGTGGCGACGACAGACGTTATCCTGAGCGCGCATGTCGCGGGCAACGCGGAAGTGTTTGAGAAGGTCATGCGCCTTCATGTTCCCGAGGGATCAACGGTTGCTGACGTGACGTGGGGCAAGGGCGTCTTTTGGCAGAATATCGAGCCGGGAAAATACAAGGTGAACGCATCGGACATGAAAACCGGGGTGGATTGTCGAAACCTTCCGTATGCCGACGCCTCGCACGATTGCGTTGTTCTTGACCCCCCTTACATGGAGGGGCTTTTCCGAAGATCGAAAGGACACCTCGCAGGGACAGGGACGCATGCCGCATTTCGCGAAAACTATTCAAGCGGCGAGGAAACCTCGGACGGTCCGAAGTATCACGCGGCCGTTGTGGACCTGTACTTTCGCGCTGCCCGGGAAGCCTATCGCATTCTCAGACACGGTGGAGTCTTTATTGTGAAGTGTCAGGATGAGGTCAGCGCGAATCGCCAGCGTTTTACGCATATCGAAATCATAAATGAATGCGCCCGCATGGGTTTTTACGCAAAAGACCTCTTCGTCGTCGTTCGGCAGAACCGGCCTGGGGTCAGTCGAATCCTGCGACAAGAACACGCTCGTAAGAATCACTCGTACTTCATCGTTTTCGTGAAGTCTTCTCCCGGACGATCCTGTCAAGCAAAGACCAAGGTTCCGGTTCATAAGGGGACTGTAGTGGCCAAGTAATCGGCGGGGTCGTTTGAAGCAGAAACTTCTGTTGCGCTGGCGTGTACTTGCGGAACGTAGATCGCGGAAGGTCAAAGTTGTGGACGAAAGCAAAACGCCATTCTTGACCGAACTCAAAGAGGTTGACCGCCAGGAGGTCGAATCCTCCAACAACGAGGCAGACCGTTTTAATCTTATCGCCGTTCGGAAGTGCCTTCATTCCGCTGTCGCTGGCATCGCATTGAAAACGCCCGGTGTAGCCGCCCGATGCGGTTTTCTCCACGCTGTTCGATTGCAGGGACTTCACCTCTACGCGGACTTCTACACCCTTGTAGGTGATTATCCGGTCGCCCTTGCTCGCCCTGTCGTGGTCATCGGGCTTAGTCGATTTGTACAACTTGAAGAACGTCTCAACAAGCTTTCTTTCGGCCATGTAGCCGAGAAGAATACCGCGAAGGCTTGGCGAAGCTTTCAAGGCTTCTTCCAATTCACCTACGGTAAGTCCGAGGCGCTCCAGGAATCCGGCCATGCTCAATGCATCGGCGAGCCAGCCGGGCGAGCTTCAGTCAAACCGAAGCATTAGCCAACCGAGAAAGGCGTGAAGCGAACAGGAGGCGTACGGCATGCGCAAAAAAAACAGTGGCCGAACGGGGGGACATTCGACCACTGCGCAACCCCTGCGGGACGGTCCCGCAGGTATAGCTTCCGGTTTAGTTTTGTTCATCGGCTCCGGAGCATCGAAATCATCACTAAAATTCCGGCCGGCCCGTCGAGGGGGCCCTCGGGCTGCGCCTGCTGACGTACTGCCCGCGTACTTTTGCTGGCAGCCGCCGCCCCGGATGATTATGCTGGCACTCGTCATTTTGCGCGGCGGGTACGGAGACCCGCCGCGCAAGACCTTGAAAGCAGCGCTGTCGTACCAGGCAGTCTACGGAGAGCCCACGATGAGCCAAGAGTCGAGCGCCTACGAACGTTTCGAGTCGCCCCTGGTCTCGCGCTACGCCGGCGAGGAGATGTCGGGCACGTTCAGCCCGGCGGCCCGGTTCCGCACGTGGC
>PMZT01000305.1 GCA_003170085.1 Planctomycetia bacterium | reverse complement strand
CGATTGGCACGGGCGTTTTTCGGGATTCCAAAAAATATTTTGCGGGGGAAAACGAAAAAATCTGAGAATTTGAGAAAAAAGACGGCGGCACGAAGGGACGAAAAGAAGAGTCCAAAGCCCAAAGTCCAGAACAGATAGTCCAACGTCCAAAGTCAAAGGAGCTACTACGGCGATCGGGCGGCGGGCGGGCGGGCAATGTGACTTGAACTTTGCGGCGGATTCGTCACAATGGCGCCCCTGAATCGATGGCGGCCCTGAATGATGCGGCGGCAGGGCGGCGGCAGGGGCAAACGGTTTCAAGAGCGGCCGGCGGCAGCGGGCCGGGGCACCCTTTAGAAATGAGGCACGCGATGTCTGTAATCGAAGAGCTGGAGGCGATGGGCAAGATCATGGTCGACCGGGGCCTGGTGGCCGGTCCGGGCGGGAATATCAGCGGCCGCGACGGTGGCCGCATGGTCTGTTCGCCCAGCGGCTACGACGTGGACCGGATCGCCGACAATGAGTGGTCGGTGGTGGACATGGAAACGGGCAAGCACCTTTCCGGCCCGCGGCCGACGTCGGAATGGGAGATGCACCAGAAGATTCTGCAGGCGCGGCCGAACGCGAACTACGTTTGCCACGCGCATCCGCCCATCACCACGGGGCTGATCTCCGGCGGCATGGAGATCCTGCCGTGGACGCCCGACTTCGTGGCGTACGTTGACCTCGTCTATTACCTGCCGTTCGTCAAGCCCTCGAGCACCGAGCTGGCCCTGCGGGTGGAGGAAGGCGTGCGGGCGGGCAACAACGCCGTGGCCCTGCGCAACCACGGCGTGGTCACGTGGGGGACGAGCTGGCGGCAGGCGTTCTCGAAGATGATGATCATCGAGGACACCGCCAAGACGCAGATGGCGGCCATTATCGCGGGCAAACCTCAGCCGCTGGACGACGCCGGCGTGGCCCACGTGCGCGGCATGGAGGTGGAGGCGTATCGACGGAAGATCATCGAAGGCAAGTAGGCGGCCTCGAAACGGTGCGTGGGGATTCTTGCCTTGAATCAGCCCGAGCAACCGGCGGCTGCCATTTTCGACCTCGGCGGCGTGCTGATGGACATAGCCGTGGGGCGGACGATCGCGGCCTGGGCCGCCGAAACGGGCCTTACGCCTGAGGAGGTCCGGCGGCGCCTGGCCGACCTCTCGCTCTACCACCGCTACGAGCGCGGCGAGATCACGCCCGAGGCGTTCCAGCGCGACACGTGCCGGCGGCTCGGCTGCGCGATGACGGCGGAGGCGTTCGACCGCGGGTGGAACACCCTGCTGGGCCTGCCGATGCCGGGCGTCGACGCGCTGCTGGCGGACCTGGCGCCGCGGCTACGCCTTGTGGCCCTCACAAACACGAATTGGGGCCATGCCCAGGTGTGGCAGCAGACGTGTGCGGCAACGCTGCGGCACTTCGAGCGGGTCTTCCAGTCTTGGCAGATGGGTTGCCGCAAGCCCGAGGCGGCGTGTTACCAGATCGTGCTCGACTACCTGGGCCTCGCGCCCGGACGGATCGTGTATTTTGACGATGTGGCGGAGAACGTCGCAGCCGCGGAGTCGCTCGGCATGATCGCCCGCTGCGTCGCGGGGCCGACGGATATCGCCCGCGAGCTGGAATCGCTGGGTATATCGCCGCGTGCGGAGCCGTAGTGGCGGGGTCAGTATCGTGCTGCCAGACTGAGATTTGCGCGGCGGGTGCGGAGACCCGCCGCGCAAATACCTAAGAAGTACTAATTTCCCGCCACCGCAGCCACTGCCAGGATGACCGGAAGCGATGGCCCCGCAACCGGCGGCTGGGCCGGCGGAGTTGCGGGCGGACGGGGTGGGCGCAGCGGAGACGCGGGCGGCGGAGCGCTCGGCGGCTCGGGCGATGTCGAGCCGGTGGCCGGCGGGACCTTCCCAAAGAGCGCCCCCGGCGAGTCGGTCGCGGGCGCCATCAGCACGACGATCCGCGGCATCGCGGCGGGCGCGGGCATCGCCGAGGCGGTTGCAGTGGTCCCTGGCGTCCACTTGCCGACGAGGAGGCCCCCCAGCACGATATGCCCCTGCGGCACGGTGTTGGAACTGGGCGTGCCGCAAAGGATGATCGCCGCAGACCCGCCGTCGGTCTGCATCTTCATCCACACCCAACCGCCGACCTCGACCCGCTCCGAGGTCGTGCCGAGGGTCAGGACCGCCTGGCCCGCGGCGGGCTTGAGCTTGGCCTCATTCCAGAGCTTTGTGACGGCATCGGGTATATCGACCTTGTAGTGCTTCGTGTCGGCAGGCACCAGTTGCAGACCCGTAATGCCGACCACCGTCCGGGTGAGCCAGCCTCCGTAGTAGATGTCCCTGTACCGCTCCTCGACCATGCCGCGGATCGGCTGGCACTTCTGGGCCTGCCAGGTCTTGTCGCGTTTTTCAAACGCGAGTTTGAGGCGCTCTTCAGCCGCCGTCCGAATATCGGCGAACTTTTCGCCGCGCTTCATGTGCGAAAGCATGTCGACGAGGACCGTCAACTGCTTGGCAAAACCGATGGTAACGATGTTCTTGAAGCCGCCGCACTCGGGGCAAGGCTCGTCCCACTGCTTGACGATCGGGGCTTGCGTGCTGCTCGGCTGAATCGATTCCTTCTTGCTCACCGAGCCGTTGCCATGGCACCCGGGGCACACCCGGGGCACGCTCTGGCGGATCATGTGCTGCACATCCTCTTCTCGGTGATCGGCCAGGATAGGGAAAGCTTCCTTGGCGAAGGCGACCTTGCCGCCGAGGACGCCCTCGGTGTCGGGCAGAGAGTTCAGGACGGCCGGCGCCTTGCCTGGCGCCGCAGGCGTCGTAGACGCCTCGGGCGCCGGGGGAACCACGGGGGCGGCTGGGGCCGGTGCGGCGGGAGCTGGCGCGGCTGGAGAC
>PMZT01000009.1 GCA_003170085.1 Planctomycetia bacterium | reverse complement strand
ATCAAGGCCGTCGTGCGTTTCGATCCGCGCAAGGGCGGAAAGCTCAGCACCTATGCCGCCTGGTGGATCCGGCAATCCATCAAGCGCGCGCTGGCCAACCAGTCGAAGACCATCCGTCTGCCCGTCCACCTCGTGGACAAGATCTCCAAGATGCGCCGGGCCACCCTGCAGCTCGCCGATGAGCTCGGGCGCGAGCCAGCCGACGAGGAGGTGGCGATGGAGCTCAACATCCCCGTCCACAAGGTGGCGCACCTCAAGTCCGTCAGCGTCCGCCCGACCTCGCTCGACGCGCCCATCGGCGAGGAGGGCGATTCCGCCACCTTCGGCGAGATTGTGCGCGACGAAAACGCCATCAGCCCCTTCGAAAACCTCCGGGAGCGCCATTTCAAGTCCGACCTCAACCACATGATCAATTCACTCGATGGCCGCGAAGCCGACATCTTGCGCATGCGCTTCGGACTCGACGGCCACGACGAGCTGACCCTCGAGGAGGTCGGCAAAAGGTTCAAGGTAACCCGCGAGCGGGTGCGCCAGCTCCAGAACCTGGCCCTCCAGAAGATCCGCAAGCTCATGGCCCGCAATGAAGCCCAGCGCACGGTCGAGGAGATCGATCAGGAAGAGCGCCTGCGCAAGCGGATGGAGGTCCTGCGCGAATTCTTCGAAAGCAAGGCGGCGAAGAAGACCGGAAAGAACTGAAGCATCCCTCTCCCCTTTCGAAGGCCGGCATCCGCTGCCGGCCTTTTTTTTGTGGGCGCGCGGTCGGCGCCGCGGCCGGCCCGGGGCGCGACACGGGCGTGTCTCCAGAAGCAGATTGTCATTCTGAACGAAGCAGCGGTGTCAGCGCACAAGGATAAAGTGAGGATCGGCCACCAATCGATTCAGGACGCCGAGCATCTTACGCATAACGGCGACCAAGCACACCGTGGCTGGTTTGCCGGCGGCCCGCCGCCGGGCGTAAAAAGCGGCCAGCACCGCGTGGCAACGGCTGGCGGAGACCGCGGCCAGGTACCGGACATTGCGCACGGTGCGGCGGCCCCCCCGCCCCTGGCGTTGGCGGCTGGTCTGGCCGCTGTCGCGGGCGAAGGGCGCGACGCCGATCAAGGCGGCCAGCTGCGCCGCGGCGAGCTGGCCGAGTTCCGGGACGTAGGCCAGCAGGGTGGCCGCGAGCACCGGTCCGACGCCCTGGAGTTGGCGCCGGCGGGCGGCTTTGCCCCGCCGATCGTCGTCCCCGTCGATGTGCTGCTCGATCAGGCGGTCGACCGCAGCCAGTTCCTCCCGCAGGAACGCCTGCTGGCGCTCCAGCCGCGGGCGCAACGTCGCTCCGGCCAGGCCGAGCCGGTTACCGGTGGCCACCAAGTAGTCACTCAGTTGCCGGCGATGCTCGAGCAGCTCCCGCAGGACCGCGGCGGCCGGGGTCGTGGGCACGGCCAGCCGGGGCTGCATTTTCTCTCCGTAGCGGCGCAGCAGGCACGCGTCGATGCGGTCGGTCTTGGCCAGGAGGCCTTCGGCATGGGCAAAGGCGCGCACCCGGCTCGGTTGCACGACGCACACTTCGATCCCGGCAGTGAGCAGGTGCGCCACGACCTCCCGCTCGTAACCGCCGCTAGCCTCGCAGACGACGCGGGCGGCGGGCACGCGGCGCAGTTGTTTGACCAGCCGGGCATGACCGGCGGCCGTGTTGGGCACCGACGCGGCCGTGACCCCGTCGAGGGTGTAATCGAGCCGGTCCTTGGACNNATGCGAGCTCAGGGCTCAGTCAGCGGTTCGAGTTTGACCAGGGACAGAACCGGAGCCCAGCGCTCCGTTGCGAGGTCGAGCCTCAGTGAAGAATCCGGCCTGCCGGTTCTGTCGCCGCCGAGGCGGCCGGCCCCGGCGACGTCCTGGTGGGTGCAGCCAAGACCCGATGGTCGAGGGCTGCAATCTCGCCGCAGACGGCTTCCTGCGACGAGCCAGAAGGCCCATTCTCGGAAGCCGCCTGCGGCGGTCTTAGCCCTGTCCGATGTCACGTAGGCAAACATACAAGGCAAACATACAAGTGAAGAATCCAGCAGAACATTGGTGAGGCTCCCCGCGGAGTCTTACTGGATCCTTCCTGCTTCGCNNGCGGTTTGAAGACACGCCCTAGCGGGGCACGACTTCAAGGTGGTCGAGTTGGATGGAGTCCCAGCCTTCCTCCCGGCCGTTGAGCACGAGCCGGTGGGCGCCGGGGGGCAGCGTGACGGGCACATCGAAGGCCTGCCAGGCGTCGCCGCTGGTCGCCGGGAGGCTGATATCCTGGGCCGGAGCCGCGTCCAGCGCCCACGACAGGGCGACGGGCCTGCCCNNCGCCCCAGGCTGATGAGCGTGCCGTGGCCGCCAAAGCCGCCGCCGAGGTGGCGGAGTTCCGCGGTGCCGGTGTGGCGGGCCAGCGCTGCGTCGTAAGCCCGCGGAGCAATAGCCGCCGGCTGGAAATCGAGGTAATTCAACGCGAAACCTGTGTGCTCGACATAGAGCACCAGGCCGCTTTCGCCGGGGTTCAGGTACACGTTGGGTACCTTGACGTCGTGCCAGCCGGCCGGGCCGGCGGTCGCGTTGAAGTTCGCAATTGTCTGGCCATCCACGACCAGATGGAAACGGCCGTCGCCGGAAACCCGCGCCGTGACGTCGAAATAGCCGCCATTGCCCGCGTCGACGGAGTAGCGCGTCCACTCGTCGGCGCGCAGGCCGGCCAGCGCGAAGCCGCCGCCCGCGTCGCCGCATGTTACGCAGCCGATGTCGTCGGCCCGGTACGCGGCCGGCGCCGGGGCGGGGCGCGCGCAATGGAAGGCGATGCCTTCGCCGCCATTGTCGTAGTTGACGGCCTTCACCCGGACG
>PMZT01000250.1 GCA_003170085.1 Planctomycetia bacterium | reverse complement strand
GCGCCGCCCACGGCGCGGCTGCCGAGGTGCACCAGGTGCCAGTCGTTCGGAAACCCGTTCTCGCTCGAGTACTGACACATCGGCGAGACGAACACGCGGTTTCGGAACTCGACGTCGCGAAGTTTCAACGGGGTGAACAGGTGCGGTTGTGGTGCCATGAGTTCGTGCGTGAGTCTTGAGCCTTGAGCCCTGAGCCTTGAGCCGCTTTGACTTGAGCCCTGAGCCGTTAGCCTTGAGCCTATGAAGATTGGCCTCGTCTCGCTCGGCTGCCCCAAGAACCTCGTGGACTCGGAGCGGATGCTCGCGGGCCTCGCGCTCGGCGGCTTCGCCATAACGACCGATCCCGACGGGGCCGACGTGGCCGTCGTCAACACCTGCGCGTTCATCGACCTGGCGCGGGCCGAGAGCGACCAGCACATCGATGCGCTCGAGACCCTGAAACGCGAGGGGCGCCTGGGGCGGATCGTCGTCGCGGGATGCATGGCCCAGCGCTACGGCCGCACGATCCTTGAGCGGCACCCCGGCATCGACGCCATCGTGGGCATCTCGGAGCGCGAGGCGCTGGCCGAGGTCTGCTGCGCGCTGCTCCGCCGGCCCGCTCGGAAGAAGCATGACCGCCCGCCGGCCGCGGCGCCCGTTATCCGCGTGAAACCGATGCCCGCTGCTGCCCCGCCGGACGATCGCGAACGCCTTCGCCTGACGCCGCGCCATTACGCGTACCTCAGGATCAGCGAGGGCTGCGACAACCGGTGCTCCTATTGCGCCATTCCGGAGATTCGCGGGCCGCTGCGCTCGAAGCCGCCGGAGCAACTCCTGGCGGAGGCCGCCGAGCTTGCCGCCGACGGTGCCAAGGAACTCATCCTCATCGGACAAGACACGACGGCGTACGGGCGGGATTTCGAGAAGTCGCCCGCGGCTGCGCGACCCGGCCCGCGCGTCGATTCGTTGCACGCCCTGCTGGCCGAGCTTCGCCGGCGCGTGCGGGTTCCGTGGCTTCGACTCATGTACACGCACCCGGCGTCGTTCAGCGACGAGGTCCTCGCGGAACTGGCGCGCGGCCTGCCGCTGGTGCCCTATGTGGACCTTCCGCTGCAGCACATCGCGGACCCGATCCTCGAGAGCATGGGCCGGCGGGTGAGCCGCGCGAGGATCGAGGACCTCATCGCGCGGCTGCGAAACGCGGTGCCGGGCATCGCCCTCCGCACGAGCTTTATCGTGGGGTACCCGGGCGAGACCGACGGCCAGTTCGACGAGCTTCTCGCGTTTGTTCGGAAAGTTCGCTTTGACCACGTGGGCGTATTCGTGTACAGTCCTGAGCCGGGGACACGCGCCGCCGGCCTGCCGGGCCAGGTTCCGACGGACGCGGCCCGCGGCCGGTGGGACCGCCTGATGCAGGCGGCCGAGGCGCTGGCCTTCGCTACGGCGCGCGGGCAGATCGGCCGGCGGCTGACCGTGCTCGTCGACGGCCCCGATGGCGCGGGGCGCCTGGTGGCCCGCCACGCGGGGCAGGCGCCCGAAGTGGACAGCGTGGTGCTATTGCCCGAGGGCGCCGCCGACGCCGGCCGCATGGTGGAAGTGTGCATCACAGGCACCGCAGGGTACGATCTTCTTGCAACGGCGAACCCGGCGGGCCGGAACTTGGATTGAAGTAATTGGATTAACTGTATGACTCGGCACATTCCGAACCTGCTCACCGCCGGGCGCTTCGTGCTGGCGCTCGTCCTGTTCGCGGTCCTGGGCGCCTATGACGGCCCGCCCAGGGACCCCGAGGCGTGGCCGCTCCTCGACATCGCCATGGCCCTGTTCCTCATCGCGGCCCTGACCGATGCCGTGGACGGATACCTGGCACGGGCGCTCGGGCATGTCACCACGTTCGGCCGCATCGCCGACCCGTTCGTCGACAAGATCGTCGTCTGCGGAACCCTGGCCTATCTCATCGGCCAGCAGTTCGTGGTCATGCAGCCCGACGGCAGCGTCGAGAACCTCACCGGCTGGCAACCGTGGATGGTGGTGGCCATCGTGGCCCGCGAACTGCTCGTCACGGGCATGCGGAGCTTCAGCGAGTCGCACGGCATCTCGTTCGCCGCAACGATGAGCGGCAAGGTGAAGATGTTCCTCCAGTGCTTCGCGATCATCTGGACGATTGTATATGTTGGCCACTGGACCGACGGCCCCGCGTGGACCCGCGTCGTCCGCGACGTGCTGGCATGGGGGACGGCCCTGTTCACGGTCTTCACCGGCCTGGCGTACATCAAGCGGGCGTACCAGTTGCTGAGGATGCCGCCGGATTAAGGCGGTCCAAAGTCAAAAGTCCAAAGTCCAAAGTTGAATGTGAGATTTGAGATTTGAAATCTGCGATTGAGATTTGAGATCTGAGATTTGGAATTTGAGATTTGAGATTGGGAATTTGAGATTTGAGATCTGAGATTTGCCATTTGAGAGTTGAGATTACATTATGAATCGACTCCTCGGCTCCTTCTTCGGCATCGGCTTCCTGCCCGGCCCCTCGGGCACGTGGGCGTCGGCCGTGACGGTCGCGATCATGTTCGCGGCCTGGCGGCTCGACTGCCCGTGGTGGGGCATTGCGGCGGCGGCGGCCGTGGCCACGGTCGTGGGCCTCCTCGCCGGCCGCGATTCCGAGAGGCATTTCGGTTCGAAGGACCCGCGGGCGTTCGTCATGGACGAGGTCGCGGGCATGCTCATCGCCGGCCTGGCGGCATGGACGCCCTGGAGTTCGCGCGTGTGGCTGACGCTGCCGGCGGCGTTCCTCTGGTTCCGCGTGACCGACATCCTCAAGCCGCCGCCCGTGCGGCAACTCGAGGGGTTGCCCGGCTCGTGGGGAATCATGGCCGACGACGTGGCGGCGGGCCTGCTGTCGCTGGTGCTCACGCTCGCATCGGTCGCCGTCCTCGACGGCGTCCTGCCTGTCTAGTCTTCAACACCTCACCACATCTTCTGCCCGCACCACGCGAAGTACATCAGCACCGCCCCGGCCAGCGCAATGCGGTAGATGCCGAACGGCGTCAGGCCGTGCCCCGAGAGCCACTTGAGGAACGCCTTGATCACCACCGCCGCCACGACGGTCGTCACCACCAGGCCCACGAGCATGCCGTCGACGCCGGCCGCCTGCACGATGCTATGGCCATGTTTGAGGGCCGTCATCGCGGTCGCGGCGCCGATCGTCGGCAGCGCCAGAAGGAAGCTGAACTCCGCCGCCGCCAAGAGGTCAAGCCCCACCACGAGGCCCGCCAGGATCGTCACCATGCTGCGCGACGTGCCCGGCCAGAGCGCCAGGCACTGCGCCAGGCCGATCACGAGCGCCTGCCGCCAGAGCGTCGCGTCCACCTGCGTCACCCGCCCCGCCAGGTTGCGGCTGCGGCCGAAGTAGTGCTCGATCACGATCATCGCCGCGCCGCCGACCGCCAGCGCCATCGCCACCGTCAGCGGGTTGTACAGGTTCTCGGTGATCCAGTGGTGGCCGAGGAAGCCGAAGATCGCCGCCGGCACGAAGGCGATGGCCAGCGCGATGAGCAGCCGCAGGCCCGCCGGGTCGCGGCCGGCCAGCCCGCGCAGCATCTGCAAGACGCGACCGCGGTAGAGGCCCAGGACCGCCAGGAACGTGCCGAGGTGCAGGATGATGTCGAACGCATCGACGGCCTCGTTTTCTTCGATGACGCGGCCGAGCGGCCCGATACGGTCGCTGAACGCGCTGAGGCCCATCGCGTAGTTCGCCAGGATCAGGTGCCCCGTGGACGAAACGGGCAGGTACTCCGTCAGGCCCTGGATGGCCCCAAGGATCGCCGCCTGCACGACCGTGATGTGCGTGGGCTCGGCTGTCGCGCGAGCCGCAGGCGCGGGCGTTTCCGCCGCGGCTGTCGCGCGAGCCTCGGGCGCGGGCGTTTCCGCCACGGCTGTCGCGGCCGCCATTCCCAGAATGACCAGGCATCCGAGCATCTGCCACTTCATAAGGTCCCCTCCCGCTTGCCTCCCATGCGCCGGCAAGGAGCGGTTACTATGCCCTGCCCCGGCGGCGGCGTCCAGCGGAAAATAAACGCGGTTGTATTACCGGGTGTGCCAATGTTTTATGGCCGGGTGGCATG
>PMZT01000173.1:20408-47262 GCA_003170085.1 Planctomycetia bacterium | reverse complement strand
GCGAGCGTAAGCTCGCGGGTATCCGCGAACGCAAGGAACCGCACATGCCCAACTTTTCGACCGACGCCGATCTGCTGAAGTGGGAACCCGCCCTCGCCCGCGAGATCGTGCTGGACCACCAATGCCTCACGCGGGGCGCGGACGCGACGAGCCAGACGTTCTCGGTGGTCGCTGCCGCCGGCTGTTTCGTGACCGCCAAGGTCCGGCCCGGGCACGTCGTCCACCTGGCCAACGAGGCGCAGGGCGTCGACGGCTACTACGAGGTCCTGAGCGTCGAAAGCGAGACGGAGCTGATGGCCGGGCTCGTCGGCGGCCACGGCGACGAGTGGGTGCCGCTGCCGGCGGCGACCGACCTGGCGTTCGACATCCACACCTTCGACCCGCAGCACGAGGAGGCGCGCGAGGCGCTCCTGGCGCGGTTCGGCCTGGCGGTCGATGCCGCCGACCCGGCCGCCGACCTCGAGCGGTGGATCTTCCACCGTCGGACCCTCCGCCGCGCCAGCGTTGCCCTGGTGCTGGCGACGCTCTACCGCGGGCAGGCGACCGATGGGCCGGAGGCGAGCGGCCTGGCGCGCAAGGCGGATCACTACGCGGGGCTGTACGAGGACGAAGTGGCCAAGGCCCGCCTGGTCCTCGACCGCGACGGCGACGGCCGGCCCGACGACGTACGCCACCTGTCGAGCCACCGCCTCCGCCGCGACTGAGCTCGCTCGCCAGCCCGCTGTCGGCGCCCCGAGCCCGTTGTTCCGCGCCCGCCGCGGCGGGCCATTCGCGACCGAACTGGTTTTCCGAAACGCCGAGGAACCTGCAATGAACCTGGCCGACCTGAAAATCCTGGAAGCGATCCGCAAGCGGCTCGAGTCCGTGCCGGGCGTGCGGATGGCCCGACTGGCGTGGACGAACGAACCTGTCGAGGTGCCGCTGAGCCGTCTCGTGGCGGCCGTCGTTGAGCCGGCCGGCGTCGAAACGCTCACGTGGCCCGACGTTTCCGTCGGCCGGTACCACCTCCTGCGGTGGCGTGTGCGCATCATGGACCGCGCGATGCCTGGGACGCGGGCGTTCGAGGCGCTGGTCGGCGTGGCCGAGGCGTGCCGCGACGCGATTGCCGCGGAGCCGACGCTCGGCAGCCTGGCCGCGGACGGTCCTCCGGTTCCGGGAGATGGCGACCTTCTGCCGGCCGTCGGCGCCACCCGTATAGCCGCGCTGCGGCTGGGCGAGTTGAGCGCCGGGCGGCCGACGGCGTTGGTCCTTGCCGGCGCCTCCGGATACTGGGTCGAGACGCAGGCCGGCGACGCGGCGCTCGACGATGAGGCGCTCTTCGGGTCCGGTCCGCACGTGGTGGCCGTGGGCAGCCCGGTTCGCCGCGTCAAGGATCAGCCGTTCATCGGCCTGGCCGGCGGCCTGGCGCTCGACCTGGGCGAGGGGCCGCGCGAGATCGTGCAGACCGGGGTTCTCTCGGCGGCTTCGGCCGAGGCGCTGGCGACCGCCGAGGCCGCCCTCGAAATCTTCATCGACGGCCGCGCCTACACGCTGACGGCCCCGGACGGGAACGATTACCCGCACTGCCGGATGGAGCGGTTCGAGCGGCTCGGGCCGCCGCAGGTGGGCACCGCGTGGCACCAGCCGTATCGCATCACGTATCGTCAACTCTTGAGGTGAACCGTGGCGTACACGACCGAGGGAATCACGCGCGTCCGCTTGCGTCCGCTGGCGCTCGACGTGGTCGGCGGCCGGCCGGCGACGTCGGCCGGGGCCGTCGAGGTCACCTGGCAATCGACGCAGAGCGGCCGCTGCCACCAGGTCTACGTCAACGGGCAACGGGCGGGCGTGACGCTGAAGCCCGAGGATCGGCGGCTGATCGTTTCGGTGCCGGTCGGGCAAAGCGGGACTCCGAAATCGCTGCTCGTTGAGGTCGTCGCGGTTGATGCGGCCGATCGCCGGACCGATTTCGGCGGCGAACTCAGCGGCTTCGGTTCAGGCATCGCCACGCGGGTGCAACTCTCCTGGCAGGCTGGTCCGTATCTCGACGACGCCCTCGAGTCCTTCGACGTCTTTGCCGATGGCCGCACCGGCACGGTGGATTACACCTCGCCGCTCAACGAAACGCCGATCCCCGCAGCCCCCGGCGGCATGTTGCCCTGGGGCTACGGGTGCGGCGGATACGGCACGGGCGGGTACGGCCGGTCCGCGGCGCGGTATCAGTGGACGAGCGACGTTCTGGAACCGGGCGCGTGGCGATTCGCCGTCGTGGCCTGCGACGCGGCGGGCAATCGCCTGGCGACGGCGGCCGAGATTGCGGTGACCGTAAGCCCCCTTCCGCGTCCGCCGCACGAGTTCCGCCTGAAGGCGTACGACCCGGTCACGCGGGTGGCAACCCTGGCCTGGCAACCGAGTCCGGATGTGTGAGACGGGCGCCGGCATGGCGGCGGGAATGACCGCAGCGCCGCCGGGCAACTGAGGAGGATCTTCGATGGCTTCGACTTTCACGCCGAATCTGAACCTTGAGAAACCCGCGCACGGCGAGCGCGTCAACGACTGGGACGCCGTGGTCAACGCCAACTTCGACGCCATTGACGCGGCCCTCTGGCGCGTGCCCGTACGCACCGACGACCCTGCAACGCCCGCCGAGGGCGAGCAGTGGGTGCGGTCGGACCTTGGGGAGCTGCGCGTCCGCGTGGGCAGCGCGACCTTCAAAGTCGGCCTGGTGGCGGTGTAACGGATCGGGTGGACCCATGAGCGAGCACGGATACAACCTCTATCACGCCACGGGCCCGAGCCCCGATGCGCTGGACTATGCGCAGCCGTGGGCTCACGTCGGGCCGGGCGCTACACAGGTGGAAACCGGTGCGCTCGATGCCGCAACGGTCCACTGGTTCGCGATTCGGTCGGTGGATGCGCAGGGCCGCGAGATGCCAACCGCGCAGGACGAAATCCGCCTCGAGCTGGACGACCAGAGCCGGCGCGTTTCCGACCGGCCCGGCGGAGTTCTCGCGCCGAGTGCCCGTCCCCTTCCGCACGGCGCCGTGCGGCTCGCGTGGCGCTACCGCGTCGGACTCACGGGCGTTGTGCCGCGGGTCTTCCGGATCTTCAGCGACGGCGGTGGCGGCCTCGTGAACTACGGGACGCCCCTGGGCGAGGTGCCCTACCGCAACGACCTCTCGGCCTACGCGTGGACGAGCGGGTTGCTCGCGGGCGGGGTCGCGCAGCAATTGGCCGTCCGTGCCATTGCGGTCGGCGACATCTGGGACGACCAGCCCGCTGTCGTGAGCGTCTTGCCCGATGCAGCGGCACCGGCGTCGGTCAACGCCCTTGGAGCGGAGGCCCTCCTGTGACAGTCTCGGCAAATACCGCCGCATGGTTCGCAGCGGGCGACGAAGTGACACTGGTCGAGCCGCCGCAGACGGAGGTCCGCGTGGACGGCCGCGTGGAACCGCGCATCTGCCTCGACGGCGTCGAGATGGAGTTCGGCCAGCCGCCGCGAGCCCGATTCTCAGTGGGGTTTGGCCTTGACCCGCTTACGGGCGAGGACCTGCGGCTCGAGCAGATGGTGCCGCGTCTCAGGCCCGGCGCACGCGTGCTGGCCCGGCTTCTCAGGGGCGGCGACTCGGGCGACCTGGTGCTCTTCGACGGCTGCATCACACGCCTGACGATGGGCCTGGAGAGCGACGGCGAACGCCTGGGCTTCGAGGCCGAGGACACGGCCGGGGAGATCCTGCGGAGGCGGGTGGGCGGCCGCCGTGTCCGGACCGCGGGCGGAACGGTCGAACACGTGGACGGCCTCGCGCTGGTCTTCAACCCCGAGGGTGTCGCGAATGCCTCGGGCGATCTTTACGATCCGGGCTCCGGCGAACCGTACACCGTCTTTGCACCGGCGGTGCCGGACGCCTCGGCGTGGACGCTTGACGCGGCGGTGGCCTACCTTGTGGCCGAGCATGGCCGGTCGACCGAAGTCGCGGTGCCAACGCCCAGTGAGATTGCGGCCTGCCTGCCGGCGATCATCATCCGCGACGTGAGCCTCGAGGGCCGGACGCTCGGCGCGGCGCTCGACGCCCTGCTGGAACTCGTGGGCGGCCGCGTTGCCGTCCTCATCGAGCCCGGGCCGGCGGGCGTCAGTCGGCGGCTGGAACTGCTTCTGCCCGACCGTGCGCCCACGGCGTGGCTGGCGTACCAGCCCGTCGGCAGCCGGTTCGATCCGGCGGCCACGTCCCTGGCGGGGCTGGCGGTCGAGATGCACTTCGAGTCGGCGCCGCGGCGGTACGTGGCCCGCGGAGACCGCAAGATCTACGAGAGTACGTTCGACCTTGTTCCGGGGTGGAATGACGCGCTGGCGTCATACGATCCGGACCTGTTCAGCCCCAGCCACAACCCGGGGTTCGACGCCGTGCGCGACGTCTTTCGCAAGTGGGTCCTGAACGAGGCCGGCGAGTTCAGCGCGGCGCCCTACAACCGCGGCCAGGCGCCGGACCTCTCGGGCGTGTTCCAGGGCGAATCCTACGTGCGGCGGCACCGGAGGCTGATGGAATGCCTTTCGCGCGACGGCGCCGGGCGCAGCTACGGCGTGCACGTCGAGGTCTCGCAGGACGGCGGCGCGAGTTGGGAGCGGCCGGGCGTGTCGGTCCGGGTCCTGCCGAACGAGTGCGGCGTTTACTTCCGCGACGATCCGCTGCCGTCGCGCTACCTTCTGGCGGCCATGAGCGGGCAGGTGCGGGTACGCGTTACGGCCGCCATCGAGAGCGACGCGTGCTTGGTGGTCGAGCGCACCACAGCGGGCGCCGAAGACCTGCCCGGGCTGACACGTCACATCAATGCGCCGGCCGGCTACCGCTTCCGGCGCGTGGCGCCGTCGAGCCGCTTCCATGGGGGCGCCGCCGATGAGGCGGACGACACGCAACGTCTGCAGGAACTCCTCGACGCCGCGCATGCCGCCGACCGCTTCAGCCCGGCGCCGTCGCGGATCGACCTCCCCTGCCTGGCCATGGGGTACCGGCTCGGTCAGCGTATCCTCGGCCTTCGCGGGCGCGAGCTGGACTTCGTACGGCAGTACACCGGGTACGAGGCGGCGCCGCGGGTGCGCCGCGTGCGCTGGACGTTTGCCCCGGAACCTCGGACCGAACTCGAACTGGAATGAGCCGATGCGCGCGGAACGACTGAAAATGTACGGCACCGACGCCGCGCTGGACCGCGGCGACGAGCGGCAAGTGGACCTGGCGCGGTCGGCCGAGCCGGGAACCGACCTCGGCCCCGGCGGCCCGCCCGAGCGGCTTCTGTGGTGCCGCGTTCAAAGTGACGCCCCCGCCGACCTGCCCGACGAACGATATTACGCCGACGAAGTCCGACCCACCGCAGCGGACGAACAGGGCCGTCTGCAATGGGAGCTGGTGCCCGGCGGCCTCACGCAGGTCGTTGTGCACAATGTGGCGGAGGCGGGCCAGCACTCACACCGGGTGCCCGCCGAGACAATCATACGCGTCGAGGAGCGGCTGGACCGCGGTACGCCGCCCGCCATGGCGTACCTGGCGGAAGTGCCGGTGGCGCCGGAGCAGGAGCAGACCGAACGGCTGGCGCGCATCGTTTCGTACGGCCAGGGCGCCTACACCGTGCAGCCGGTGCAGCGAACCTCCACGGGTTTCGAGGACGATGGGCCCGAGCTGGAGGGAGTGCCGAACCTCGGCGAACTCTGGGATGACGAGGCGGGATACCTGGCCGGTCCGGAACAGTTTGACCGGTACGTCCGGATCTTCCAGACGCCGGCCGGGTGGACGATCGTCTTGCACCCGCCGCGCATGCTGTGACGCACGTCAGGCGGTGATTCGTCAGACGGTGATCGCGTTGCTAGGAATTCCGGCCGACGCCGGAAGGAGCCTTGCCGATGCCTTGGACTCAAGATCGCTGGCCGCCACAGCGTGGCGATTCGGTGGACGCCGATCTCATCATGAACGAGGTCCGCGCTGCCCTGGCCGAGCGCAACGCCCTTGTACCGGCCGGGTTCGTGCCGTCGGAGTTCCACCGCTACGATCCGTTGCGCGGCGTGCCCGCGGGCGGATCGCCTCCGCTTCAGACCGTGGCGAACTTTCAGTACGAGATCCAGAAGATGCTCGAGGCCGAGTGGCCGCTGCGTTGGTGGGACCGCAACCGGTGGGACCTCTGCAACCTCGCCACCCAGTGCCAGGATGCATTCGGCCGGGACACGTGGACGTGCGATCTCACGGCGACGGACGAAGAGGGACGCACGTTGAACCGTTGGGCGCCGCCCCGCGCCGGGCTGTTCGAGGAACTCTACCACGCGATCAACGGCCTGACCACCGTACGCATGCTGCCGGCGTATTCCGGTACCGGGCGGACAGACAGCGTTTACGCGGTCACAGACCGTCAACCGTCATGGGAAGCAAACCGCTACGGTGCGTTCACGCAGTTCGACGGTAACGACGATGGCCAGACCGTGGGCCTGGCCTTCGACGTCGGCATGGGCGGCGAGGTATTCGACGACGGCAGCGCCTGGCAATGGGTACTTGAGGCGCGACAGTATCGCGCGGTGTTTCCCACCAGTGCGCTGACAGGGCGAGGCGTCCGAACGGCATGGCTGGAGTTCACCCTGGCCCTGCCCGACGGCTCCCCGGATTTCACGGACACGGGCGGTATCGAAGTGCGGACCGAGGATGATTACCTGCTGGGATCGTTCAGCACGGGCGACTCGGGGCTCATGCGTGTGGAGTGCTCCCCCGCTTCTATTCACACCGAGGCCGATACGACCATCTTCATTCGCTCGACGGACTCCCCCAGAAACGACCGCTCGACCTGGGAGCCCGAGGGCCCCGACTACACGAGCACCTACCGGGAAGGCGTGGCCGTGACTGGGCCCATTCGACTCATCGTGGAGGTTCCCCATGAGTACGAAGGCTGAGGCGAAGCCGAGCGACGAACCGTATGTGACGCGCGACGTGTGCGAGGCCGTCCAGGCCGAGCAGCGGGAAGCCCACACGCGCACCTGGGAGGAGATCCGCACGCTGCGGCGGCTGCTCATCATGCTTGTGGTCGGCGGACAGCTCTTCACAGGCGGCCTGAACGTGGCGGGCCTCGGCTACTGGCTTCAGCAGCACGCGGCCCAGCCGCACCCCTCGACGATCCAGATGGTCGCGGCGGTCCGCGCCGAAATGCGCGAGGACCTGCGCGATCTCAGGCGGGAGATTCACGAACTGACGGCGCTGGTTTCCGGCCGGACCGATCCGGCCCGGGCCCACGCCCAAGCCAAGGAAGGAGATGCCTCATGCGTCACACCGTAGGGCTGTACGCGGCCGTTGCCTTGCTGGTCTCCCTTATTGCGGTGGCCGGGTGCGGGACGCCCGCCGCCCTCGAGCGGAGCGAGCAACTGCAACTGGCGGCCATGGTGCAGTATCGCGACGAAATGGCGGCTTACCACGAGAAGATCAAGGTGCAATTGGCCGTCGACAAGCGCGAGGAGCTCGACACGGCCCTGGCGGCATCGCTCGCGCAGGCGGCCGATGCCGAGGGGCACGTTCCCGTGGTCGCCGCCCTCGAAAAGGTGCAGAAGCGCCTCGCCCTGGAAGACCAGTTCCGCGCCAACCTGGCGCGGCTGGACAGCGAGTTTGCCCAGCGGCAGGTGGCTATCGGCCGAGCCATCGACCTGGCGCAGAGTACGCTCGGCCTGATCGGAGACTACAGCCGCCTGGGCTCCCTCCTCCGGAGCCTCTTCGTGCGGGAAATCGAAACCAAGCAACTCGTCACCACCTACGAAACAGAAGGGAGCCAGAACAATGTCGGAAGCCCAAGCCAACCTGACGCAAGCAGCAATTGACTTCTTGCAGGCGGCCCAGGGCGTTACGGCCCAGGCCACCGCCGCCCAAGCCACCGCACCGCAGGCCGCACCGCTGCCAAGCGACCCCCTGGACCGCGTCAGCACCGAGGTGCCGGAACTCGGCAACCTTCAGCCGGCCATAAGCGCCGAGGAACTGGCGCAACTCCGGCAGCAACTCGACCAGGCGCGCCTCCTGCCCGAGACGATCGTGCAACTCGTGGACCTGGCCCGACAAGTGGCCGGCGTGCTGCAGCAGATCTGAGGCCGCGGCCTCGTCGGACGCCGCCGGACGGAACCTGTGAACGATAGTCGCGCGCGACCCCTACGATCGCGCCACACACGAAAAGGAGAAGTCGTTATGACGGAGATCCTGAAGAGCAAGAAGATGATCCTCAGCCTCGTCGGCCTTGTGGCCGTGACGGCCCTCGTTCTGACCAACCACGACATGGAGACGCTCAAGTGGGTCGGCGGCTTCATTACCGGCATCGTGGCCAGCCTGAACCTCGGCCAGGGCCTGGCCGACGGCCTTTCGGAAGGCCGCACGAGCGCCGCCGGCCAGGACCCGTAACAATTCAACAGACCCGTGACGGTTCGCTTGACAGGGGATAGGCGCGTCGATAAGGTAATCGGGGCGCCTATTCCCTGAGGGTTTACCCACAGAACGCAGGCCGGGTTATCTCAAGCGGGGAACCGGAATTCCGCCACTAACGGGCTTGACGGCACGTATATACTAGGGCGGCGGCTTCGGCCGACAGGGTGCATGTGCAAGTCGCCGGTTGGACCGCGGAGAGTTCATGTCCACGCTGACGGTTATCCAGGGTCCCGATCACGGTCGGACCTTTGAGATTGATGGGGAGACGCTGTATATCGGGCGCGACCCGGCTTGCGAAGTCCCCCTGCGCGACCCCGGCATCAGCCGCCGTCATACCTGCCTGGAACTCCATGAGGGTAAGTACTTCCTCAAAGACAATGGTTCGGCGAACGGAACGTTCGTCAACGGCGTCCGCATTACCGAGACGGAGATCCAGTCGGGCGACCAGATCCGGGTGGGTAACACCATCCTGACGATGGGCTGGCGTGCCGCCGGAACGCTGGTGGACGAGCCCGGCTCGCTCGTCCGCGTCGACACCGAGGGCCGCGTCGACAGCTCCATCATCACGACCGCCCCGGCGCATGGCGACCCGCACCTGACGTTTGCCGGCGGTGAAGACATGGCCGAGATGCGCACCAGCATCGTCGGCCTGCGGGCTTTGTACCGCATTGCCGAGATGCTGGCGCAAGGGTACGACACCGACCGGCTCCTTCGCGGCATCATGGACATGATCTTCGACGTCGTGGATGCCGACCGCGGCTTCATTCTCCTCAAGGATGAGAAGACCGGCACCATGGTGCCCAAGGCCGTCCGATATCGCGAAGACCTCCTCGAGCAGATCCGCCGCGAGCAGTCGTCGGGCGACACCCAACTGGGCGCCCCGCCGCCCCCGGAAGGTGCGCCCTCGGCCGAGCCTGCCGGCGAGAAGGCCGCCCCCATCACCGTCTCGAAGACGATCATCAACTACCTTCTGAAGCACGGCGAGGGCGTCCTCTCGACCAACGCCATGCAGGACCGCCGGTTCGAAGAGGGCGAGAGCGTCCAGGACTACGGGATCCGCAGTGCCATCGCGGTGCCCATCAAGGCCCGCGATGAAATCCTCGGCATCATCCACGTCGATACGCACCTGAGCCAGGGCCAGTTCTCGAAGGAAGACCTGAAGCTGATGACGGCGATCGGGCTCCAGACCGGCCTGGCGGTGGAGAACGCGCGGCTGATGGCCAGCCAGGTGCAGCAGGAGCGGCTGGCGGCCGTCGGCCAGGCCATCGCCAGCCTGTCGCACGCCATCAAGAATATCCTCCAGGGCATCCAGGGCGGGTCGCACGCGGTCGAAACCGGTCTGGCCCGCCAGCAGACCGAATCGGTGGAAAAAGGATGGGAGATCGTCAGCCGCAACCTCCACCGCATCAACACCCTTGTGCTTGACATGCTCTCCTACAGCCGGCAGGCGCCGCCGACCCGCGCGCAGTCCTCGATCAACGCCATCGTCCGCGAAGTGGCGGAACTGGCCCAGGCGCCGGCACGCGAGAAACAGGTAGCGCTGACGACCAAGCTCGACACCACACTCCCCGAGATCACCGTGGACCCCGACGGCATCCACCACGCCCTCCTCAACATCGTCAACAACGCCATCGAGGCGGTTGCCGCCGTCTCGGGCAAGGTCGAGATCTCCACGCGCCTCTCGACCGCCGGCGACGAGGTCTGCATCGCCGTGGCCGACAACGGGCCCGGCATCCCGGCGGAGGAGCAACCCAAGATCTTCCAGGCGTTCTACTCGACCAAGGGCAACAAGGGCACCGGCCTGGGCCTGGCGGCGGCCAAACACATCGTGGAGGAGCACGGGGGGACGATTGCCCTGAAGTCCCGTGTCGGCGAAGGGACCGCCCTGATTATACGGTTGCCCAAGAAGTGATCCTCGGCTAAAGTCCTGTCATTGCGTGACCCGGGCGGCGCCTTATCTACGCCCTGATGCCGCCTTGGCTACCCCCGTCGCGCATGGAGGCTGACATGGCAACCGAGATTGCGCGGGCATCCTTCCTGAAGACGGCGCTGGCCCTGGCCGCGGGGCTCCTGGGATGCGCGGCAATGTGCCTTGGTGCCGAGGGCCAACCGCCCGAAAAGGCGCCGCCGCCCGCGGACAGCCACCCGTGTTTCAGCGGCGTGTACCCGCACCTGGCCGTCACGAACGGCGGCGCGAGCGAGAGTGGCATCGGGGCCGTCATGCCCTGGGCCGGCAAGCTCTGGTATCTCACCTACCCTGCCCACGTGTTCAAGGGCGGCCCCGACAAGCTGTACGAGGTCGATGCCCGCCTGAACCTCGTGGCCCGCCCCGAGAGCGTCGGCGGCACGCACGCCGACCGGATGATCCACCGCGAGTCGAATCAACTGATCATCGGCCCGTACTTCATCGATGTCGGCGGCAAGGTGCGGGCCATTTCGCAGGCCGTCATGCCGGGGCGCCTCACGGCCGTCGCGCGGCACCTCGCGGACCCCGCCCACAAGGTCTATTTCGCCACGATGGAGCAAGGGTTCTACGAGGTCGATGTGAATACCCTCGACGTGAAGGAGCTTCACAAGGACCGCAACGTCGGCGGCAAGAATATGCTCCCGGGCGTCCACGGCAAGGGCTGTTACACGGGCCAGGGGCACCTTTATTACGCGAATAACGGCGACGGGGGCGTTCTGGCCGAGTGGGACGGCTCGAAGGACATCGGCTCACTCGCCTCCTGGACGATTGTTGACCGCAACAAGTACACCGACATCACCGGCCCCGGCGGCGTGTACGGCTCGCCCGACGATGCGGCGCCGATCTGGGCGATCGGGTGGGATGCCCGGTCGGTCCTCCTGAGCGTCCGCGACGGCGGCAAGTGGACCCGCTTCCGCCTTCCCAAGGCCAGCTACACGCAGGATGCCGACCACGGCTGGTACACCGAGTGGCCGCGCATCCGCGAGGTGACCGGCGGCCATTTATTGATGAACATGCATGATATGTTCTACGATTTCCCCAAAACCTTCCGGCCGGGCAAGACGGGGGGCCTGCGGCCGATCTCGACATTCCTCAAGATGGTCGTGGATTACGCCGACTGGGACAGCCGGCTCGTCATGGTCAACAACGACGCCGCGCGCCAGGGCAACCCGATCCTGGGCTGGCCGGAGTCGAACGCGTGGTTCGGCCGCTGGGATGACCTCCGCGGCTTCGGACGCCCGGCCGGCTGGGGCGGCCCGTGGGTCCGCACGGCCGTAAAGGCCGGCGAGCCTTCGGAGCCCTTCCTGCTGGCGGGCTTCGAGCGGCGTATCGCGCACCTCGCGCACACGGCGGGCGNNACCGAAGCCGGCCCGCCGGAGAGGATGAAACCCTTCGGCTGTAGCGCCAGCACTTCCGCGGCAGGCGCGTCCCAGGGGAAAAGCTCGGCGTACACCTGCACCTCGCGCACACGGCGGGCGAAGCGGTCGCGTTCACGCTCGAAACCGATGCCGCCGGCGATGGGAACTGGACGAAGCTTGCCACGGTTGCCGTGCCGGCGAGCGGCTACGCATCCTACGTGATTCCGCCCGAGACGGCCGGCGAGTGGATTCGCGTGAAGACCGACAAGGATCTCAAGTCGGCCACGGCATATTTCCACTACTCGTCGGGCGCGACGGCGGCGGACCCCGCGATGTTCAAGAGCCTTGCCGCCGCCGACCAGCCGGCCCCCGCGTCGGAGGGCATTCTCCTGGTTCCCGGCGAAGAGGGGATGCCGCTGGACTTCGCCGCCACGGTCCTCGATGCCTCCGGCAAGGCCGCCGAGAAGGCGTTCTACGTGATGAGCGCCGACCTGAAACTCCGCCGCACGCAGGATGCCGCCGCCGAGAAGACGCTGCGCGAGAAGTGGGCGCCCACGCAGGACTTCGAGGTCGATGCCGCCTCGGTCATCTTGAAGGATAAGAAGGGCCGCCGCTATCGCCTGCCGAAAGGGGCCGATGTTTTCAGCAGCCCCTCGGCCTCGGGGCCGCGCCGCGGCGCCCGCGAGATCGTGACCGAGCGCAACATGCTCAACATCCACGGCACGTTCTACGAGGCGCCACGCGATGATAAGGACGCCAGCGGGTTCGCCCGGATGCGCCCCATCACGACGCACAACCGCCTGATCACCGACTTCGCCTCGTGGCGGGGCCTGCTGGTGCTTGCGGGGAATCTTTCCGGGACAGCGGCCGACGGGCACTACGTGGCGTCCGAGGATGGCAAGGTGGGCGTCTGGCTGGGCAACGTCGAGGACCTGTGGAAGCTCGGAGCCCCGCGCGGCGAGGGCGGCCCCTGGCGCGACTCGGCCGTCCGGGCGGGCGAGCCGTCCGACCCGTACCTTATGACTGGCTACGACCGCAAGGTCGTCCGGCTCTCGCACGACCGGCCGGTGGACGTGAAGTTCGCGATCGAGGTCGATTTCCTTGCCGATGGCACGTGGCACGCGTACGATACGTTCGCCATTGCGGCCGGCAAGACGGTCGAGCACAAGTTCCCCGCGGGCTTTGTGGCCCACTGGGTCCGCGTCCGGGTCGACGCCGACTGCAAGGCCACCGTGCACTTCGTTTACGATGTTGCGGAGGAGTAGCCATCTATACGGTGGGGAGAGGCGTGAGCCACCCGCGGCAAAGATTGTTCGGACCATCTCTTGAAAAGGAGGCCTCATCGTGATGACGCGAATCCTGGCTGTGTCGATCGGTCTGGTTTTCGTGCTCGGCCTGTCGCTGGCCGTTTTCGCTGCGGCAAAGAAGCCGGCCGATAAACCTGCCCCTGCGCCGCAAGGGCCGAAGGTGACATTGACCGGCAAGGCCGATCCGCCTTCAGGGCGGTACGTGTCGTGGTATCGGCAGCCGGCGAACGCGTGGACCGATGCCCTGCCGATCGGCAACGGCCGGATCGGCGCGATGGTCTTCGGCGGGGTCGTCGAGGAGCGGATTCAGTTCAACGAAGACACGGTCTGGACCGGCAAGCCGCACGAGTACCAGCACGAGGGCGCCGTGAAGTTCCTGCCCCAGATTCGCCAACTCCTTTTCGACGGCAAGCAGAAGGAGGCCGAGAAGCTCGCCTCCGACGAGTTCATGAGCATACCGCTGGGCCAGAAGGCCTACCAGCCGCTGTGCGACGTGCGGCTCGCCTTTCCCGCAACCGATACGGCCGCCGACTACCGCCGCGAGCTCGACATGGACTCGGCCGTCGCCCGCGTCACCTACAAGGTGGGCGACGTCACGTACCGGCGCGAGGCATTCGCCAGCCGCCCCGACCAGGTTGTCGTGGTACGCGTGTCGGTCGATAAGCCCGGCAAGCTGAACTTTACCGCCAAAATGGACAGCCCGCACAAGGCGGTCCAGACGAAGGTCGTGGGCGATCAACTGGCGCTGGCCGGCCAGGTGGAGGACGACGGCGTGAAGTTCGAGGCGCGGCTGCGCGCCGTGACCGACGGCGGCAAGGCGACCGTCAAGGACGACGGCATCGTGATCGAAGGTGCGAACTCCGCCACGCTGGTCCTCACGGGCAACTCGAACGTCAAGAACTACAAAGACATCAGCGGCGACCCGGCGGCCCTGTGCGCCGCCACGATGAAGGCGGCCGCGGGCAAGTCGTTCGACGCGATGCTCAAGGCCCACACGGCCGACTATAAGCAACTCTTCGACCGCGTCGTGCTCGACGTAGGCACGACCGAGGCCGCGAAGGACCCCACCGACGTCCGCCTCAAGGAAGTCTCGAAGCGCGACGACCCGCAACTCGCCGCCCTCTTCTTCCAGTTCGGCCGATACCTCATGATCTCTTCGAGCCGCCCGGGCGGGCAGCCGGGGAACCTGCAGGGCCTGTGGAACGAGAGTCTGAGGCCGCCGTGGGATTCCAAGTGGACCGTCAACATCAACACCGAGATGAACTACTGGCCCGTCGAGGTGACGAACCTTACGGAGTGCGCCGATCCGCTGTTCGACCTCATCGAGGACTGCGCGGTCACCGGCCGCAAGGTGGCCCAGGCCCACTACGGCTGCAAGGGCTGGGTGCTCCATCACAACACCGACCTGTGGCGCGGCACGGCCCCGATCAACGCGTCGAACCACGGCATCTGGGTCGTCGGCGGCGCGTGGCTGTGCCATCATATGTGGGAGCATTACCAGTTTACCGGCGACAAGGAGTTCCTGGCGAAACGGGCCTACCCGGCGATGAAAGAGGCGGCCGTGTTCTTCACCGAGTTCCTCGTGAAGGATCCGAAGACGGGGGCGCTCATCAGCGGCCCGTCGAACTCGCCCGAGCAGGGCGGCCTTGTGATGGGTCCCACGATGGACCACCAGATCATTCGCGACCTCTTTGCCAACACCGCCGCGGCCGCCGCCATCCTGGGCGTCGATAAGAACCTTGCCGCCAAGCTCACCGCGATACGCAAGGAGATCGCCCCGAACCAGATCGGCCAGCACGGCCAGCTCCAGGAGTGGATGCAAGACAAGGACGATCCGAAGAACCCGCATCGCCATTGCTCGCACCTGTGGGGCCTGTACCCGGGGTGGGACGTGACGCCCGAGACGCCCAAGTTCTTCGAGGCCGCCAGGCAGTCGCTCCTCTTCCGCGGCGACGGCGGCACCGGCTGGAGCAAGGCGTGGAAGATCAACTTCTGGGCGCGGCTGCTCGACGGCGACCACTCGCACAAGATGCTCATCGAGGCCCTGGCCGGCAACACGGCCCCGAACCTGTTTGACATGCACCCGCCGTTCCAGATCGACGGCAACTTCGGCGGCTGCTCCGGCATCGCCGAGATGCTCATCCAGAGCCATCCGCTCTCGCTCGATGCGCCGCTCGTGGCCGGCGACCTCCGCCTCCTGCCCGCGCTGCCGAAGGCGTGGCCGACGGGCTCGGTCAAGGGCCTGCGGGCGCGCGGCGGCTTCGAGGTCGATATGGCCTGGAAGGACGGCAAGCTGACGGAGGCCACGATCCGATCGATGCTCGGCGGGCCGTGCAAGGTCCGCTACGGCGAGAAGTCGGCCGACCTGGCGACGGAGGCGGGCAAGACGTACCGCCTGGGCGGCGGGCTGGAACGGTAACCGCGCGAGACGTAGCGCGATTGGCGTCGTGTGCGTCCGTGGCGCCAGGGAGCCCTGCAGGCGCGGCAGGTCGGGAGACCCGCCGCGCAAAATCTCAACCGTCCCGCGGCGCCGCGCTTACACCGCCGGCCGAATCTCCAGGATTTCCCACTGTTCGCTGCCGGACTCGGCCTTCAGGGTCACGGTCTCGCCGACGCGCTTGCCCATGAACGCCTTCGCAAGGGGCGCCTTGTAGTAGTAGATGAACTTCTTCATATCGGCATCCCACGGGCCGAGGAACGTCAACATCTCCTCGGCGCCGGTCGAGAGCCGCCGCGCCCGCACCGTGGTGCCGATGTGAACCGCATCGCCGTGCGCCCAGAAGCTGGACACGACCTTGGCCCGGGCCAGGTCGGCCTGCATAGCGTTGGCCCGCTCGGTCAGGCGGTCGCGCTCCTCAAGGGCGGCCGTGAACTCGGCGTTCTCCGAGAGGTCGCCGCGCGCCGCCGCGTCGCCGATGGCCGTGCTGTTGGCGGGCAGCTTGACGTGCAGCAGGTGCTCGAACTCCTTGCGCTTGTCGTCGAGCGCCGCGGCCGACGTGTAGACCACCTCTTCATCGTCCCACGGGGCGATCGCCTTGACGGCCGGGGCCGGATGGACGCGGGCCAGGATCTCGAGCATCTGCACGCGGATGTGATCGGTCAGGCCGTGGTTGCGCTGGACGACGCTCAGAATCTCCTTGGCCCAGCCGGTGTCGGTCTTCTCGAGGACGTCGCGGAACAGGCCGAACTCCCTGGACGAGAGCACCCGCCGCACCTGCGCCAGGAGGTCGATCCGCCGCACGCGGTCCGGATAATCTGGATGCCCCACCGCGTTGGCGGCCACGAGCAGCCGCACCGTGAGCTGCGCGCGATTGAGGTCGGCAAAGCCCTCGGTGAACTTGTCGCCGGCGGTGGTCTTCCAGAGCCACGCGAGGGCTGGCAGGCCTTCTTCCGGCTGGCGCATCACGGCGGTGGCGAAGGCGGCGAGGAGATCATTGCGGTTGGCGTCGGCCAGTTGCGCGGCCGCGTACTCACACATCTCCTGCGAGGTCAAAGGCATGGCGGCGGCAAAGACCTCGGGCCAGTCGGCCGGCAGGATCTCGCGGACGAGCGGGAACACGCGCCCCGCGATTTCGTTATTGCGAACGGTGCCCACGAGCGCCGCCAGGGCCGCCTTGTCGGCCACGAGCGCCTCGGGCACGGGCGGCAGCGGCGGGGCCGCGTCGCCCAGGTGGCGCCTGATCTCGGCCAAGACGGCCAGCACCTGGAGCACCTCGGCCGGCGTGACCTTGCTGCCGGGGTCGACCCGAGGGGCAAGCGATGCCGCAAAGAACCGCAACTGCTCGGCCTCGGCCTCGGGGTTGTGGCCGGTCTCGCCCAGGTACGCCAGGACCACCAGCAGCCGGTTCTCGAGCGTCGTGGCCGAATCGAACTGGTCGCGGGCGCCCGCCTCGTACGCCTGGGGGCGCGGGCGGAGGAAGAAATCGGGCTGCGTTCCGTCGGACACCTGGATGAGCGGGTCGCGCTTGATCTTGGCGCGGGCCGACGACCACCACTTCGACCAGCCGTCGGCCGGCACGGCCACGTCCATGAGTTTCGACTTCAGGTCCTTCATGCCCATGCGCGGCCCATAGGCCTGGAGGACGAGCCTGACAAGCTGCGCGGGATCGGCTTTGGCGATCGCCGCCAGGCCGGGGTGATCGAAGATGGCCATGGCGCGGAAATCGGTGGGGTCGAGCGTCTCAAGCACGTCGATCGTTTGCGCATCGTAGGCCCGCTCGCTCTCGCCGAACGAGACCGCGAGCACCTTGCGCGCCGCATCGGCGCCGGTGACGCGGCCGGGGGTCTTGCGGCGGCTGTCGCTGACGTACGTGCCCGGCGGGAGGGCCAGGAGCTTTTCCATCGCCACGAAGGCGTCCTTGAGCGGCACGTCTTTCCGCAGCAAGGTCATCTGGACGAGCGTTTCGATGCCGGGGAAGTCGGGGCGGTCCTTGCGATAGAGGCCGGCGATCTCGTCGCGCAGGACGTCGCCCGAGGGGAGGAGTTCGCGGGCCTTCCATGCGGCGTCGAGGGCCGCTTCGGTGCCGCGCTTCTCGGCCCACGCCGAGAGGAGCAGCCACGCCAGCGATTCGAGGAGCTTCGGATGCTGCCGCGCCGCCACGGCCTCCAGGACCGCGAGCACGCTGCCGAGGCCGATCGACGGATCCTCGACGGCCCCGAGCCAGGCGGCCTCGAGTTCGTCGGTGCGGTTGGCCTCGGCCAGCGCGAGCAGGCGTTCGGCGGCTTCGTTCAACGGTTCGGAATTGTCCGCTTGCGGATCCAATGCCATCGTACAGGTTCCTCACGAGGGGTTTGCCGCACAATCATACGGACTTTGCCCTGCGGCGCAAAGGTGGTTTCCGCGGCGGGGCGGATTTCCGGGGAGAGAGAAGTGTCGGAGGGTTGGCAGAAACGACTGGGTTGCCTCCCGATGTTACGCGGCCGAGCGCGCCATGGGAGGGTGTGCGATCGGGAGAGAACATCAATCCTGCGGCACCTTGTAGCTGTACAGGTGCGAGCCGCTGCCGAAATAGATGCGGCCGTCGAGCCAGTCGCCGCCGGGGCCGATGGGCACGGGCGACTTGGCGAGCATCGTGATCTTGAACGTGACCGGATCGAGCTGCGCGATGCCCTTCACAAAAAGGATGTAGATCGCGCCTTGCGGGCCGGTCACGAACACGCGTGGCCCCTGCTGCGAATTAGTCGAGCCGAACGGGCCTGTAGTATCCTCTTCGTGAACGATCTTACGCGCCTCGGGATCGAAAACGAAGAACCGCTTCCGGTCGGCGAAACCGTAAACGAGACCGCCCGGGCCGAGGCAGAGGTCCGTATAGTTATGCGCGCCGGGCAGCACGGCCGCGTGCCACTCCAGCTTCTTCGTGGCCAGGTCCATCAGGTAGAGCGCCGCCTCTTTCGCCTTCCTCTCGCCGCCGGTGCCGGGGCTGGTGGTGGTGCCGCCGAGGAGCTTGCCGCCGTCGAGCGCCACAAGGCTCATCGTGGAGTGCTCCGGCAGGATGGCCGTGTGCTCGATCAGCACGCGCGTGCCCGCCTGGCGATCCCAGAACAGGAGGCCCCCGCCGGTGTAACCGTAGCCGGGCGTCCCGGCCAGGATGAGCGTCTTGCCGTCCGGGTGGGCCAGCAGCTTGTGCGGGCGGTTGATCGCCGGCTCGCATTCGGTCAGGAAGAGCGGGTTGGAATCCTTCTTGTCCTTCTCGGTCCTTAGCCACGGGCGCGACGGGTCCCACTCGAGAAGGAACCCGGCGGGGTAGCCGCCGACGAAGAAGTGATCGCCCTGCCGCGCCACCGTGTTCC
Source organism: Planctomycetia bacterium (assembly GCA_003170085.1). GTDB lineage: Bacteria > Planctomycetota > Phycisphaerae > FEN-1346 > FEN-1346 > FEN-1346. The sequence goes on along the minus strand of PMZT01000173.1, from coordinate 28,436 downwards.
ACTGGTTGTAGCCGGCGCGGTTGATCCATTTGTCGGTCTTCGGATCGTAGCTGAAGAACCGCATGGGGAACGCCGTGCCGCCGCAGATCGTGCCGTCGGGTGCCGCCGCAAGGCCCATGAGGTGCGCCCCCTCGGTCGTGTACTCGAAGCGGAGTTGCTTCGACTCGCCGGTCTTCGGGTCTTCGACGACGAGGATGCGCTCGCTGGTGTCGCACGTCTTCAGGCGCTTGCCGTCGGGGAACTCCTGGTGAAACAGGCCCTGGTGGCTCGTGATGATGGGCTTCGGACGGACGGGGTCGTGCTTTCCGATCTTCCTGCCCTCGCCCTTGTAGAACTCGTACCAGTCGGCCGTGGCGCTGGGCTTGGCCTGCCCGTAGACCTTGCCGTCGAGGTCGCGATAGACGTAGCCGCTGCCTTTGCTGCGCTCGGCCGCCGCGATCATCGGCTTGGCCTGGCTGGTGCGCGGATCGAACGCGATGATCTGGCTGGCCGTGTTGCCGATGCCGAAATAGATCCACCCCGCATCGTCGGCGGCAACGAACCGCTGATACTGGGCCCAGTTCTCCTTATGGACGTGGCCGTAGTCCTTGAACTCGCGCGTCCGCGGGTTGAACGACACGACGCCGCTGTGCGGATAGGTGACCGACCAGATGACGCCCGCATCGTCCTCGGTCATGCCCATGGCCATCTGCGGGGCCGTCTCGTGAGAGAACGTGAAGGCCCGCGTTGCCGGATCGAACTCGCAGAAGTGGCTGCCAAAGTGCGTGTAGAACCTGCCGGTGCTTGAGAGGATGGAGGCGAACGGGCCGTCGCCGTGGGGATTGAACGGCATGGGGAATTGCTCGCTCTTGCCCGTCTCGGCGTCGATCATGAGGATCGCGTATCCGCCGCGGCGATCGTACAGCCACAGGAGCACTACGTTGCGGCCGTGGCCGTCGGCGGTGGCGACGATGCCGCGATTGTTGCTCATCGGCGTGGCTACGCCGTGATGGGCAAAGCCCTTTCCGAGGTCTTCCGTGGCCGCCCGCCACGGCGGTTCTTCGACATGGAGCGGCTGCATGACGAGCGCCAGGAGCGGCACGACGATCATGAATTTCTTCACGGCGAGTCCGGGCCCCGGGGGCGAACCGGCCGAGCCTTACTTCGGTTTTTTCGGCAGGCTCTTGATGATCTGGTCGGCCAGGCCATAGGCGACGGCTTCCTCGGCGCCCATGAAGTGGTCGCGGTCGACGTCTTCCTCGATCCTCGCGAGCGGCTGGCCGGTGTGGGCGGCCATGATCTCGTTCAGGCGGCTTCGCATCCGCAGGATCTCTTCCGCCTGGATGCTGATGTCGGTGGCCGTGCCGCGCGCCCCGCCGTGCGGCTGGTGGATGAGGATGCGGCTGTTGGGGAGCACGAACCGCTTGCCCCTGGTGCCGGCGGCCATGAGGACGGCGCCCATGCTGGCCGCCTGGCCCAGGCAGTACGTGGACACGTTACAGCCGACGAACTGCATGGTGTCGTAGATCGCGAGGCCGGCCGTGATGGCGCCGCCGGGCGAGTTGATGTAGATCGAGATATCGGCGTCGGCGTTCTCGTTCTGAAGGAACAGGAGCTGCGCGATGACGAGGTTCGCCATGTCGTCTTCGATCTCGCCGCCGATGAAGATGATGCGGTCCTTGAGGAGCCGCGAGTAGATGTCGTAGGCCCGCTCGCCGCGGCCCGTGGACTCGATGACCATCGGGATCAACTGATTATGCATGGGCATGTGTTCACCCCTTGGGCTACTTCTTGTCGCCGATCACGTGCTCGAGCACCTCGTCCACGAGGCCCCATTCCTTGGCCTCGAGGGCCGAGAAGTAGCGGTCGCGTTCGGTCTCGCGGCGGATCTTGTCGACATCCTGCCCCGTGTGCTGGTTGAAGATCTGGATCAGCGTTTCCTTGTCCTTCAGGACTTCCCGGGCGGCGATCTCGATGTCGGCCGCCTGCCCGCCCACCTCGCCCGCCGGCTGGTGGAGCATGACCTTGGCGTGCGGCAGGGCGTACCGCTTGCCCTTGCTGCCGCCCGCCAAGAGGAGGGCAGCGCCGCTGGCGGCCAGGCCGATCGCATACGTGGCCACCGGGGCGTCGAGGAACTGGATCGTATCGTAGATCGCCAGGGTGCTCGACACGTACCCGCCGGGCGAATTGATGTAGAGGCTGATCTCCTGGTTGCGCTTCTCGCTCTGGAGGTACAGGAGCTTCATCACGATGTTGTTGGCGCTGCCATCGTCGATGACGCCTTCCAGGAAGATGATGCGGTTTTCGAGCAGCAGGTCCGAAAGCGTAAGGAACCGTTGCTGCTGATACTGGTGGCCCATGGCGTCAAAGGGGCGGACGAGGCGGCGCTCACCGCCGGACGGCGGACGGTTTTCCATGGCGATGGGGTTCCTTTAAGTGCTCTGGACGTCGCCGGAGGCTTCCGGAGTCTTCGGGGCCGCCGGCTTTTTCACGCCCTTGGCCTTGGGCTTCTTCTCGGCCTTGGGCTTGGGGGCTTTCTCGGCCTCGGGCTTTTCTTCGGCCTTGGGCTTGGGAGCTTTTTCGGCCTCGGACTTCTCTTCGGCCTTGGCCGCAGGCTTTTCTTCGGCCTTGGCCTCGGGCTTTTCCTCGGCCTTGGGCTCGGGCTTTTCTTCGGCCTTGGCCGCGGGCTTTTCCTCGACCTTGGGCTCGACCGGGGCGGGGGTGGTGATCTGCGCCTTCTCCAGCAAGAGGCGCAGAACCTTGTCGTCGCGGATCTGGCTGCGCAGGTTATCGAGCGTGCCATCGGCCTCCATGCGTTCGTGGAGGCGATCTTCGCGCTGATGCGACTGGGCGGCCATGTAGCGGAGGCGGGCGTCGACCTCGGCGTCGGTCACCTCGATCGTTTCCTTCTTGGCGATCGCGTCGAGGATGAAGAAGAGCTTGAGGTCGCGCGCGGCCTGCTCGGTGCTGGCCGACTTCATGTCGGACACGTGCTTCTCGATCTCCTCGACCGGCACGCCGCGGTACTGCAGGTCCACCACGTGGCGCTGAAGCAGGCCGGCGGCGTGGCGCTTGGCCAGTTCGTCGGGCAGTTCCATCGGCGCCTTTTCCAGCAGCCAGTTCTGGACGGCCGTTTCCTGCGCGCGGCGGCAGGCCTGATCGGTCTGGGCGTCGAGCTGGCGGCGGATGGCGCCCTTGAGCGACTCCATGTCCTCGTAATCGACCGCCTTCAGGAGCGTGGCATCGTCGGGCAGAGCCACGCGGCGGAGTTCGGCGACCTTGATGCGGACCTCCGCCGACTTGCCGCGCAGGTCTTCCTTCTCGGCCTCCTGGCCGATCGTGATGGTCGCCGTCTTCGTCTCGCCGGCCTTGGCGCCCTTGAGCATCGCGGGGATGTTCTCGAGACGGATGCCTTCGATCGCGATTGCCGCCACCGGCAACCGCACGTTCGTGCGGTCCAGGACGAGCGCGTCGCCGGCCTGGAGGGTGATGTCGCCGGTGATGAGGTCGTTCTCCTTGGCCTCCGCGTCGGCGGGCAGGAGGTCGAGCTTGCCGTTCTGCTCGCGCAGGCGATCGAGGGCCGCCGCAATGTTTTCCTCGGTCACCGTCGGCTGCGCGACGCTGATGGGGATGCCCACGTAGTCGGGCAGCGTGAACTCGGGCCGGACCTCGAGCTCGATGGAGAAGACCAGCGGCCCGTCTTCGGGCATCTCGATCTTGGCCGGGTCGAGGTCGGGCTCGCCGATGACGTCGAGCTTCTCGTCCTTGAAGGCCGCTTCGAGCGCCTCGGAGATGAGCTTGGCGCGGACCTCGTCGCGCACGGCCTCGTGGAACCGCTTCTCGATCAGCCGCCGGGGCGCGTGGCCGGGGCGGAAGCCGGGCACCTGCGCATCGTGCTCCAGCTCGCGGTACTTCTCGTTGATCTTCGCCTTGACGTCCTCGGCGGGGATCGTGATGGTCAGTTTCTTCTTGCAGGCCGCCACATTCTCAACGGTTACGCTCATTGCCGCCGACTCCTGTTCCCTGAGAGGTCAGGCCACGAGGCCGCCATTCAGCGTACCGCGCCTGGGGCGCCCCATGACCAAAAAACAGAAAAAGCGAGCTCGTTTGACCCGTGTCCCGGTCGTTTCCGAGCCGCTTAGGTGAAGACAAATGGAGCGGGCGATGGGGCTTGAACCCACGACATTCACGTTGGCAACGTGACGCTCTACCACTGAGCTACGCCCGCTCGCGTTGCCTTAGAAAAGGGGTCGTCGGGACCACCCTTCCGGGCCCACCGAGCAACCTAAGGCGTGTAACTATACATGCGGTCCGCGGGCATTGCAAACCAAAATTTCCGCTCAATTCGCCCTTCGGAATCCGCCACGGCGTTCTTGCGTGTCGGCGGCGGGACGACTAGAATCGGAACGCCGATTTGCGGTTACGAGGCGGCTGGGGGGCACCATGCGCGGCATCTTTGATTTTCTGCGGCCGAAGGCGCGGCGCCGCACGTCGCGCCAGGAGACCGGCGAGGCGGGCGAACGGGCCGCCGAGCGGTTCCTGAAGAAGAACGGGTTCCGCATCGTCGCCCGTAACGTGACGTACCCGCAGGGCGAAGTGGACCTCGTGGCCCTTGAGAAGCGCACGGGGGCGCTCTGTTTTGTCGAGGTCCGCAGCCGCGCGGTGAAGGACGGCCAGGCGACGCCGGTCTCGCCCGAGGAAAGCGTGACGCCGGCCAAGCGCCGCCGCGTGATTCGTGCCGCCAAGCGGTTCGTGGCCGAACGCCGCGCCGCCGACCGGGTCATCCGTTTCGACGTTATCGCCGTACGTTTTGCCGGCGAGGACCGGAAGAGCCCCGACGTGCGGCATTACCCCGGGGCGTTTGATGCCGGCGGCCGCACGCTGTGAGGCGCCCCTGGGGCGAACAGCCCGTTGAAGAAGTCGGACTGCCATGTGGCACAGCCGCCCTCGGCTGTGCCGGACCGTGAAAACGGGCTTTCGTGCATCGGGGTTCTCGGCCGAGGGCGGCCGAGCCACATTTTCAACGGGCTAACATGGAATCTGGAGCTTTGGACTTGGAACCTGTTGTCGATAGCCACGCGCACGTTCATTTCGAGCGCCTCGCCGACGACCTCGTGGGCGTGCTCGACCGCGCGCGGGCCGCCGGGATCGCCGCCATCGTGAACGTGGGCACCTCGCCGGCCGAGAACGGCCGCGTGGCCGAGTTGGCCGAGCGCGAGTCCATGCTGTACGCCGCCGTCGGCTTTCACCCGCACATTGCCGCCGAGGTGAAGGCCGTGGATTGGCCCGTGCTGGAGGAACTCGCGGGGCGGCCGCGGGTGGTGGCGCTGGGCGAGTTCGGCCTGGACCTCCACTACAAGCGTTCGCCTGAGGAGGTGCAACGCGACGTTTTCACGCAGGGCATCCGGCTGGCGATCGGTCGCAACCTGCCGCTCATCATCCACTCGCGCGAGGCCGCCGACGCGACGATCGACGTGCTCGACCATGCCGCTGGCGGCCGCATGCCGCGCGGTGTGCTCCACTGCTATACGGGCGGCCCGGAGTTTGCCCGCGACATGCTGGCGCGCGGCTTCTACGTCTCGTACTCGGGCGTGGTGACGTTCAAGAACGCCGGCGAGGTGCGCGAGGCCGCGAAGATCACGCCCCTGGAGCGCCTGCTGGTCGAGACCGATTCGCCCTACTGCGCCCCCGTGCCCCTCAGGGGCAAGTTGAACGAGCCGGCCAACGTCATCCACGTCATCCGGTTCCTGGCCGACCTGTACGGCCTGGCGGAGGACGACGTGCGGCGGATCACGACCCGCAACGCCGCCCACCTCTTCGGCCTGCCGATCCAGGCCGGCGGCCCGTGCCTGGCCTACCCGATCCGCACGAGCCTGTACGTGAATGTGACCAACGCGTGCTCGAACCGTTGCACGTTCTGCCCGCGCTCGACGGGCGAGATGGTGGTGAAGGGCCACGACCTGGTGCTGCCGCGCGAGCCTACGGCCGCGGAACTCGTGCAGGCCCTCATCGACGCCGCCGTCGAGACGTATGACGAGGTGGTCTTCTGCGGCTTCGGCGAGCCGACCTTGCGGCTGGACGTTGTGAAGGAGGTCGCGGGTACAGTGAAGAGCCGCTGGCGGAAGAAGACCCGCCTGAACACGAACGGTCATGGCTCGGCCATCGCCGGCCGCGACATCACGCCCGAGCTTGCGGGCCTGATCGACGCCGTGAGCGTGAGCCTCGACGCCCCCGATGCCGCCACGTATGAGAAACTCTGCCGCCCGACGATCCCGAACGCCTTCGCCGCCACCTGCGAGTTCCTGCGTGCCTGCAAAGGCTGCATTCCGAAGGTCCGCGCCACCGCCGTCGCCCTGCCCGGCCTGGACCTGGAGGCCGTCCGCCGCGTGGCCGAGAAGGACCTTGGCGTGGCGTTCGAGGTGCGGGCGTATAATGTGGTGGGGTAAGCGGCGCTCTCTTGACCCGCCCGGCGCAGACCCGTTACAATCGGTGACGCAAAAGGAATCGCCCATGAAACTGATCGTCACACTTGAACGCGATGAAACGGGCATGATCGTGGCCGAATGTCCTGCCGTTCCCGGCTGCATTTCGCAGGGCAAGACCGAGGAAGAGGCCCTTAAGAACATCCGTGAGGCCATCGAGGCCTGCATCGAGGCCCGCGCCGCCAACGGCATGCCTCTGACCGTGGCCACGCGGGAGATCGAGGTCAAGGTCTGATGCCCAAACTGCCGGTCGTCTCGGGGGCAGAGGCGGTCAAGGCGTTCGAGCGGGCCGGTTGGCACGTGGACCGGCAGCGCGGCAGCCACGTCGTGATGCTCAAGTCGGGCCACATCGCCAGCCTTTCCATTCCCCAGCACCGTGAGCTTGCCCCGGGTACATTACGTGCGCTCATTCGCGCCGCCGGGATGACGGTTGAGGAATTCGCGGCCTTGCGATGATGGGCAACAGCGCTTGTGCAGCGGTCGCTGGTAGACAGTTGCCGCAGTGGCCGATAGAATCTGAGGTGAGTTGTCGGAGACGCGCGACGATGGTGGCACTGAATGACATTTTGAGTCGGCGAGACGAAATCCTCCGGATTGCGGCGCTGCACGGGGCGCATCACGTACGCGTCTTCGGGTCCGTGGTCAGGGGCGATGCCGGCGAGGATAGCGATGTGGATTTCCTCGTCCGCCTGGACGACGACCGGTCGCTCATCGACCACATCGCCCTCATCCGCGAGTTGGAGGACCTCATCGGGTGCCGCGTGGATGTGGTGACCGAGGACGCTTTGCACCGCGTTATCCGCGCCCGCGTGCTTGCCGAAGGGGTGCCCCTGTGAAAGACGACCGCCTCTACCTGGAACACATCCGCGAGGCCATCGAGAGGATCACGGCCTACAGCGCGGCAGGCCGCGAGGAGTTCCTTCACAACACGATGGCCCAGGATGCCGTCATCCGCAACTTCGAGATCATCGGCGAAGCGGCGAAACGTCTCAGCGACGACGCAAAGCGAATGCACCCCGAACTCCCGTGGAGTGACATTGCCCGGTTCAGGGACTTTCTGATTCACCACTACACGGGCGTGAACCTGAAGCGAGTCTGGGACGTGATCGAGACGCATCTGCCTGTGCTGCGCGCCGCAGTGGACCGCCTCTTGGAAGCATGAGAGCCACGTAAGGCCGAGCCCCCCAAAGGGCCTGGATACTTTTTTCTGCCGGACCCTTTTTCTCCCAGAAGGACCTGGGCGTGGCGTTCGAGGTGCGGACGTATAATGTGGTGGGGTAGCCGTTAGCAATTGACCACGCCCCACCGCATCGGTACTATCGCATGTCATGGTCACCCCTGCCGATGTCGAAAACCGGCTCCGCCAGTTCGGCGAGACCCACCGCCGCATCACCGACGAGGTCCGGCGGGTCATCGTCGGGCACGAAGAGGTGCTCGAAGGCATCCTTGTGTGCCTCCTGACCGAGGGCCACGCGATCCTCGAAGGCGTGCCGGGCATCGGCAAGACGCTGCTCGTGCGGACGCTGGCCGAGGCGCTGGACCTTGAGTTCAAGCGCATCCAGTTCAC
>PMZT01000173.1:0-20366 GCA_003170085.1 Planctomycetia bacterium | reverse complement strand
ATCAACCGCGCGACGCCCAAGACGCAGTCGGCCCTGCTTGAGGCCATGCAGGAGCGCCGCGTGACCGTGGCCCGCACGACGCACCGGCTGCCCGAGCCGTTCTTCGTCCTCGCCACGCAGAACCCGCTGGAGATGGAGGGCACGTACCCGCTGCCCGAGGCGCAGCTCGACCGCTTCGCCCTGAAACTGCTCCTGGCGATGCCGGGGCGGGAGGAAATCAGCGAGATCGTCGCCCGCACCACGGGCTCGCACACCGCCGCCGCGGCCCACGTGGCCGATGCCAAGGCGCTCGTGGCCATGCGGGACCTGGCGCGCGAGGTGCCGGTGGCCTCGCACGTACGCGACTATGCAAGCGCACTCATCCTGGCGACGCATCCCAACCAGCCGGGCGCCCCGCCGAAGGCGAAGAAGTTCGTCCGCTACGGGGCAAGCCCCCGCGGCGCGCAGGCGATGATCCTGGGGGCGAAAGTCCTCGCGCTCCTTGCCGGGCGTTACAACGTGGCGTTTGACGATGTCCGCCGCATGGCAAGGCCGGCCCTCCGGCACCGGCTGATCCTGAACTTCGAGGCCGAAGCCGAGCGCGTGAACCCGGACGATATCGTCGATGAAGTCTTAACGGCCGTGCCGCAGCCGGGCGAGGCGTAGCGCTTGGCAGTTCGATTTAACCGCCCGCCGTTTCCGGCCATGACGCCAATAGGGCAGCGCTACTTTCTGGGTTTTGCGCGGCGGGTCTCCGTACCCGCCGCGCAAATGGCAATCTAGTGCTGCCATCTAAGCAAGTACACGGCGGACGGTGAAAGCGAACCTCATGGCCCGTGCATCGCATATCGACCTCTTCGATTCCGCGTTCCTCCAGCGCCTGGAGTATCTTCGCGTGGCAGCGCGGCGGATCTTCGCCGGCACGGAGCCTGGCGCGAGGACCGGCCGCGGCGCGGGGCCGGGGCTGGAGTTCGCCGAGCACCGCGCGTACGCCCCAGGCGACGATTTCCGGCAGGTCGACTGGGCGGCGCTCGCGCGGCTGGACCGGCTCCTTCTTCGCCTCTGCCAGAAGGAAGAGGACCTGGCGATCTATTTCCTCGTCGACGCCTCGGCCTCGATGGCCACCGGCACGCCGGCGAAATTCGACCATGCCCGGCGCCTGGCGGCGGCGCTGGCGTACGTGGGCCTCGCGAGCCTCGAACGGGTGCGGATCGTGGGCGTCGATAGCGGCGTGCGGGCGCACCTGGAGGCCGGCCGCGGATCAATGCACCTCGTGGAGGTCCTCGATTTCCTCAGGAGCCTTGCGGCCGCCGGGCCGACGGACCTTACGCGGGCGGTGAATGAGTTCCTGCCCCACGCGCCTCAAGGCGGCTTGGCGGTGCTCATCTCGGATTTTCTCGACCCGGCGGGGTACGAGAAGCCGCTCGTTGCCCTGCACGGCCGCAAGTTCGACGTGTGGTGCATCCAGGTGACGGACCCCGCCGACCTTGCGCCGCCGGGGCCGGGCGACCTAGCCGTCGCCGACGCCGAGACGGGCGAGGTGCTGGGCGTCCACATGACCGAGGAGGTGCGTGCCCGCATCGCCGCCGAGGCCGCGCGGTTCATGGCGGAACTGCGGGCGTGGTGCCTTGAACGCGGAATCGGGCACGCCGAGGCGCCGACGCGCGTGCCCGTGGATACGCTGGTGCTGGAGGTGCTGCGGCGCGGGGGATTCCTGAGGTAATTTCCAGGTTGCGCGGTCAAACGGAAACCACCGCCAATCTACATGACAGCTTGGCCCGTCTGGCGAAACAGGCAAGGAGAACCGCATGAGAAAGCTTCTCAGCATGGTGGCGACGGTGGCGATCGCCTTTACGGCTGCAACGGCGGTGGCCGAGGAGACGCCCACGCCCGTGGATATGGCGAAGCGGGTCAAGGAGCTTCAGGACCTCAAGTGGGGGATGTTCATCTGCTGGTCGTTCAGCACGTTCAGCGGCAAGGAATGGACGCCCGGTATCACCGACGTCGCGTTCTTCAAGCCCACCGGCTGCGACACCGACCAGTGGGCCCGTACCGCCAAGGAGGCGGGCATGGGTTACATCCTTTTCCTGACCAAGCACCACGACGGCTTCTGCCTGTGGGACACCGCGACCACCGAGCGCAAGGTCACGAAGGGCCCGCTCGCGAAGGACGTGCTGGCCGCGGTCCGCAAGTCGTGCGACAAGTACGGCATCAAGCTGGCCCTGTACTTTTCCGAGGGCGACTGGAACTGGCCGGGCGCCATCGACGGCAAGGGCGGCAAGGGCGGCTCGAACCCCGAGATGAAGAAGGCCCAGCTCAAGGAACTGTGCACGCAGTACGGCCCGATCGAGTTCTTCTGGATGGACCACGCGGTGGGCGACGGAGGCCTCAGCCACGCCGAGACCGTGGCGTGGGTCAAGAAGTTCCAGCCCGGTTGTTTCGTCGGCTTCAACAGCGGCGAGGCCGGCGACCTCAGGGCCGGCGAGATGGGCCGGCCGGGATCGGTCAAGCCGCCGTGTCTCATCGGAGAGTTCACATATCCGATTCAGCCGCGATGCCCGAAGGGGGCGATGTGGTTCTACTCGGTGCCCGAGAACGAGAATGTGTGCGAGCCGGCCGAGAGGCTTTACAAGGATTACGCCGGGGCGGTGAAGTACGGCAACATCTTCTCGCTCGACGCCGGGCCGGATTACGCGGGCAAACTGCGGAAGATCGACGTGGAAACGCTCCAGAAGGTGGGCGAGATGATCCGCAACCCGCCGCCGGAGTTGGTTGCGGCGCTTGCCGCGCCGCCGTCGCTGGCCGAGGGCAAGAAGGCCACGGCATCGAGCACGTGGGGCCCCGGCTACGAGGCCGCGAAGGCCTTCGACGGCGACGACGGCACCCGCTGGGGCGCCGCCAAGGACAGCCGGAGCGGCTGGCTCGAGGTGGACCTTGGCCAGGAGACCGCCTTCAACCGCGCGGTGATCGACGAGCACCAGTACGCGCGCACCGAGGCGTTCGTGCTCGAATACAAAGATGGCGATGCGTGGAAGGAGAGCGCCAGGGGCGCGCGGATCGGCGACCGCCTGGAACTCAAGTTCGCCCCTGTGAAGGCCCGCGTGGTGCGCCTGAACATCCTGAAGGCGAGCGAGGTGCCGACGATCTGGGAGTTCCAGCTCTTCAACGACGCGGCCCCGGCCAAGCCGTAGTTCTCGAACGTTCCACCGCGGAGACCGCGGAGAAAAACGGCAACGGATTCACCGCAGAGACCGCTGAGAACGCAGAGAAAAAAGACAAGAAAGATGGGGGAAAACAACGGCCAGAAACAACTGCACAAAAACGACAGCGTGAGTTGCTCTGGCCTTTTCCGTTTTTTCCCAATCCATAAGTCGTTTCTGTTTTTCTCTGCGTTCTCAGCGGTCTCCGCGGTGAGATTTTTGGTCTTGGCCTTTTCCGTTTCTTTCCCAATCCATAAGTCGTTTCTGTTTTTCTCTGCGTTCTCAGCGGTCTCCGCGGTGAATCCGTTCGTTTTCTGTTTCTCTCCGCGGTGAAACCGAACGGCCGAAAACGTTCGATAGCCGCGCCGCTTGATTGCGGCCTGTTTTGTGATACACTTGATGCCATGTTCGAAAGCCTGTCGGAAAAACTCGGCGGCGTCTTTCGCGGCCTGACCGGCCGCGGACGCCTGACGGAAGGCAACATCGGCGAGGCCTGCGAGGCCGTGCGCACCGCCCTTCTCGAGGCCGACGTCAATTTCCAGGTTGCCCGCGACTTCATCGACCAGGTCCGCGACAAGGCCATCGGCCTGGAGGTCCTGAAGACCCTGCGGCCGGACCAAGTCTTCGTCAAGGTCATCCACGACGAGCTCGTGCGGCTGATGGGGCCGGTGGACCCCAAGATCCCCTTCAAGGTGCCCCCGCCCACGGTCATCATGATGGCCGGCCTTCAGGGTTCCGGCAAGACCACGACCTGCGGCAAGCTGGCCCGGTACATCATGGAGAAGGGCCACCGCCCGCTGCTGGTGGCGTGCGACTGCCACCGCCCGGCGGCCATCGAGCAGCTCATGATCGTGGGCGCCGGCGTCAATGCCCCCGTCTTCAGCGAGGGCATCGGCGACCCGGTGCGCATTGCCAAGCACGGCGTGAAGGCGGCGGCCGAGCAGAACTGCGACGTGGTGATCGTCGATACCGCGGGCCGCCTGCACATTGACCAGGCGATGATGCAGGAAGCCAAGGACATCGCCCGGACCGTCAAGCCCGACCAGATCTACCTGGTCTGCGATGCGATGACCGGCCAGGACGCCGTGACGAGCGCCAAGGAGTTCAACGCGGCGCTCGAGTTGTCGGGCGTCATCCTGACGAAGCTCGACGGCGATGCCCGCGGCGGCGCGGCCCTCTCGGTCAAGGCCGTGACGGGCAAGCCGATCAAGTTCCTGGGCGTCGGCGAGAAAATGGACCGGCTGGAGGAGTTTCATCCCGAGCGGATGGCCAGCCGCATCCTGGGCATGGGCGACGTCGTCAGCCTCGTCGAGAAGGCCCATGCCGCCGTCGATCAGCAGGAAGCCGCGCGGATGCAGGAGAAGCTCCGCTCGGCGGACTTCGGCCTCGACGACTTCCTCAACCAGATCAAGCAGATGCGCAAGATGGGGCCGCTGAAGGACCTGCTGGCGATGGTCCCCGGCATGGGCTCGGCCATGAAGGACCTGCCGGTGGACGAGCATGAACTGGACCAGACCGAGGCGATTATCCACTCGATGACGGCCAAGGAACGGTCGAACCCCGATCTCATCGACGCGTCGCGCCGGCGCCGGGTGGCGCGCGGCTCGGGCGTGGACCCGCAGGATGTAGCCAGCCTCGTGAAATCGTTCGGGCAGGTCAAGGAACTCGTGCGGCAGATGAAGGGGGCGGGGATGTTCAGCGGCCGCGCCGATGCCGCGCGGCAGATGTCGCAGATCAACCTCTTCGGCCCGCAGCGCAAGAAACGGATGCGCTCCGAGCGGAAACGCAAAGACCGCAAACGCCGGTCGCGGTGACGCAATTGCGGATTGCGAAATGCGGATTGCGGATTGACCTGCGGTGGCTCACCTAACATGTAGGGTGGGTGCTTTGCACCCACGCGGAACTTGCTAAGCCTCTCCCCGCGACAGTTTGCCGCGAATCTCATCGTGCTTCTCGCGAATATGCTTATAGAAAGAATCAAGAACCTCGCCGCTGTTGTCACCCATTTTCTGTACCGCCTCAGGCGCCATGGCCGCAGAGAGCCAACAATCCCACAAGGCAAGGTAACGAACAAGTGCCTCATAGTGGGTTCTCGTTTCAGGCTCAGCCAACCACATGTTGGCCCTGAAAACATCTAGCATACGCTGATAGGCGGGAAGGATGTGCTCGCGAAACTCCTTGTTCTGATACTCAATGAGTTTGTGCTGGGTAGGACGCTCTTCCTTCAGTATTTCGTCCCTCCGGGCAGGGTCGCAACTCATGGCGATCCTGACCATATCCTGCCAATGTGACTCCATGGCCTGTGACGTGTCCCGGCGAAAATGCCCCCTTGCCAACGTCTCTTCCCAGATACTCAGCATGGGGGAGTAGAAGTCCTTAAGCTGCTCTTTCATGAAGTCATGCTTGTGGTTAATTTTCTCCCGTCGCCCCAGAAGCCATGCCCCCGTGACAACTCCGAGCAAGCCGGCCATGCCAGTGAACAGGGCTGAAAGGAGCGATGCAAAAGATGGGATCAAACTGGTGGTGATTACCTCCATGATGAAACTCCTTGTTGTGCACGCCAAACGCAGCGACCGCGTGGGTGCGGAGCACCCACCCTACATGATGACAAACGGTTACAACTCGACCCGCGGCCCCGCCTCGTCCTGAACGGCCGCCGCGATGCGAATCGGGTGGGAGTGCCCGCGGGCAAGGTGGGCCTGGGCGGCAAGGGCAAGGCGAGGGTGGTTGCAGTCGCGCGAGAGGTGGGCCAGGATCACGTGCCCTACCCTGCCCGGGTGCGACCGGCCGACGATCTCGGCCAGGGCCTCGGCGGCCGCCTCGTTCGAGAGGTGCCCCTCGGGGCCGGCGATCCGTTCGATGAGTTCCCACGGCCGTCCGCTCGTTCGAAGCATCTCCACGTCATGATTCGATTCCAGAACCACCACGTTGGAATCCAGGAATGCCGCGGTGCAATCCGGCGGCACGTGCCCCAGGTCCGTCGCCACGGTCACCGTGCGGCGCTGGCGCGGGCTGCCGGAGCTCAGGCGGAACCCCAGGCACCCGCCCACCGAGTCGTGCGGCACGTCGAACGCCTCGACGGTGATGTCGCCGACCTCGACAGCGCAGCCGTTGATCGCCACGGCCAGCCCGGCCGCCGCAAGATCGCCGAAGCCGGCAAGCTCAATCGCCAGGTGCCGCAGGTTCGCTGGGGTCGAGTACACGGGCACGTGGTGCTTCAGGCAGAACTGGACGGCCGAGGCCGAGAAGTGATCGCGGTGCGTGTGCGTGAGGAACACCGCGCTGATGTCCTCGAGGCCGACGCCGGTCCCGGCCAGGCGCGCCTTGAGCGTGCGGCGCGAGAGGCCCAGGTCCACGAGCACCCGCGTCGTCGGCGTCGCCACCAGCAGCGCGTTGCCCAGGCTGCCACTGGCCAGCGGATAAACGAATGAAGGCATAGTCCGGCGCCTCTTTGTTTCAGTTAAGTGTGTTGAACCGCAAAGAGCGCAAAGAACGCAAAGCATGAAACAGTTTTACAGAACCACCGCTGTTGTTTCTTACCCGACTTCGTCTTTCTTTGCGCTCTTTGCGTCCTTTGCGGTTAAATCCGTTTTCATCCTGCCTTACACCAACCGAATCGCATCGGCCTCGCTGCGGCTCAAGCGCAGGTCGACGTCCACTTCCTTGGCGAATCGTTTTGCCCACGTCTCAAGGGGGATGCGCTCGGTGCGATGATGGCCTCCAAGGATAACCGCAATTCCGGCGGCTGCAAGGTCTTGCGTCTCATGATATTTCAGTTCGCCCGTCAGGTACGCCTGGCAGCCGGCGGCCGCGACGGCCTCGCCGAGCGAGTTGCCGCCGCCCGTGCAGATCGCGACGCGCTCGATCTTGCGGCCGGGGTCTCCCGCGAACGGAATCGTGCGGAGGCGCAGCGCCTTCTTGACGGCCGCACAGACGTCGGCCAGCCGCCGGGGCCGGGCAAAGCGGGCCACACGGCCGGCGCCCGCCTCCGCCGGCGCGGGGCGAAGCGGATAGATGTCGATCGCCGGCTCCTCATAAGAATGCGCCCGTGCGATCGCCGCCGTCACGCGCCCGAGCGACCGCTCCTCGCAAAGGACTTCCAGCCGGTGCTCGCGCACGGCACTCGGGCGGCCGACCTTGCCGAGCGTCGGTCGGGCGCCTGCGCCGGGCAGGAACGTGCCCGTGCCCTCGACCGAGAATCCGCACTCGGCGTACGCACCGATCCGCCCTGCCCCGGCGGCGAAGGCGGCGGCGCGAACGGCCTCGAGGTCCGTTTCCGGCACGAACACGACGACCTTGTACGCGGCGTCGGGCGGCGAGGCGATGAGCGGGCCGGTGATCTCCAGGCCGAGGCTCTCGGCAAGGATGTCGCACAGGCCGCCGGCGGCGAAGTCGAGGTTCGTGTGCGCCGCAATCACCGCCCGCCGCTGGGCGAGGCACCGCAGGGCCAGGCGGCCCGGCCGCGTGTCGCTCGTGAGGCGGCTGATCCCCTTGCGGATCAGCGGATGATGCGCCAGGATGCACTCGGCGCGAAACGCGTCGGCCTCGTCGCACACCGACTCCGTTACGTCGAGCGTAACGAGCAGCCGCCGGACGCGGCGCTCCCGCTCGCCCACGAGGAGGCCCACGTTATCCCAATCGGCCGCAAGGCGGAATGGCGCAAGGCGGTCGACCGCCGCCAGGATGTCGCCAACGGTTGTCATCGAGGTCCTCCATCGCAGGTCAAAATGCGAAACGTGAGATTCGGAAAGATGCCGCGAGAGCCTCTCGCTATTACGACAGCGCAACTTTCAAGGTCTTGCGCGGCGGGTACGGAGACCCGCCGCGCAAATGGCAACGCTGCGCTGTCGCCCTACGGCAAGAACTGCACGAGGTGTCTTCGGGCCAGCGCCAGCCCCGTCTTCAGCCGCTCGAGGTCGCCTTGCCACACGGGATCGTCATGCTTGACGACGAGGTCGCCCGCGTAGCGCAGCTCATGAAGGCGGTCGATGAAGCGGCGCCAGTCGATCGATCCCAGGCCGGGCGCGCGGTAGCGCCACCACCCGCCGCCCGGGCGCAGGATCCCGCAATCCTGACGCCGCAGGTCCAGCACTTCGACGTCCTGGGCGCGCAGGTGGAAGACCTTCTCGATGTAATCGGTGGCGGCGGCCAGCGGGTCGATCCCCTGCCACGCCAGGTCCGCCGGGTTCAGGGCGAGGCCCACCGCGGGGCTCCTGAGGTGCGTGAAAAGCTTCTCCCACATCTCGGGGCAGAACGCGACGTTGCCGGGCATGTCCTCGACCTGCCAGCCGACGCGCGGGCATGTGTCGATGGCCAGTTGCACGCCCGCGGCCTCGGCCCGTTCGGCGATGGGCTTCATGCGGCGGGCGAACTCGGCGATCGAATCGCTCAGGGTCAACGCCGGGTCGCGGCCCGCGAGGATCACGACGGTCTCGATGCCGAGCGTGCCCGCGGTCTCGATGAGGCGGCGCAGGTGCTCGAGCGAGGCGTCGCGCCGCGCGGCATCGGCGTCGAGCAGGTTGGCATCGCAGGCGAGCGCCGCGGCCCGCAGCCCCACCTTTTCAAGCGAGGCGAGGAAGGCATCGCGCGACGGGCCGTCGAGGCCGGCGATATTGAGGGCCGCGTGTTGATACCACGTGGAGGCGCCGCGGAGAGGCGGGCACTCGATTTCGACGGACTGATATCCGGACTCGCCCGCCCAGCGGAGCACCTCGGGCAGGCTGACGTTCTCGAAACACGACGTACACAGGCCGAGACGCACGGTCATCCCCTCGGTCGAGTGTCGGCGGCCAAAATCCCCCGGTCGCTACTTCGCCGCTGGGGCGGCTTCGGCCGGTTTCGCCTCGGCGGGCTTGGCCTCCGCCGGCGCAGCTTCGGCGGGTTTGGCCTCAGCCGGCTTCGCCTCGGCAGGTTTGGCCTCGCCGGCGCCTTCAGGCTTCTTGGTGTCGGCGCCCGCGGGCTTCTTCTCCATGGGGGCCGGCTTGTGGATGCTGGGCGAGTCGGCCTTCGGGGCCTCGGTCGGTTCCTCTTTCTTCGCCTGCACCTCGCCCTTCTTGGCGATGGCGGCGATCAGGCCCGAGGGCATGCCCACGTAGATGACGCCGTTATCGGTCTGGTTGGCGGCCGTGATCGCACCGGCGGCCAGCGACACACTGAAGTTGACCTTGCCGTCGGCCCGATTCACCGAGATGAGCTGGCCGCTACGGCCCAGGATGTAAGCGGTCTGCGCATTGGAGGCCAGAAAATCGGCGCCCTCGGGCAGCGTCCACTTGGCGCGGCCGTTGGTGCCGTCGATCGCCGTCAGGCCCGCTTCCTTCGTGAAGAGGAACACCGCGTTGCCGACCGCGTACGGCGTCTTGCGGATGGCTTCGCCCACGTTGTGTCGCCACGCGATGCGACCGCTCGGTCCGGCGAAGGCATACAGCGTGTAGTCGAGGCTGCCGACGATGATCATACCGGACTTCGTCTTCTGGAGGTCGGCCACGACCGCCCCTTCCGTCTTATACTCCCACTGAACGTGCCGGATACCCTGTGTCGAGGCGAACACGGTGCCGTCCTGGCAGGCGAAGTACACGCACGTCGTGTCGAGGACAGGGCCGGCCGTGACGGCGTCTTCGGTCCAGCGCCCCCACGAGACCGTCCGGGGCACCATAGACACGGCCTGCAGCCAGCCCTTGCTGTCGGGAATGAAGCAAAGGGTGCCGTTCGTGACCGGCTTGCCGGCGGGGGCGAAGCCCAGATCGATCGACGCGATTGGCGCGCCGTCAAAGCCTTTGAAGCCCAGGAGCTTCGTGGTCGTGGCCAACCACAACTCATCCTTGTACACCGCGGGTTCCCAGACTTTCTGGAAAGGCTCGGCCATCTGGCGCGACCACAGGCGGACGCCCGACGAGCCACCGATGACGAAGACGCGGCTGTCGGCGCTCCGCCCGACCACGAACCGGCCGGAGAGCCAGAGGTTGCTGAGCACCGGATCCGGGGGCGTGAGCACCTCGGTCTGCCAGACGACCTCCAGGCCGCTCTCGGAAAGGGCCGCGACCGAAAGCGGGAACACCGCCGGCTTGGGCGCCGGCGTCTCCGCACCGAGGGGCATCGCCCCCAGAACCCCGGCTACCAGAAGAAGCGTGAAAATGGCAAGGCTGCGTACCGCCCTCATGATTCGCTCCGCGACCTGTTGGCCCCTCAGATGAATTTCGCCAGGTCTACGTTGTGCTGGCGTTCGAACCGGTTGAGCCGCTCAATGCGCTCAATGTCGTCTTGAATGCGATGCGCAAGCTTGAAGACGTACGGCCGCCCTTGCAGCCGATCGCTGAGATCGGCCAGCATGGCGTCCCAGCGCCCGCCGTACAACTCATCGCGAAGCCTCAGGAGCATGATCTCTTCCTCGCCGAGACTGGCGACAAATTGTTTGGCGCGGTCTTCGGCGCCCGAGCGCTGAGTCGGCTGCGTGCTTTCAGACTCGCCCACGTCGCCGCCCCTTCCTGTGCGGCCGCTTGGTAACGCAAACAGACTAGCACCCGCTTGCGCGCGGCGTCAACCTTTTTCTGCGTAAGGGCTTGGGTAAAACGCGCTGGTCGCCTCTCCCCCCTGCCGCACTCGGCCGGCCGGAGCCCTGCTCGGCGGCTCCGTGGCAGCGCCGCACACTCCGGCGACAGGCGGCGATTATACGGACCGGCTGCGCTGGGTCAACAGGTCGCTGATGTGTTCGGTGGCCGCAGAGCACGGGTGCTGGGTGGCACGGCCTCGCGCTTTTGCGTGGCCGTGCGATCCATCTGAGGAAGCACGGCCAGGCAAAGGTGCCCGCCGCGGGGCGGCAATAAAGGGCCGCCCGGCTTATGACCGGACGGCCCATGCGCTGGGATGGGACTACCCCTGATTGTCGTCGGTTGGTCGCAAACCTTTAAGTAATACGACAAAGACGGCCGGAAATCAGGGGGACGGGCCTGGGGGTCACAAGGCCGCGATTACGCCAGTGCCCTGCGGCGGAACAGGAGGACGCCCAGCCCGATCGCCGCCGCGGCGTAGACGACGGCGTAGACGGCCGTCAGCCCGACGTACGACCACACGGCCCACCATTCCGATGCCGCGACGCCGCCTTCCGCCAGCGGCGTCAGCACGGCGTGGCTGAGCATCTGGTTGATGTTGAACACTTCGAGCGACGGCACGAGCGTCATGGCCGCCTGGGCCAGCGCCGCCAGCACCCCGCCCGACGCCTGGGTGGCGGTCCCGAGAAAAACGGCCAGGTGCCCGGCGACGAACACGGCCAGGCTGAGGCCCACGCTGGCCGTGACCGACAGCCGCGTCGACACCGCTGTGGCCACGGCGGCCAGCACTGCCACCTGCAGGAACACGAGCACCAGCCCCGGCACCACCGTCATGGCCTGGTTGAGCTGCCGCGACTTGAATGCCTCGACCTCGGCCCCGACGCCCGTCAGAACGTGCTGGTGCCCATGGCTGTGCCCCATGGTCAAGTCGAGTTGAACCCGGTAATACACGCAGACGGCGAAGACAAGGCCCAGGACGGCCGCCGCGAGGGCCACCGCGCCCATGGCACCCAGGTACTTGCCGAGGACGAACTGCCAGCGGCCGACGGCCTTCGACAGGATCGTGTGGGCCGTCTTGTCCTCGACCTCGCGGGCCACGCCCGTGGCGGCCGCCAGCAGGCCCGCCAGAAGGACGAAAAGCAGGACGAACGACAGCCCTAAATCCTTATACATATCCGTATCAGTCTCTGGCGAAAGCGTGAAGAGCGGCAGGTGCAGGATCACCAGCAGGGCCGCCGCCCCGGCCGCCACGAGCAGGTGAAAAAACGGCTGGCGCACGGCCTCGCGGAAGGTGTTGAGCGTGATCCCGAAAAGTGCCCGCATGCGGCTCCCCTGCCCTTTAGAACGCGACGCCAAAGCCCCGGAATTCGCCCGTCGGCTCCTCATCGAGGACCTGCGTGTCGCGAATGTACTCGCCCATCTCCCGTGCGATGGCGGCGAGAAACCCGGCGACGTCGTCGGCATCGCCCTCGACCACGAGTTCCACACGCCCGTCGCTCAGGTTCCGCACAAACCCGGTGACACCCGCGTCATGGGCACAGGTCCGAGCGGTATACCGGAACCCGACGCCCTGCACCGTTCCTGAATAGCACACGTGCCGCCGGACAAGCATAGGCCCCCTGCCAGCGCATTCTGTGTCGAACCAGCCCTCATTATAGGGCGCCAGCGCCGCCCGGCAACGAGTTTTCAGTTGCCGCGGCTTCGGAGGTTCCTAGAATGACCGTCACAGGGAGACTCCGATGCCTTCAATCCTGTGTGTGGCCAATCAAAAAGGTGGCGTGGGAAAAACCACCACGGCCACGTGCCTGGCCCATGCCTTGGCTCTTACCGGCCGGCCGGTCCTGGTCGTGGACATCGACCCCCAGGGTAACGCCACCAGCGGGATGGGCCTGGCGGCGGTATCCGCGAGCGCGGCCTTCGGGTCCGGCGGCCTGGAAGGCGGCATCGGCAGCACGGCGTGGTCCGGGGTGTGGGCCGTTCCGGCGGGGCACGATCTGGAACGGCTGGCGATCCAGGGGGCCCCGGCCATCAGCACCCTGCGACGGAACCTGGCGACGTTGCCGGCCGACCGGTTCAAGGTTGTTCTCATCGATTGCCCCCCTTCCCTCGGCAGCCTGACCCAGAACGCGCTGGCCGCGTCGGATTCCGTGCTCGTGCCGATCCAGTGCGAGTACTACCCCCTCGAGGGTCTGGTCCAGCTCCTGGCGGCGGTCAGGCAATCGGCGAAGTCCAATCCGCGCCTGGGCGTTGGCGGTGTCCTCTTCACCATGTACGATCCGGCCGTCGAGTTGAGCCGGGAGGTCGAGGCGGAGGTTCGCACGAAGCTCAAGGATCCTGTGTTCAGGACGGTCATCCCCCGGGATGTGGCGGTTGCGGAGGCACCGAGCCACTGCGTCTCGGTTCTGGACTATGCGCCGCGGTCTCGCGGGGCATGGGGCTACGCGCAATTGGCGTCAGAGATCGTGAAAATGGGTTTGGTTGGCTGACCCATTCAGGAGAAGACTCATGGCGGAACGCAAGTTGGGGCGTGGTCTTGATGGACTGATGCAGGCGGCAAGCAGGGATCCGATTCCTGAGATCGCTCCTGCGCAGGCCGGTGCAACAACGGTAGCCACTTCCCTTCTGGACCCCAACCCTCAGCAGCCACGGCAAGGGATCAAGCCAGAGGAGCTTGAGCACCTCAAGGCGTCCATTCAGGAACATGGTGTCTTGCAGCCGATCGTGGTCCGAAGGAATGGCGAACGTTACCAGGTGATTGCCGGCGAGCGGCGATTCCGTGCGGCGCAAGGGATCGGACTGGCCGAGGTGCCCGTCATCATCCGAGATGCCACGGACGAGGAGATGATTGAACTGGCGCTGGTCGAGAACCTCCAACGCGAGGACTTGGACCCGATGGAGAAGGCGACCAGCTTCAAGGCCTACCTTGACAGGTCCGGAAAGACGCAGGAGGTTGCGGCGACGCGCCTTGGCCTGGACCGGAGCACGATCTCGAACATGATCCGCCTCCTGGATCTGCCTAACGAGGTGCAAGGGATGGTCCGGTCGGGCCTCGTTGCTATGGGACATGCCCGGGCGATCCTTTCAATCCCCGACAGGAAGCGGCAGGTTGAGATCGCTGAACGGGTGGTCCGGGAGGGGCTCTCGGTCAGGCAGGTCGAGCGGCTGACGGCCGCGGTTGGGCATCCAAGGCTCAAAGCCAAGGCGGCTGCGAAGGGGGTACACGCCAAGGACCTTGAGGCGAAGCTCCGAGAGTCGCTTGGTACGAAGGTTACAGTCGAAGAGGGGCCGAAGGCTGGCACTGGCCGGATTGTGATCGAGTTCTACAGCAACGAGGACCTGGACAGGATCCTCGGCAGGATCGGCTGAGGCCGTGACGGTTCCACGTGGAACGAAGCGGCCTTCTGGCGTAATGTGGCGGTTGAAGAAATCCCCGTCTAGATCGGCGTACGCGCCCTTGTTCCACGTGGAACGCGGGTAGCCCGTATACGGTTGCTGGCGGTTCAGCAGGCTTAGGATGCTTACGGTTACGGTGCCGGCTTGTCCACAAGGCAAGCGCAGTTGTCCTCTTGCATGGCGGCCATCGCGTGTGGCAGAATCGGGAAGAAGCCCGGGATCAGCAAGTTCGAATGCCTGTGGCGTTGCGTGCTTGGTGAACTGTGTGGGCCTGTTCTGTGGCCTGCGTTGGCTTTGAGGGGTAGTAGTCATTCTGATTTGTGGCGTGTGGAGTCCTTCGTGGCTGATGAAGCAGATCGATGAATGGGTCATGTGAACTCCGTGTTGGGTTCTAATGAAAAGCCTAAGAAACTATCTCAGAACCGTGGTACGCCCGCCCTCGGGCGTGCGAATGAGCCGAAAAGCACAGTCGAGGGGTCGCCGCGGGGACTGCCACAAACAAAGGCAATTCTGAGATAGTTTCTAAGTGGAGGTTTCGTTGGGCGGGGGGGCGTTGAGCGCAGACCGATTGGTGTGTGATCGTCCGGTTTGTGACTGCTAGACGTACAGCCTCGATGCCGCGATGAAGTCGGCGACAGAGCGGGGAACCAGGCCGGCAATCGGCTGGCCTGACCGCACACGGTTGCGGATAAGGGTCGCGCTTATTGGTACAAGGGGTCCGGGAACCAGCCGCGAGGTGATGGCACGGACCTCTCGCTCGCCGATCAGGGCCTCAAGGGGCGCGAGGTTCGGGTGAGCGTCGTGCGGGCGCGGGAGAACGGCGATCCTGGCCAGGGAGACGATGTCGGCGATTGCCTGCCAGGTGTGCAGCAGCGGGAGGTTGTCCTCCCCGACAAGGAGGTAGACCTCGGTGCCCGGCGGGAGGGTCTGGCTAAGGGCGGTCAGGGTCAGTATCGTGTACGAAGGTTCGGCCCGGGCGACCTCGATATCGGAGACCTCGAAGCCGGGGATCGACGCGACCGCCAGTTGGCACATGCGAAGCCGATCGCGGGGCGAGGCAGGGTTATGCTTGGGGCGGTGCACGGGCGCCGCCGACGGGATCAGGAGCAGGCGGTCGAGTTTCAGATAGTCAAACGCATACTCAGCCGGAATGAGGTGGCCGAGGTGAATTGGATCGAACGTGCCGCCTAAAATTCCTACGCGTTTCATGGTGTGGCAGTATGGAGTGGCAGGGAAGGGATGTCAAGCCTTGCAAGCAGCAGGGGGCCGACGATGGCGAGTTCAAGGATGAGGAAGATCGGTTGGTCAATGCTCGGGGTGGCGAGCCTCGGGGCGTTGCTGGTGGCGGTCTGGGCGGGAGCGGCGCTGATCGGCGGCAAGGCCGATGCGGCGGCGGCCTCGACGGCCAAGATGGCTGCGACAGATGCCGGTGCCTCGGACGACGGCAAGGCGGCGGCGAGTCCCAAAGAGCCGGCGCCCAAGGGGCCGGCGGTCGCGGTTCAGGGGCCCGCGGATATCACGTTCGTCGAGGACGATGACACGAAGCCGGCGACCGGCAAGGCGGCCACGAATCCGTTCGGCGATCCTGGCACGGGCGTGCAGCGGAAGGACGCGGTGCCCGGGTATGTCGAGCTTTCAAACGGACTGAAGATCCCGGGCTATATCTACACGACGCGGGCGAAGCGGCTGAAGATATTCAACCTGAAGCGCGAGCTGTACGAGTACGTGCCGGTGCCGGCGCTGAAGAGCATCCAGAGCACGGTCGAGTGGGAGCGGATGGACAAGGAATGGCGGTTCAAGGAGGCCGGGAACCCCGAAAAGGTGTACTCCGGCCGCGAGTATCCGGTGCGTAAAGTGATGTACACGCTCACATTACGCAATGATCACGAGATCGCCGGTCACATCCTCGGCCAGCCGGTGTACGTGGAACATGGCGGCAAGATCGACCCGTTCATCCTCCACGATCGCGATAAGGGTGCGATGGGGGCCACGCTCGACACCCTGAAATACATCAAGAGCGTCGTTTTCGGGCCGGAGGCGTACAACCTCGCGGTAGAGGAACTCAAGGCCAAGGCCGAGGCGGCGGCCAAGAAGGCCGAGCAGGGGGCCAGGAAGGGCGCGCCCGTCGCGCCGCCGGCCCCGGCGAAGTAGCCGTCCGGAGCGGAACCACAAGGGCAGGGCAGGGGAGGCCGATGTCACTCATCTATATCGATGCGTTTAACGGCGTGAGCGGCGACATGCTCCTCGGGGCTCTCCTCGATGCCGGGCTGCCCGAGGCCAGCCTGCGCGAGGTCCTCGCGCGGCTGCCCGTCGAAGGCTACACGCTCGATGTCCGCCGCGAAAAGCGCCTGGGTCTCATGGCCACACGGGCCGAGGTGACGCTGACCGAGGCCGCGCATCATCACGACCAGGACCACGGCCACGGGCATCATCATCACGAGGCGCGGGGGTTGTCGGACATCGAGAAGATCATCGCCGGGGCGGTACTCCCGGGCCGCGCCGCCGAATGGGCCACGGCCGTTTTCCGGCGCCTGGCCGAGGCCGAGGCGAAGGTCCACGGCTCGACGCCCGAGGAGGTCCATTTTCACGAAGTCGGCGCGGTCGACGCCATCGTCGACATCGTGGGCGTGTGCGCGGGGCTGGCGCTGCTGGGCGTGGACCGCCTTCGCTCGAGCGGCCTCCCCATGGGTTCGGGGTTCGTCCAGAGCGCGCACGGCCGCCTGCCCGTGCCGGCGCCGGCGGTCGTGGAACTGGTCCGCGGCGTGCCGACCCGCGACTCCGAGGAAACGGGCGAGCTTACCACGCCCACCGGGGCGGCGATCGTCGTCACACTGGCTGAAGGATTCGGCCCCGTGCCGCCGATGGTGACCCATGCGGTCGGCTACGGCGCCGGGTCGCGCCAGGGCCGGAACACGCCCAACGTGCTGCGGGTCATGCTGGGCCGCGAAACGAGCGCGACGCCGGCCGCGGAAGCCGACCGGGTCTGGATCCTCGAGGTCAACCTCGACGATGTCACGGGCGAGACGCTCGGCGCCGCCACGAAGGCCCTTTTTGCCGCCGGGGCGCTCGATGTGTGGCTGACCCCCGTAACGATGAAGAAGGGGCGGCCGGGCGTGGTGCTCGGGTGCCTCGCGGAGGAGGCGGCACTCGCGGCGATCGAGGAAGCGGTCTTCCGCGAGACAACGACCTTCGGCCTGCGGCGGTGGCGCGTCGAGCGGAGCAAACTTGATCGCGAGCACGTTGAGGTGGCGACGCCGCTGGGCACGGTCCGAATCAAGGTCGGGCGGCGCAGCGGGCGGATCGTCACGGCGATGCCCGAGTACGACGATTGCGTGCGGCTGGCCGAGGCCAGGGGCGTGGCGTTTCGCGAGGTCTACGATGCGGCGCGGGCCGCGTGGGCGGCAAGGCAGAGCGGGACCGGGGGCGCGTAAGTGACCAGCCTCGAATGGGTTACGATCGTCGTGGCGGCCGGGATCCTCCTCGTCTGGATCACCCGGTGCTTGACGATCTACTCGCCGCGGGCCCGCGGGCCGGTCCTCTCGCACGACACCATTCCCGACGCCCCACCGTCGGGCCTCGTCTCGATCATCGTTCCGGGCAAGGACGAGGAATCGAACATCGCGGCGGCGCTCGAGACGCTCCTCGCGCAGGATTACCCCCAGATCGAGATCATCGTGGTCGACGATCGCAGCCGCGACCGCACGGCCGAGATCGTCCGCGAGGTAGCGGCCCGTGACCCGCGCGTGCGGCTGATCCAGGTCAGGGAGTTGCCGCCGGGCTGGTTCGGTAAGCCTCACGCGATGCACGTGGGGGCGCACGAGGCGCGGGGCGAGTGGCTGCTTTTCGTCGACGCCGACTGCCGCCAGGCGCCGCACAGCGTCCGGGCGGGCGTCAATTTCCTCGCGAGTCGCGGCGGCGAGATGCTCAGCCTGTGGCCGGTCCTGGAGATGCGCGGGTTCTGGGAGAACGTGCTCCAGCCGGTCGCGGGGTCGGTGCTCGTGGCGTGGTTCCGGCCGTCGTGGGTCAACAACCCCAAAATGCGAACGGCATTCGCGAACGGGCAATATGTGCTCATGCGCAAGTCTACGTATGATACCGTGGGCGGATACGAGGCCGTCCGGAGCGAGATCGTCGAGGACATCGCCCTGGCGCGGCACGTCAAGGGCCTGGGCCACGCGCTGTGGAATGCCACCGGGGCCGACCTCTTTACCACGCGCATGTACGATACGCTGCCCGGCATGTACAAGGGCTGGACGCGCATCTACTGCGGGGCCTTCAAGCCCGTGTGGCGGCTGCTCGTCGTGATCGCGCTCACGATCGTCTTCACGCTGGCGCCGTTCGTGGCGCTGGCGGTCTCGGCGGTGGCCCTTGCCGCCGACGCCTGCACGCCGATGCTGATGGGGCTTTTCTGCCTCGAACTCGCGACGGTCGCCGTGCTCCTCGTGACCATGCGGCGGTACTTCATCGCCGGCCGCGCGAACCCGTGGTACCTCCTCTTCTATCCGCTGGGCGTGTCGCTGACGTTGGTCTTCCAGTTGGGTGCCCTCCTGCATGCCCTGGGTCTGCGCGGCGTTACCTGGCGCGGAACGACCTACAAGGGCGGCAAGGTGGTTGCGGGAAGGAAGTGAGGGGAGGCCGACGTTCTCCGCGGCACCCTCCGTTCCGCGTTGCCGCCGCGAAACCTTCGGGCGCCGTGCCCCGTTTGTCGTATAATCTATGGGTGATGATGGGTCACGGGGCGGAGGCGAAAGGAGGCGGGCCATGAGGTACGCAATCGCAGCCGTTGTGGGTCTCGCAGTGCTTGCAGCCGCGGGGGCGTGGGCCGTCGCAAAGGATTCCGATCCGACCGTGCCGCCGCCGGTCATCGCGGCCCCGAAGGCCGATGCGCCCGCCAAGGACGCCGCGGCACCGGCCGCCGTCGATCCCGAGGCCCTCCGCAAGGCCCGCGAGGAGGCGGCGCGGCTTCAGAAGGAATATGCCAAGACGCGCTTCGTCATGCAGTCGGGCCGGCCGAAGCTCGACTTCACGAACTCGCCGGTGAAGGACGCCCTCGAGGCGCTGGCCGAGCGCGGCAAGTTCTCGATCGTCTACGACCAGGCGCTCGAGCAGGGCGGCATCGACCTCGCGGCCCGCTCGATCACGATCCGCCTCACGGGAATGACCTATGAGGATGCGATCAATGTTGTGCTGCCCAAGGAGTGCGGCTACCGGATCGAGGCGGGCTACGTGTTCATTACGACGCTCGAGAAATCGTGGACGCCGCTGAAGGTGGGCATCTACAACATCCAGTTAGCCCTGGCCGAGGTTCCCGATTTCGGCGGCCAGGCCCCGCGGTTCGAGGTGGGCACCGTGGCCCAGGCGGCCACGCAGGCCGTCGGAAAGGGCGGCGGGGGCGGCTTCGGCAACATCTTCAACCAGGCGCAGGCGGCCCCCGCCAACCAGGCCGCCACGCCCGACAAGATCATCGACATCATCAAGAAGATGGTGAAGAACCAGAACGACCGCCGCATCGCCCCGTGGGACGACGAGGGCGGTCCCGCCACGATCCAGTACAGCGGCGGACGCCTCATCATCACCCAGACCGAGCGCGGCCACCGCGCCATCGCCAAACTCCTCGCGCAGATNNCTGCCCATGTTGTCTGAACCAAGGGAAGGCGAGTTAACGGAATTCCGGCTATCATCCCTAATGGCATCATTGGCTATACTAGGTATCACCATGGGTGGCGTTGTGGTTGGCGGCTGCGAGCCCGGTTTGACTGGGGCGGGGGGGCATGGCTCCAGGACGGCCGGGCCGGAGGGTAAGAGTATATTGCAGGATGAGGACCCTCAGCGCCAGATGGATGCAATGGCGGATGCATTGGCCCTGTTTATCGCGAGCAACGGTGAGAAGGTGTATTCTCACTGGCAAGAACCTCCTTTGACCAAGGAGTCTCTGGAAGGGCCGAGGACTTCTCGTGTTGCAGGTGAGCTAACCTGGTATCGAATAGGGCAATGGTCGGTTCGGGTGGGCAAGGGTAATTGCTTGGCGCAGTATACCAGGACGAGTTCCCGTTCCAGCGGGCTTGCACTATTCGTCCAACTCGTTCGGACGGGCGGGGGTTACCAGGCAACTGGGGGGAATGTTTTCCTCTTTGACGGTGCAAGACCCTGACGTGGGCCGCAAGGCCAGCCGGAGGAATTCGGGGGACTGGGGTCCTCCGAATTCCCCCGAGCGATCGCAGGCCACACCAGAATCTTCTCGCGGCAACCT
>PMZT01000120.1 GCA_003170085.1 Planctomycetia bacterium | reverse complement strand
GATGGCCCTTCATGATTCCCATCGTTCCGGACGAGCTTGGCGGACATCAACCGCGAAGAAAAAGTGAGAATCCGTCCGGAATTCTGGGCGCTTCCGCCGGGATTTGCGCGATACGTCGTCTACGGGGGGCCGCACGTGCTTTGTTTAGACAGTATGGAACGACCGGCCCCGTGGTCGTAAGGTCGTCGATGTTAGGCGACGAGAGGTTGGAACGGTTCCAACCAGCGATCGCGGGTTAACGCCTCGCGGCGTCAGAGCCGCATACGACAGGAGCCGGTCATGAGTGATTCTACCGTGTTCATCGGATTGGATACACACAAGAAGGACCATAAGGCCGCCCTCTTCGTTCCGGGGAGCGACGCGCCCCAGGAGGGGACGATTCGCAACGAGCCTGCCCAGATCGAGCGATGGGTGCGGAGGCTGCAGCGGAAGTTCCCTTCGCAGGCAATCGTGGTGGCGTACGAGGCCGGCGTGTGCGGCTTTGATCTTCAGCGGCGGATTCGGCGTCCGGGAGTGGACTGTAAAGTCATCGCCCCGTCGTTGATTCCGATCCGGCCGGGCCAGCGGGTTCACACCGACCGGCGGGACGCGGCCGGGATCGGGCGGTATCTGCGAGACGGGCAACTGACGGAGGTCTTTGCCCCCAACGAGCAGCAGGAGGCGTTGCGGGACCTGTGCCGCAGCCGGGAGGCGGCGGTGGAGGATCTGCGTCGGACGCGGCAGCGGGTCTTGAAGTTCCTGCTTCGCCGGGGGCTGCAGTACACGGGGAGCAAGCACTGGACGCAGGGTCACCTGGCCTGGCTGGGCGGGATTCGCCTGGAGGCGCCGCTGGCCCAGGAGGTGCTGGGCGGCTTGCTGCTGGAGATGGAGCATCGGCAGGAGCGTGTGGCGCAGGGGGACCGGCGTTTGCAGGCCGTGGCGCAGGAGCCGGAGTATCGCCAGGCGGTGGGGTGGCTTCGGTGCCTGCAGGGCGTCGACACGATCACGGCGATCTGCCTGCTGGCGGAGTTGTACTCGTTCGGCCGGTTCCCTTCTCCGCGGCAACTCATGAGTTATCTGGGGATGACGCCTTCGGAGGATTCCAGCGGCCTGGCGGTGCGGAAGGGTCCCATCACGAAGGCGGGGAACCGTCGCGTGCGTCGGCTGCTGACGGAGGCGGCCTGGCATCCGCGTCATCGCTCGACGGCGTCGAAGGCGTTGCGGTCGCGTCGGGAAGGCCAGCCGGCCTGGGCGATCGCGATTGCCCAGAAGGCGCAGGAGCGTCTGCACCGGCGCTTCGGGAGGCTGTCGCAGCGCGGGATGCCGGCCAACAAGGTGGTGATGGCGGTGGCCCGCGAGATGGCGGGGTTCGTGTGGGCGCTGTTGCAGGGTCCCCCTTCGCCGGGAGTTCCTGGGGCCCTTCGGGAGTCGAGGAAGCGCCGAACGGTGCGTTTATCGCCTGGGGCCCCCGGCAGGGGGCCAGCGGGCGGCCCGCCCGAAGGAAGGCCGCCCGTGCCGGTTGGCCGCCTCGCGGCGCTCGGGTCGCTCGCCAGCGTTGCCCTATCCTCCGCAAGGGTAGCCGGAGCATACGCCGCCCTGCCGTTGGCCGTAAAGCGATAAACGCACGCCGTTTATGAAAGAATACATCGTTCGCTTCACCACGTTTTCGGGAGGAGAACCCGTTTTTCTAAAGTATATAATCGCCGAAATCTTAGCGCGAAAAATCGGAGAATTTCAAGTCTGAGAATCTCAAATTTGAGGATTTCAGATTTGAGGATTTCAAATTTGAAGAAAGGAGCGGCGTAGGGAAAAGCCCAAAGTCCAAAGTCAAAGGCCCCAAGACCATAGCCCAAAGTCCAAGGTCCAAAGTCCAAAGTCAAAGGCCCCAAGACCATAGCCCAAAGTCCAAGGTCCAAAGTCCAAAGTCAAAGGCCCCAAGGCCGGGTGGTGTGCAGGATGGGTGGCACGGCCTCTGTTTACCCGCCGCCGGACGTTCGACTCATTTGCGTATCACGCTGCACGGTTGACGGGTGGCGGGTGGTGCGGTAGAGTGTGCGGCAGGTCGCGGCCACCGCCGAGACCATCGGAGAGGATGCCCCCCATGGACGGCCACATGAACCGAAGAGAGTTGATACGCCTCCTGAGCGTCGCCGGTCTCGGCACGCTCATCGCGAGCTCTGTGCGGGCCGACGCTCCGGCCGCTGTCGCGGATTCGCCCGGCTTCATGGGTCGGCTGATTGACCCCACCGGCGGCCCCCGCGCGCCGGCCGGGATAGTCGGCGGCAAGGTCATCCAGCCAGAGCGGCAGTTGCCCATCATGCACCAGACCGACGTGCTGGTGGTCGGCGGCGGGACGGCCGGCGTCATGGCGGCCGTCGCGGCCAAGCGTGCCGGCGTGAACGTGGCCATCGTCGAGCGCTACGGCTACTTCGGCGGCCTGTGGACCGGCGGCATGGTGCTCCTGGTCATCGGCACGCATGTCAAGGAGAACGGCGAGAAGAAGAAGGTGGTGTGCGGCCTCGGCGACGAACTCCTGGAGCGCCTCACCAAGTACGACGGCGCCATCATCAACCAGAAGCCCGGCGCGCACAACCCGACCGTGGATCCCGAGGCCACGAAGTTCATGATGGACGAGATGGTGCGCGAGGCCGGCGTCAACGTCTTCTTCCACTGCTGGGGCGCCGACGCCGTCATGGACTCGAAGACCATCCGCGGCATTGTCTTCGAGAGCAAGGCGGGCCGCCAGGCCATCCTGGCCAAGGTCGTCATCGACACGACGGGCGACGGCGACATCTTCGCGGCCGCCGGGGCCGAGTACGAACAGCGGACCTACGCCATCGGCACCGTCCACCGCCTCGGCAACATGGACCGCACCGACAAGGAGAAGGCGAAGGAAGCAGGCGCGAAACTGCCGCCGCTTGGCGCCGCCACGCCCCTGCCGAGCGTCCGGTGGGTGAACACCCGCGGGCCGAAGGCCAACGGCCTGGACATTGCGGAGCTCTCGCGCCTCGAGATGGAGCACCGCCGCAACATCTGGAACCAGGCGCAGCAGATGCGCAAGACGCCCGGCTACGAAGGCGCCTTCCTCGTCGATACCGCCCCGCAACTGGGCGTTCGCATCACGCGCGTCCTCCAGGGCGTTTACAAGCTGACCTACAAGGAGAGCCGCGAGGCCAAGAAGTTCCCCGACACCGTGGCCGTCGGCGGGGCCGAAGGCGCGCAGCACGCCGGCTGGCCGATCCCTTACGGCGTGCTCGTGCCCAAGGAGATCGACAACCTGCTGACCGCCGGCCGGTGCATCTCGGCCGATGAGAAACTTCTGGACGATACCCGCCTGATTGCCGCCTGCATGACGACCGGCCACGCCGCGGGCGCAGCGGCCGCGGTGGCCGTCCAGAGCAACTGCCGGCCACGCGACATCGAGATACCACGGCTCCAGAAACTACTCAAGGAACAAGGCGCGTACCTGGGGTAGGGCGGCCGTTCAACCCCGCCGCCGAGGTGTGAGGGAGTACGGACCTCGCATGAAAGCCGCGACGCACGAATACCCGCTGCGCCGCCGGCTCCGGTTCTTCACGCGGCTGGCGACGCTCGGGGTCGTGGCGGCGCTGGCGCTCTCCCTCGTGCCGGGGTCGTGGGCGCCGCTGGTCGTGCCCGCGGCCAGTCCGTACGTGGCCGTTTTCGGCGCCATTGCCGCGCGGGCCGTGAGCGCCGCCACGCTCATCGGCCTTCCGCTTCTGATCCTCGCCCTCTTCTTCCCGCGCTGGTTCTGCCGATACGGCTGCCCGGTGGGCCTGATGGCGGAATC
Organism: Planctomycetia bacterium; assembly: GCA_003170085.1. Lineage (GTDB taxonomy): Bacteria > Planctomycetota > Phycisphaerae > FEN-1346 > FEN-1346 > FEN-1346. The sequence goes on along the minus strand of PMZT01000120.1, from coordinate 3,866 downwards.
GCTGGCCCGCGTTCGCCCGTCGGCCGGGGCGAACCTCTCGAGGTGGCCGCAGGTGGGGCGGTGGCTCGTGTTCCTGACGCTGGGCACCGCCATCGTGGGTTACCCCGTCTTGCTCTGGCTCGACCCGCTGGCGATGCTCGGCGGTTTCCTCGGCGCGTGGCGCGGGCCGATCACCGCGGTGGGAGTGGCGGCCGCGCTGGGACTGCCGCTTGTGGCAGTTGTCAGCGTGCTCTTTCCTCACGCTTGGTGCGGGCGGCTGTGTCCGCTGGGGGCGGCGCAGGACCTTCTGGCCCTGCCCCTGCGGACGTGGCGCCTCCGTGCCGCGCCGCCAGACGCATCGCCAGGCGAGCGGGGCCAGGGCATCCTGCGACGGGCGATGCTCTTTGCGGGGCTGGCCGGCCTCGTGGCGGCGGGGCTGGGCGGTCTCGTGGCGGCGGGGTTGAGGACGCTCCGCGGTTCATCGCCCGCGCCGCTGCGTCCGCCGGGTGCGATCGAGGAGGACCGGTTCACGGGCGTCTGCGTACGCTGCGGCAACTGCGCCCGCGCCTGCCCGGCCAGGATCATCCGACCTGATCCCGGGCGGCACGGCCTGGCGGGGATACTCGCGCCGGTCGTCTCTTTCGACGACGACTTCTGCCGCGAGGATTGCAACCGATGTCAGACCGTCTGCCCGAGCGGGGCGATCCGGCGGCTCTCGCTCGAGGAGAAGCGGAAATGTGTCATGGGCTTGCCGCGAGTGGACCTTTCCCTCTGTCTCCTGGCGAAGGGCCAGGAGTGCAGCGTATGCACGCGGGCCTGCCCTTACGACGCCGTCGCCATGGTGCCGCAGAAGGACGGCCCCGGCTGGCAACCGGCCATCGACCGGCTGAAGTGCACCGGCTGCGGGGCATGCCAGGTGGCGTGTCCGACCTCCCCCAGGAAGGCCGTCGAGGTCTTCGCGGCGCCGGAGGTTCAAAGCCTGTAGGTATGCAGTTCTGATCACAATAAAGGAAGTGAAAAGGGTAAACTGTGCCAGGAATTACCCCGAATTGCGCGGCCCCTGACCCGCCTTGTTGATCGCGATGACGCGGTACTCAAACTCCTTGGCCCGCTTCTGGTCAGCCACTGATAGGACCGCTACCGGCTTTCAGAATCTGGCGGAGATCTGAGAAGTAGCGCTGGTGCGTCAGATATAACGCATCTTTGCTCGCCGCCTCCAGCAGGACCACTTCGTGGTTCACGCCTTTGCGGTTGAGAGCCAATTCGATATCGAGCCGCGAGTCCTCGGCCTCTCGCCTCTGCTCGTCGTCGAATTGTCGAATGGTGACGATGCGGCCTTGGGTTCGATTGTACTCAATGAGAAAAATCATCGCTTCTTCCCCTTTGCCTTGTCTAGCCTGGAGATCGCCTTGGTCAAAAGGTCGGCGTTCACTCTCCAAAGGCGTAGCTGCTCTTTGTGCAATTCTACTATCCTGCGCGCCGAGTCTGCCAGCCTTCCCTGTATTTCTTGAGCCTCATGGGCGGGTGGGTGGTAATCAAGCAATTTGGCGGTGGCGTTCTCGAAGTCCTCGTGAGCCGCCACTGCCCCGGCATATTTCCCCTCGAACGTCTCGTAGGCCGCCACCGCTTCGGAACTCTTGGTTAGGAAGCTTCGCCACTCGTCGCGGCCGCCGCCGTACTTGATCGTTGGATCAAGAACATCGGAGGCCTTCTCCGAAAGCTCCGCCCACATTTGTTGTAGTGCAGTCCGAACCTGGACCTCAATTGGCTTCCCGGATACATCGACAATCACGTGAACCGCCCGGTAGCCATAGCTGGGCTTCTCGCGGCGGTCCATTACTGACGCGTCAAGGAAATCGGTTTTCAGCGCAGCGACGAATTGCTCCTGGTGCGCTATGTTATCTACGACAACTCTGCACCCAGCAATGTCCTGCATCTGGCTCAGTCGGATACTCTCGCGCCGGAGCTTCTCCACTATCGAGGGCGTCGACTTGGCCGGCCTTCCAGTTGGAAACTCACCGCGCTCGCGGACCTTTCGGACGACGGTCTCGTACGCCTCGCCAAACGATAGTCGGTAGTCGTCGAGCAATCGCAGGTCGTCCTCGGTGTGGGGACCTTTCCTTAGTCGGTCACCGAGTCGGTCGACTTGCGTCTTGCTGAGTGCCTTCTTTGCCATCGCGTTCCCCGCCTAGCAGCCGTTAGGCCCCTTCACTTTACGCGGGTACCGCCAATATTACAACACGCTTGCTTGCTTCCGAGACCACCTTACTCCTTCCCCCATCCCTTCATATACCTCCGGTTCTCCCGGAACAACTCTTCCGTCATCGCCCGGATCTGCGGCAACGTGAGGATGGCCCCAGTGAGCGGGTCGGCCTGGACGGCCTGGAGCAGACGCTTGCGGTCGCGGCGCCTCACCCCGTCGACCGCCATCTCGTGCACCGCGATGTGAGGGGCCATGACGGCGGCCAGCGGCTCGGGAATGCGCCCCACGCGGCACGGGGTGACGCCGCTTGAGTCGACGAGGCAAGGCACCTCCACCACGGCGCGGGGCGGCAAATTCTCGATCAGGCCGGCGTTGCGGACGTTGCCATAGACGACCCGCGGCGCGCCCGTCTCCATCGAGTGGATCATCCACGCGCCGAACTCGAGGCTCCGCTTGAGGTCCAGCGGCCGCGTGCCGGCGATCATCTCGTCGGTGAAACGGTCCAGGCGCGTGTTGTGGTACTTGTCCCAGTGGTAGCCCCACATCGTCTGGACCGCGTAATGCTTCTCGGCGAGGCGGCGGTTCTTGCGGAACCAGGGGTAATACTCGGTCTGGTGGTGCTGCCCCTCGCAGGGCCACCCGCCCAGGCACTCCAGGAGCTCGAACTTGACCCGCCGGCTCGGGTCTTCCGCGATCAGCGCGTCCTTCTTCTTGAGGAGGAGCGGGTACAGGTCTCGCCCCTGGTGCGTCAGCGTCAGGTAGAAGTTGATGTGGTTGATGCCGCCGGCCGTGTAGCGGACTTCCTCGTGGGGGATGCCCAGCCACTGGGCGATCTCGCGGTAACAGCCCTGGACGCTGTGGCAAAGGCCGACCGTCCGCTCGTGGCCGGCGTCCAGCAGCGTCCACGTGCACATGGCCATCGGGTTGGTGTAGTTGAGCACCCAGGCCTGCGGCGCCACCTCGCCCAGGTTCCGCGCAACCTCCTCCAGGACCGGGCCCGTCCGGACGAGGCGCATCACCGCCCCCGGGCCGATCGTGTCGCCGACCGTGATGAGCACGCCATATTTCTTCGGGATGCTCCCGTCGGACTGGTAGTGCTTGAACCCGCCGACCATGATCGTGACGACCACGTAGTCCGCGCCGGCGAGGGCCCGGCGCTGGTCCGTCGTGGCTTCGACGTCCGCGGCGATCCCGAGGTCCTCGATCATTTTGAGGACGTAGCGCCGGGACCGCTCCAGGCGCGTGCGGTCGATGTCCATGAGCGCGATGCGGCTCCCGCGAAGCTCCTCGAACGAGAAAAGGTCGCGCACGAGGCCCCCGACGAACTTGGCGCTGCCGCCGCCGATGAAGGCGATCTTGATCTGGCGCATCACGGCTCCTTCGAAGCTCAGCGACCCCCATCACGGCCCCCGGGCCCCCGCGGGGGTCGCCGGCCCGGCGAACGTCCGCCGGACGACTATTTTCGGATGATTATTTTATTCTTGACATCGTCCCCATCGGGCGGCATAAAGGCATGCGCAAAAGCATTTCCGTCTGTCAGCCGGTACATGGGGAGCGGGAAAAAGAGGGCCGGCATCCTGTCACACCGGGGAGGCCCAGATCCCCGAATACATTGAAAAGAGAGGCGGCCTTCGGCCGCTTTTCAAAGCGGCAGCGGCTTTCTACCCCTCGGTCGCTGCCGCGA
>PMZT01000309.1 GCA_003170085.1 Planctomycetia bacterium | reverse complement strand
TAGCCCAGGGCGAAGACGAAGTCGAGCCCTGGGTAAGCGTGGCCCCTGGCAAGGAGAAGCCCCATCAGGGGCGTCTTGCTGAACGATGGGCAGGCGGATGATGCGCCCAAGACGCCCCGATGGGGCTTGATTTATACGTTTCTTTATGCGTACCCAGGGTTCGGGCTTCGCCCNNCCTTCACCCTGGGCTAAGAAAGACGCCCCTGCGGGGCTAACCGCCAATCTACCAACCAGCGTTGTAATACCCAATCGCGTTACTCACGGCCGGCTGCGGCCCTTGGCGCGGAGGTCCTCCAGCAGCGCCGTGAGTTCCTTGACGATCTCCGGATGGTCGGCGGCAACGTTCTTCGTTTCGGCGAGGTCGTCGGCCAAGTTGTAGAGTTGCGGGCCGGCGGCTGCGCCCTTGCCCGCGGCCGGACCCTTGCCCTTGCCGTTTCCGCCGCCGGGGCGGCCGGGGATGCACTTCCACGGGCCTTTGCGAATGGCGAGCATATTCGTGCCGTTCGTTTGCATCACGAGGTGGTCGCGCAGCGGCTTGTCGTGCTTCTCGCCCAGGATCGCCGGCAGGACGTTGAAGCTGTCGGGGCCGGCGTCGGCGGGCATCTCCTGCCCGGTGAGGGCCGCGAACGTGGCCATCATATCCACCAGCGAAATGACCTCGTCGGAGGTCGTCCCGGGCTTGATCCGTCCCGGCCACCGCGCGAGGAACGGCTCGCGCGTGCCGCCTTCCCACAGGCTGCCCTTGTAGCCGCGCAGGGGGCCGTTACATAGGTGCCCGTTGGCATCCTCGATCGCGCCGTCGATGTAACCGTCGTCCATCACGCCGCCGTTATCGCTCGAAACAATGACGAGCGTATCGTCGGCCAGCTTGAGGCGGTCGAGCGTCTGAAGGACCGCCCCCACCGAGTCGTCGAACTCCTGGATCACGTCGCCGCGGGTGCCGCAGCCGCTCTTGCCCTTCCGCTCAGGGGCCGGCACGCGCGGCACGTGAATGTCGTGCGTGGCGAAGTACAGGAAGAACGGCCGGTCCTTGTTCTGCTCGATGAACGAGACGGCCTTGCCCATGAACGTGTTGGCGATCTGCTCGTCCACCCACCGGGCCGACTTGCCCCCGCTCATGTACCCGATGCGGCTGATGCCGTTGACAATTGTGTTGTCATGGCCATGACTCGGCTTCATCTTGAGGAGCTCGGGATGCTCCTTGCCGGTCGGATCGTCGCCCACCTTTTCCTTATAGCTCACCCGGATCGGATCGTTCTGATCGAGGCCGACCACCCGGTGATTCTCGATGAAGACGCACGGCACGCGGTCGCCCGTGGCGGGGAAAAAGTAGGCGTAGTCGAACCCGAGTTCCAGCGGCCCCGGCTTGATCTCCTTGTTGAAGTCCAGGTCGCCCTTGCCAAGGCCCATGTGCCACTTGCCCACGATGCCCGTGGTGTAGCCGGCCTTCTTCAGGATCGACGCCGTCGTGGGGGCGGCCGTGTCGATGGCCAGCGGCGCCTCGCCGCTCAGAATGCTGGAGCCCGCCGGGTTCCGCCACGCGTACTGTCCCGTGATGAACGCATAGCGCGTGGGCGTGCACACGGCGGCAGGGGCGTGCGCATCGGTGAAGCGGACGCCCTCGCGAGCCACCCGGTCAACGTGGGGCGTCTTGACCCGCGTGGCCCCGTAGCAGGCGAAGTCGCCGTAGCCGATGTCGTCGGCGAGGATGAATATGATGTTGGGCCTGCGCGGCGCAGCCGGCGTCTCGCCCGCCGCCGAGGTCAGCCAACGCGGCAGCAACATCGCCGCCGCCCCCAGCCCGATCCCCTTGCAGAAGTCTCGCCGATTCATCGCCGATCCTTTCCTTGGTGGGTGCGCGACGTACCGTTTAACCCCTGCCGCCGGGCGTTTGTTGCTGTAATCCTTCAGTTATTGATGCTCGCAATCAATGAGTCGGGTGGCACCCGCCGCGGCGGGCGCCGTTGCGTGGCCGTGCATCTTTCAATTGTGGATTGCGAATTGCGAATTGAAAGTCGCCGCGGCGACCGTGGGGATGAGATCCCCCGGTAATGCCGGGGGCTTCCGCGAGTACCCCCTACCTTTTCCCGATTTTTCTGCATAAACTTAATGTCAGCAGGCGTGTGTAATGGTGAAGGACGGCACGTAGGAAGCCTTCGTGCGAGACAGGCTCGAACGACTTTATCGAGAGCATCGTCAGGGTTTGTTCACCCTTGCCCTGGCGATCACACGGTGCCCGAACCGGGCCGAGGACGCCGTCCATGAAGCCTTCGCGCGGCTGTGGGAGTCTTCCGCTCGCCCCAGCGACCCGGTACCGTACGCCTATGCGGCGGTTCGCCATGCGGCCATCGATTTGGCCAGGCGAGCCGCCGCCCAGGCGAAAGCCGAGACGGCGTCGATCTACAACGGATCTGCGGGCACGGCGGGCGTGGGGATTCTGGCCACCGACACCGAGCCTGGCCCCGACGAAGACGCGATCACGGCCGAGCAGCAGCGGCGGATTCGCCAGGCGGTGGACGCCCTGCCCGACGCCGAGCGCGAGGCGATCGTTCTGCGGATTTACGCCGGCCTGAAATTCGAACAAATGGCCGAGGTCCTCGGCGAGCCGCTGCCGACCGTGGCGTCGCGGTATCGCCGGGCACTCGAAACGCTGAGCCGCCGCATCCAGGGAATGGTTGAGGTGCCCCGTGAGTGAGAACGTGGAGAACCTGCTTCGCCGGATGCCGCTGCGGAGGCCGTCGGCCGCGCTCGACGCGCGAATCCTGGCCCTCCGCCCGAAGCACCGCCGCGTGTGGATCGTGAGCCTCGCGGGCGGGGCGCTGGCCGCTGCCGCCGCGGTCCTCTTGGCGCTGGCGCTGCCCCGCGGCTCGGAGACCGGCGCGCCCGTGCCGCCGTCGGCCTCCTCGACCCCGGCGAGCATGGCCCTGGCCACGCCGCGCGCCCCGGTGGAGTTCCAGGAGAATTACTCGCAGGTCTCGTACGAGGGCGTGGTGGCGCCGGACAACGTGACGCCGCTCCAGCAGTTCCGCCGCCACACGGTCGAGCGCGTTCAGTGGGTCGATGCGGCGCGGGGCCTGAAATTCGAGACGACGACCCCTCGCGATGAAATCATCCTGGTCTCGGCTTCCATGCAATGAGCCTGAAAGTTCATCAAAGGAGCAACCTATGAAGTGGCTTGCCTATGCAGGCGTCCTCGCGGTCGCGGTGGCGCTGCCGGCCTCGGCCCTCGTGGCGGCGGAAGAAGCGGGCGGCGGAGCGGCCGCCGTGGGCGTCGCCATCGGCGATGACGGCAACGGGCACACGTTCCAGTTCCAGATCGGCGGCCAGGCCAACCTGCCCATGCAGGTCCAGGTGCTCGGGAACGGCGCCGCAGCCGGCATGGGCATCGCCGGCGGCATCGTCGAGAAGATCAAGGTCGCGTACCTCGGCGTGATGACGTCGCCGGTGCCGGAAGTCCTGGCCGAGCACCTGAAGCTTGCCCCGGGCACGGGCCTCCTCGTGGAGTTCGTTGAGCCGGGCAGCCCCGCTGCAACCGCCGAAATCCGCAGGAACGACATCCTGATGAAGCTGGACGACCAGGTCCTGGTCAACCTCGAGCAGCTCCAGGCGCTCGTGCAGGCCCGGAAGCCAAAGGACAAGATCACGGTAACGCTCATCCGCGAAGGCAAGGAGCAGAAGGTTGCCGCCGAACTGGGCGAGCGGGAAACGACCGCGTTCAGAGGCATGAACCAGGTCGTGCCGCTACAGGCGGTGCCGAACGCCAACCCCCAGGTCAACTTCGCGCCCGGCGTGATGACGGTCAGACGCAATGCGCGTAATGCGGTTATGGCCGACGGCATGGCCACCTCGAGCGCCACGATGTCGGACGGCGATCACACGCTCACCGTCACCGTCACCAACGGCCAGAAACACCTGACCGTCAAGGACAAGGACGGCAAGGTCCTCTTCGACGGCCCGATCAACACCCGCGCAGATCGCCAGAAGGTCCCGCCCGAGATCCTGAAGAAGCTCGACCAGATGGAGAACTCCGTCCGCATGGAAGTGCGCGTGGGCGGCGGAGGCGGCGTCGCGATTAACCCTGGCGGCGGCTTCGCGAACGGCCCCATTGACATGCAGCAGATGGTGGCTCGCTTCAACGGGTTTGCGATGAACGGCCGGCGGCCCAGGACGGAATCGCGGGTCTTCACCGATGGCGATCACAGCCTCGACCTCAGCAAACGCGACGGCGGGAAGTACCTTGTGGCCAAGGGCAAGGACGGCCAGGTCGTCTTCGAGGGCGCCGTCCAGACCGACGAGCAGCGCAAGGCCGTTCCGCCCGAGATCCTCAAGAAGCTTGAGACGCTCGAAAAGTCGGACCGCGCCGAGGTGTCGCTCATCGAGGACGGCACGACCGTGACCATCGTGGCCGAGGACGGCCGCCAGCGCGTGACGGCCAAGGACGCCGGCGGCAAGGTCCTTTTCGAGGGCCCCGTCAACTCCGAGGACGAGCGGGCCAGGATGCCCGAGAAGATTCGCACCAAGGTCGAGAAGCTTTGGAAGTCATGCGCCACCGTGTGGAACGCCTCCGGCGGAGAATAACGCCCACGCGCCGCCGTCGTGAGGCCGGCGACGCGCAGAACATATTGTGCCGGGACTTCCTTCCGCCCCCCGCTCGCTGCGACCCCCTTGGCGAGCGGGGGCCTCACTTTTTCATGCATGACTTTGCCCGTTTCGGACGTATATTAGATAGGACGGGTGAAGGAAGGAGAACGCTATGTCTCGGTTCATCCTGACGGCCTTGGCGGTGGGTTTCCTCTTCAGCGCAGCCGTTGCCGCAACGCCCTCTCCGCAGGTCCAGAGCGAATACGCCAACCGACTCCTCACGATGCAGGATACGGCGGCGGCCCATGTCGCCCTGGCCCAGTGGTGCGCCGCTAGCGGCCTCGATGGCCGCGCCCGGGTCCACTGGCAAGAGGCGATCGCTCGCGACGCCGACAACAAAGAGGCCCGCGCAGCCCTCGGCTACGTGAGGCACAACATGGAATGGGTGCAGGGTTCGGATTTGCCCGCCGGCGCCGCGGAGGCGTCTCCGGCCGTCGCCCCCAAGGCGCCCCAGGACCCGACGTTTGGCCAGCGCCAGCGCGCCATCGGCCACGACGTGCAGGACGCGCTGGTCAATTATCTCTCGTCGATGAATGAACCGACGCGCCAGGAAGGCCACCTGCGAATTCTGATGATTCGCGACCCGGCGGGAGCCGAGCCAATCGCCCGCATCCTGGGCATCGGCAGCGTGGAAACCCGCAAGATCGCGTGCGAAGCCCTTGGCCAGATCACCGGCGAAGAGGCGAGCAAGCTGCTCGTGAAGTTCCTCCTGTCCGACGAATCCGAGGATGTGGCCCAAGCAGCGGCCGCCGCCCTCAAGGACCGCCAGGACCGCGGCGCGATACAGATGCTCCTGAACGCGCTGAACGGATCGGAAAAGCCCACCGCCCGGGCCGCGTACGCCCTGGGCGAGATCGGCGACCTCGCCACGGCCCCGGCCCTCATCAGCCACCTGAAGAAGCCCGAGACGAAGGTCCTCAAGGCCCCGGCGCCCGCCAACTCCGGCACGGGCAACATCGGCTCCTATTTCATGTCGGGCACGATCGTGACCTACATCGCCAACCAGACGCCGGTCGTGGCCACGGGGGCCGTGGGGTGGAGCCCGACGATCGGCGCGATCCCCGTCGGCTCGATGATCGCCGCCGAGAACCCACGCGTCATGATCTACCGGACGATCATCGAAATGGTGCCGCAACCCGCCGTGCACGATGCCCTGCAAAAAATGACCGGGCAGGACTTCGATTACAACTCGGCCGAGTGGCGGACGTGGCTCGACAAGCAGGAACGCGAAAAGGCCCGGCCGCCGCAGTAAGAGCGGAGATCGGCCTACGCCGCCACCGACGGCTCCAGCGGCGGAGGAGCCAGCGTTCCCGTTCCCGCCTTGGGCGCGCGAATGATGGCCCACAAGAGCGTCACGCCCACCATGTCCAGGAACGCCAAGCCCGCCCACATCGGGTTGTAGCCGATGTGTTCCGTCACATACCCGGCAATCAAAATGAACGCCGTGCCGCCGACGTACCCGACCGTGCCCGCCAGGCCGTAGGCCGTGCCCGCCATTCGCTTCGGGAACAGGTCGGCCGGCAGCGTCAGCAGCGTCGATGCAAGGGTCTGGTGCGCAAAAAGGCCGATCGATACGAAGATAACCACCTCGGTCGCGGTCGAGGCGAACACCGTAAGGCCCACGCCCATCATCATAACCGCCGCCACCGCCGCCGATGCCTTTCGGGCCGACATCACGCTGAGGCCGGCCTTGACGAAGAGCGGCGGCAGGAAGCCTCCGAACAGGCAGCCCAGGTCGGCGGCAATGTACGGCAGAATGCCATAGAACGCGAACTCGCCCAGCGTCAGTCCGAGCTTCTCCCGCAGGAACAGCGGCAGGAAGAACATCATGAACTGCCACGCGGGCTCGGCCAGGAACCGCGTCAGGGCGATCCCCCAGAAATTCCGTTGCGACAGAATGAACAGCCACGTGCCGCGGCCCGGCGGCGGGTCGGCCACCGCCAGTTCCTTCTGGCCCTCGAGGACCAGGTTGCGTTCGCGGGCCGTCAGCCACGGATGCTTATCGAACGGACGGTAGAAAATCGCCCATAAGGCGATCCATACCACGCCCATGCCGCCGGTGATCACGAAGGCCATCCGCCAGTTCAGCGTCATGAGAATGAGCGCGATCAGCGGCGCGGAGATGACCATGCCGATGCTGGCGCCGGAATTGAAGATGCCGGTTCCGATGGTCCGCTGACGGGGCGGAAACCACTCGCCGATGGTCTTGACCGAACCCGGAAAGTTGCCCGCCTCGCCCATTCCCAGCAGGATCCGGAAGAATGCGAGCGACAGCCAACTGCCCGCCAGCCCGTGCAGCATGTTCGCGATCGACCACCAGGCCACCGCCAACATGAAGCCCGTCCGCGTGCCCAGCCAGTCCATCACGCGACCCATGAACGGCTGCATCAGGCCGTAGGTGATGAGGAAGGCGCTAACCACATAACTGTAAGTCTCATTGGTCATGCCGAGGTCGGCCTTGATCTCGGTGCTCGCCACCCCAAGGCACTGGCGGTCGATGTAGTTGACGACGGTCGCCAGCATCAGCAGGCCCGCGATCCACCAGCGTAGTCCCGGCATGTTGAACTCGTCCTTTCGCCGCCCCTGCCCCGTGCCCCGGCATAAAAGGGCGGCTCTGACCGATGGGTGCCAGCATATTTACCGCACGTGCCGCCGTGCGTCAAACGAATAGGGCGAAGAGAAGTGACCCTTCAGCCACGTTTGCCGGGTGGCATGCCCACGCCAT
>PMZT01000186.1 GCA_003170085.1 Planctomycetia bacterium | reverse complement strand
ACGCCGCATCCCGGCGAGGCCGCGCGGCTCCTGGGAATCACTACTAAGGAAGTCCAGGCGGACCGACCGGCTGCCGCGGCGCGCCTGGCAGACTTTGGTGCGGTGGCGGTCCTGAAGGGCGCGGGTACGGTGGTCTGCGACGGCGAGCGCCTCTACGTGAACGACACCGGCAATCCGGGCATGGCCACGGCCGGCGCCGGCGACGTGCTGACGGGCCTGGTGGCCGCCCTCGTGGCGTCGGGGATGAAGCCGTTCGACGCGGCGGTCTGCGGCGTCTGGGCCCACGGCAAGGCGGGGGACCTGGCGGCCGCGCGGCTGGGGATCCTCGGCGTGATCGCCACGGACATCCTGGGTTGCGTACCGGAAGCTCTTAGGCTATAATACCCCGCTTTTTGGGCGCCCGAAGTTTGTGTAGGGATGGGCAACCGCATGCGACGGTGTTGGTGTAGGGGCGAGATATATCTCGCCCCTACAAGGCAGTGGCACGTGGGGATTCTGTGGAGGCAAAGATGGGACCCGTAAAGGAAGTGAAGCGGAAGAAAGCGGCCAAGCCCGCCGGCGAGGAGTTCACGAAGGACTTCCTCGTAGGGCTCCTGCGCCGGATGATGGAAATCCGGGGGTTCGAGGACAAGGTCTTCGAGCTCCTCGCGCGCAACGTCCTCCAAGGCGCCAGCCACGTCTACGCCGGCCAGGAGGCCGTGGCCGTCGGCGCCTGCGCGGCGATCGACCAGCGCGACTATATCACGAGCACCCATCGCGGCCACGGGCACAGCCTCGCCCTCGGGGCCGACCTCAAGCTCATGATGGCCGAGTTGTGCGGCAAGGCCACCGGCTACTGCAAGGGGTACGGCGGGTCGCTCCACATCACCGATGTCAGTCTGGGCATCCTCGGCATGAACGGGATTGTGGGGGCCTCCCACCTGTTTGCCGCCGGCGCGGCCTACGGCATCAAGGTGAAAGGAACCGACCAGGTCGCCGTAAGCTTCGGGGGTGACGGCTCGATCCAGGGGAATTTCTTCTCCAGCGCCGCCAATGCCGCCGCCGCGTGGAAGCTTCCCTGGATCGGCATCATTGAGAACAACGGCTACCAGATCTGGGTGCGGGCTGCCGATGTCTACGGGATCACGGACCTGGCCCAGCGGGCCCACGGCTATGGCATCGAAGGTCGTGTCGTCGACGGTAACGACGTCCTTGCGGTGTACAACGCGGCGAAATACGCCGTCGAGAAGGCCCGCGCTGGCAATGGCCCGACGATTATCGAGTGCAAGACCTATCGCTGGTACGACCATTACGGCGCGGGCGGGGCGAAGATCGGCGTCGATGGGGCTTTCGGCCTGGGCTACCGCAGCGACCGGGAACTGCGGGATTGGATGGCCAAGGACCCCATCCCCCGCTTCCGCCGGTTCCTCGTGGCCGAAAAGGTGCTCACCGAACAGCGGGCCGACGAGATCGTGGCCGAAGTGCGGCAGGCCGTCGAGGACGCGGCCGCCTTCGCCAAGGCCCAGCCGCTGCCCAAACCGGAGGACGGCCTCCGGAATGTCTTCGCCGAGGGCGCGGTGCCGCTTCACACCTGTTGAAGGATGCCCTGCCATGGCCAAGAGCATGACGTACGCGATCCTGGAAGGCATCCAGGCCGAGATGCGCCGCAACAAGTTGTTGACCCTTCTCTATGAATACCAGAAGCCCGTTGCCGGCGGGGAGAAAGGCGCCATCAACCTGGAGGCGGAGTTCGGCCGCTGGCGAGCGCGGTTTTGCGCGATCGACGAGCAGTGGATCGTGGGCTCATGTCTGGGCATGTCGATGATCGGCGTGCCCGCCATCGCGCACATCCCCAGCATGACCACCTTCATCCCTTACGAGCTGATGTTCAATCATGCGGGCAAGCTGCGGCACATGACCGGGGGCCAGGCCGCTTTCCCGATGGTCCTCTGGGCCGATATGATGGGAAGGGTGCCCGCACAAGGCGGCCAACATGCCGATGCCGGGCTCGAGTCGTCCTATGCCAGATTGGCCGGGCTGAAGGTCGTCATCCCCTCGAATCCTTACGACGCCAAGGGGCTGATGATCGCGGCCATCCGCGACGTGGACCCGGTGATCTTCTGCCAGTACCCCATGCCGTCCTCCGGCCCGCCGGTGCCCGACGAGCCGTACGTCGTGCCCATCGGCGAGGCCGCCGTGCGCACGGAAGGCAGCGACCTGACGATCGTCGGCTACGCGCCGCAGACGGTCGAGATCGGCAAGGCCGTCGAGGAACTGAAGAAGGAAGGGATCGGCGCCGAGTTTCTCGATCCCCGGACCCTGGCCCCGCTGGAGGGCGTGATGGAGACCATCCTGAAGTCGGTCAAGAAGACCGGCAAACTGCTTACCTCCGATGACGGGTCCTACAGCTTCTCGAACTGCACGGAGATCGTCGCCCGTGTGGCGGAGGCCCTGCCCGGCACGAAGATCAAGCGGTTGGCGTTCCCCGATGCGCCCGCGCCGGGTGCGCCGGAGATGCTGAGCTACATGCGCGTGAGTGCTGTCCACATCGTTGCGGCGGCAAAGAAACTGGTCAAGGGTTGACGCCCGAACATGCCGTATTCGGGCCAGGAGGCGCGGCCGTGACGCCACCGGAAGACCAGGCGAGACCGGCTCCAGAAGGGCAGCAGGATAGCCAGGCTGCTCTTCCCTGCGCCTACTGCGGAGCCACGACCCGTGAGGATACCGTCAAAGCGGCCTTCTGGGGGCTACAGGGATTGATCGCCATCGAGGATATTCCGGCCCGCGTCTGCGAAGGCTGCGGCGAACAGTTTTACGATGACAAGACAACTCAAGAGATCGAGACCATTGTCAACGGGCCGACACCCCCCGCGAAACGGCAAATCATCGTTCCTGTGTTCTCGCTGGCGGACGCCAAGAATGCCGAGCAGAATGATCCGCAGGAGTAGCACACTTGGCCGCGGAGTAGGTGTTTAGTGCTGTCATTCTTCGCTCTGCAAGCGGAGGATTCCATAGCGGTCCGGGCGATTGGCCTGCTACTTGCTCGTCGCGCAGCGGCTGATTCTCTTGGCGGAGTTGCTGGTTCTCCCGGCGCAGTTGCTCGTTGGCCTGACGCAACGGCTGGTTGTCGCGGCGCAGCCACCTCGGCTTCGAGCGTTTCCAGCCGCGCCAACAACCCTTTGATGCTTAAATCAGCGTGCATATGCCATTGTGTACCCTAACAAACACCCTAGCGCCAGACAATTCTGAAACAATTTTTATTTACTGCCCGTGAGCTGTTCGAGTATAATTCCGTGAACGGTTACTCAGAAAGAGGAGAACGATCATGGCCGTGTGCGATATCTGCAACACCCCGGGGATGGGCACTGTGATCGGCGCAGAGGATGTACGGAAAGCGGTGTTCAAGAATGGATTCAACCCGTTCAAACTCGGCTTAGGGGGTGAAGCGGGGGCGGCGGTGCTGGCGATGATGGGCCTGAGCAATGACGATGCCTATCGGGATTGGAAGGGACGGGTGGCC
>PMZT01000252.1 GCA_003170085.1 Planctomycetia bacterium | reverse complement strand
CCCCTACCCCGGCCGTTTCTTTCGCGGGCGACGGACCTCCTTATCGTCCAAAACCCTTACAGCCCTCGGAAAACACTTGCCCGCAAGGCGCCCCCCGCGATACAGTGCCGGGGCAACCCCTTCTTGGGAGGACCGCCGCCATGCCTCGATTCAGCGCACTCCTGTATGCCACAACGGTTCTTGGTATTCTGTGTTCTGCATTAGTCGCGACAGCGCGCGGCGGGGAGCCGCCGAAGCCCGTCCCCGTGATTCTCGATTCCGACATCGGCGACGACATCGACGACACGTGGGCACTGGCCCTGCTTCTCAAGTCGCCCGAGGTCGATCTCCGGCTCGTCGTGACCGACCAGGGCAAGGCCGCCTATCGCGCCAGGATCGTCGCCAAGTTCCTCGAGCGCGCCGGCCGGACCGACGTGGCCGTGGGCCTCGGCGTCGGCCCCAACCCGACCGGCGGCGGGGGCCAGTCGCCGTGGGTCGAGGGCTATGACCTCAAGGCGTATCCCGGCAAGGTACACGAGGACGGCGTGCAGGCCCTCATCGACACCGTCATGAACTCGCCCGAGCCCGTGACGATCGTCGCCATCGGCCCCGTTCCGACGCTGGCCGCCGCCCTCGAGCGCGAGCCGCGCATCGCCCAGAAGGCCCGCTTTGTCGGCATGCACGGCAGCGTCCGCCTCGGCTACAGCGGTAAGGCCAAGCCCGACGCGGAGTACAACGTGAAGGCCAACGCGAAGGCCTGCCAGAAGGTCTTCACGGCCGCGTGGGACATGACGATCACGCCGCTCGACACCTGCGGCCTCGTGCACCTGAAGGGCGAGAAATACGCCGCCGTCCGCGACTCCAAGGATCCCGTCGCCGCGGCACTCATCGAGAACTATCGTATCTGGTGCGGCAAGGACCCGAAACGGGCCGACTCGGCCTCGAGCGTCCTTTACGACCCCGTGGCCGCCTACCTCTCGTTCGCGACCGACCTCGTGAAGATCGAGAAGCTCGGCATCCGCGTGACCGATGACGGCATGACCGTCATCGACCCCGCCGCCAAGGTCATGAACGTGGCCACCGAGTGGAAGGACATGGCGGGGTTTGAGGACTTCCTCGTGAAGCGGCTGACCGGCCCTACCGTGCCGGCGCTAAAGCGGTAGTCTTCAGGCAGAACGGCGCTGCTTCCACGTGGCGCGCGGCGGATCGCGGTGCGTGTTTACCGTTATGGCCGGACACGACGGGCGGCCACGCGGGGCCGCCCCTACGCAACGAGAATCGTAGGGGCACCCCCATGTGGGTGCCCTGGAGCGGTCACAAACGCTGCTACAGATGGCAACGCTAAACACGTACGGTCGGGAGACCCGCCGCGCAAATCGAAATCCAGCGCTGCCATACTACCGGCGCCGCTTGAAGCGCAGCCACATGATGCCCAGGCCGCCGAGGGCCACGAGCGCCAGCGACGCCGGCTCGGGCAGGACGCCCAGCACGGGGCCTGGCTGTGCCCAGGCAGGTGCCGCACACATCAGAATCAACCCAAGGATGCAAACGACAGGCGGACTACCTCTCCTAAGATGTTCGAGCATCCTTCTCCCCTCGTGGCGCTGCCTCCTGATGACCGCCGCTGCCGATCAAGCGCCAGCCGGCAACGGACTTTCGGCCAGGGAGTTCGCCGCTCCCCGTGGATTGCCACGGCTATGCCTTCCGCTGCAACCCCCGTCGCTGCACCCTGCCCCGCCCACAACCCCCTGTCAACTCCCAGAGCGGAACAGCGTCGCAGCTACGCGTCGTCCAACATTTCCCGCAGGAGGCGGTTTTCGCGTTTCGTCGCCTCCAAGTCAAACACCAGGTACTTGATGGCCAGCCGCACGTGATCCAGGCAGTCCTCGATGGCCGCCATTTCCCGCCTGATCGCCGAACCGGGCGACGGAATCATATTGACCGGCTTCGTCCTGACACCGGCCGTGTCGCCCGTCGGAAGGCGTTGAACCTCCGACAGGATCTCTCCGACTTTTTCGCGCAGCACCGCCTCGTCCACGGCTCCCTCCTCATGGCGCGAGCTTCCCGCACCGAACGCGAGCCCCTCGCTCTCGCGGCTCGGATAACGCAGGCGCCATCATCCAGCCCACTCTTTGCAAAGGGCGTGCCCAAGAGGAAAACATCGCGGAATAAAATCGCACCCCGCGATGGCGCGGGCGCCACGGGGCATCTCCGTTCCACCTGTGCGGGGAGTGCCGTCTGTGCCGGGGATGCCGTCTTTGCGGGCGACCGTGCACGGCGTCAACACGCGTCGAGCCACCGCAACCGACCGTGATCGTAAGTCGTTCCAGGCCAACCGCTTACGGCTCGATGGGCAAAGGCCGCAATCCGGCAACACATGGACGCCGCGGCATCACCGTCGTTGTACGCGGCACAGGCGCCCCTGCCCGCCCAGACGGCAGCATAAACCGCACACGCGGCAAGGACGGCATAGATGCACCGCCCCCAGCGCAGCGGGTGCGGAGACCCGCCGCGCAAAGTGGAGTTGTCGTTCTACTTACGGACGTGACGAAAGGAGATGTGTCACCAGCTCGGCCATCGTCACCAGGTCGAGCGCGTTGTGATGCATGATCGCCTGGAGGGTCCTTGCCGCCCGCGCGCGGCGGATGCGATCGTCGCCCCGCCGGGCACGCACGAAATCGTGATACGCCGCCGGGATGTCGCTCCCCGGGATGTCGCCGGTCCGCCGGTGCCCGCAGACGAGTTCTTCGAGGGTCTGGAGGCGGCAGTTCGGCAGTTCGCGTTTCCATCGGCGGCGGGCCTCGTGCAGGAGATCGACGTGCGCCGGCACCCGCGGAAACGTGAAGATCCCGCTCGCCATGCTCCGCGACTCGATCATCGGCACATCGAACGTCTTGCCGTTGAACGTGACCAGGCACGCCGCGCCACGGATCTCTTCCCAGAACCCGGCCAGCAGCGGCCGTTCCTCGGCATAATCGCGGGCCAGGAACTGGTCGATCTGAAGCGTGCGGCCGTCGTACCGCATCAGGCCGATCAGGAACACCGGCTCGCCCGCCAGGCCGCAGGTCTCGATATCCAGATACGTAATCTTCGAGGGGTCGGTCCTGACAAGCGGGCGAATCGTTTCGGGCTGCGCGTCCGGCGCCGCCGCAATGCCCGCGCCGAAGAAGAGGCGGCGGTAGCGCGCCACGAGGTCGGGCGGCTCGGCTTCTTCGTCGGCCGGGCCGGGGACAGCCAAAAAGTCGGCGGCCTGGCGCCGCACGGAATAGAATCGCCCGCCGAGCGCCGGCCGCTCCTGGCCCGGAATCAGCCGCTCGATCGTAACGTCCTCGCCCTCCGCCGACGCGGCCGCCGGCGCCGGCGCGGCGCGCGGTGTCACCGGGTCGGCGGTCGTCAATTGCTCGCGGACGACCGGTCGGTTCAACCGGCTCAATCGCTTGAAGACGTCGGGCGGAAGGCCCATCAAAACCTCCTACTCCCGTGCGTTCCACATTGTACACAATGGCGGAGGTTTCACAAAGGCGGGAGCACAGGACTTCCGGCGGCGCGGTTCTTATCGAGCCGATTGCCGCCACAGGGGCGAGGTCTCGTGCAGGGCCTCGGCGTCGAAGGTTTCGACGTGCCCGTCGCAGAACATTACGTTCGCGCGGCCATCATGCCGCAGGGCCTGGCAGTCGCGCCACGTGCGCGAGCCCTCCAGTTCGTTGCCGTACCGCTGGAGCCAGGCGTCGAGGCGCGACTCGTCGATGAAGTACCGGCCCCAATCGTCGCGGTGGTTGCCCTCGACGTACTCCACGAGCGACCGCGGGTAATCGAGCATGAGGAAAACGCGCGGATCCAGCCGGTTCTCGCCCTCTTTCACGCCGTTGTAGGCGCCCGTATTCAGGCCGTAATCGGCCAGTGGACCGCTCGAATCGGCCACGCTGAACGTCTCCCCCAGGTGCATCTCCCAGTTCTCGACGATGACCTTGCCGTTCCGCTTGAAATCATACAGGTAACCCGTGCTAAGCGGCCCGCCAGCCTGGCTGTCGGCGGCGATCAGGATGTCGATCATTCCGGGGCAGCCGTTCTGGTAGTGAACTCGCAGCACGAGATCGTTGGAGGTGGGATACGGCAGCGTGCCCGTATGGCCCGCGTCAAGAATCTTATAGAGGATGGCATCGCCCTCGACCTGCCGCGTGACCCACCGCGGACTCGACAGCGCGATGCTCCACCGATACCGGCCCTTGACCTGAGAGCCCGGCGCCTCAGGGCTGTACACGTCGAACTCGAACTCGTCTTCGGCACGGGCGCTGGCGGCGCCTTCCGACGGCCCGCTACACGGGCACCGGAAGACATCCTCCCTGCCGCCCGCGTACGCGGCAAGCGTGCGGACCCAGGATCGGCCCTTCGAGATCAGGATGTCGTCTTGCTCGGCCCGCCACGTGCCGTGCGCTTGGTAGATCGCGCTGAGGTGATTGCGGCAGACGAAGCCGTCCATCGCCCGCCACGCGCTCGAAATGGTGGGCACGAACAGCGCAAGCAGGATCGCCATGATGATCATGACGACCATCAGTTCGATCAGCGAGAACCCTTGTCGGCCCGAACGCGCCACGGCGTCAACCCTCTTGGCTATCGAAACCGTCCGGCCAGGACCTGGCGGTCGTAGAGCGCCGCCGCCGCCGGCACCGCCACGCTCCGTATCCGCTTGATCGCCTCGGCCCGTTTGGCGGCCGAGGCACGCCCATCGTATCCGAAACGCAGGCCCACCAGTTCTTCGATCGCCCCTACTGCGCGGCCCTGCACCGCAACATCGGTATCGGTCTCGGCTACGTCCAGCAAGACGGGGACGTCGACCAGCGCGTTCTGCCGCGCCAGGCTCGTGGCCGCTGCGCCGCGTACGCGGGGATCGAAGTCGTAGACCAGAACCTTCTCGAGAATTGGAATCGCCTCGGGCCCAGCCACGCGGCCGAGTTGCAGCACGGCCTCTTCGCGGACGGCCGGCCGCGGCGCGCTCTCGGCCAGCATCATCAGGGTTTCAGCCGCCTTGGGGTGGTGCATCGTGCCGAGGCACCGGACTGCCGTGGAGGCGACGGCGTCGTCCTGGCCTGCGAACTCGGCTACGCGGTCGACATCGGCCTCGCTGCCGCGCTGGGCCACCGCCCGCAGCGATTCGCTGCGCTCCGTCTCATTCAGCGAACTCAACTTGTCCGCGGGATCCTGGCAGCCCGTCAACCAGAAACAACCCAGTCCCACCGCCACGGCGATCGCCGGCATCTTGCGACTACTCACTTGGGTTTCGCTTCCTTGCTTGCAGCAGACGTGCATGCCCTGTAAATGCAAGACGCGGGCACACTCCTGGTGGTGCGCTACATCTGATCTGAGGGTGCCATGCTTTCGCTCGCGAAAGCATGATCTCGGACCGCGAACAACCATGCTTTCGCAACAGCGCGAAAGCATGGCACCCACAAGAACAAGGTTGACGCACCACCAGCCCGCCGGGGTATTCTAGCGCGGGGCCGACATCGCGTCGAGCGGGCCTGAGCGGCCCCCGCCGCAAGGCCCCTGCCGCCGGCCCGCGGGGGCGTTCTGAGGCCCCCTGGCCCGGCACCCGACCTCGACATCGACTGAATGGACTCCTAGGGAATAGGAAACAGCGGCGGCGAAGACATGCCTGTCGCCCATCTCCCGGTTGAAACTAAAACGCTATCTGGCACGTTGGAAGTCAGCTCCGTAGATAGCATGAGTACGGGCGGTCTCCATGCGGGTCGAGTATACTCGCTCGAAGAAGGCCCATCGGACCGGACGATCCGGTCGGGCCGCCTCGACGGGGGAGGCACGGACACGTTCCCGCGTCATTACCCGATCGAGTCGTCGGCGTGGGCGCGGCAGATCCCGCGGAATCGTAAGACGTACGAGCGGGTGGAGGCCAAGCGCGGCAAGAAGATCGGCCGGATCGTGGTGGCGCGACTGATATTGCGGAGTATCTATACGATGATTCGCGACAGCGTGGCTTTCAACCAGACGCCGGCGGCGTGAACGAGGTGCGACAAAAGACAACGGCCACGACAAAGAAACGGCCAGCCTTCGGGGCATTCGAAAACAAGATCGCCTGTACTCATGCGGTTCGGCCCTTGACAGCCGTACTCATAGAAGGGGCGTTTTTCTTAGTACGACAGCGCAGCTTGTGACTTTGCGCGGTGGGTCTCCCGACCCACCGCGCAGAACCTGGAAAGCTGCGTTGTCGTATTAGCCCAGAGCGAAAACGAAGTCGAGCCCTGGGTAAGCGTGGCCCCTGCCGGGGCCAAGCCCCGTGAGGGGCGTCTTGTCGAACGATGGGCAGCCGGACGCATCAGGCCCAAGGCGCCCCGATGGGGCTTGATGGCCGAGTTGCTTATGCGCACCCAGGGTTCGGGCTTCGCCCATCACCCTGGGCCAAGAAAGACGCCCCTGAGGGGCTGACTACCCATTCGGCAGGAAGCGAAGGCATGGTCCTCCTCGATCACGCGAACAGGTTCCTGTCCAGGCGGCGATACTGCACCGCCTCGGAGAGATGCGTCACCGTGATGTCGGGGGCGCCGTCGAGATCGGCGATCGTGCGGGCCACCCTCAGGATCTTGTCGTGGGCGCGGGCCGAGAGACCCATCTCCTGCATCGCCTGCTTCAGGAGCTGCTCGCCGCCGTCGTCGAGCGTGCAGAACTTTTTGACCTGCCGGTGGCTCATGCGGGCGTTCGTCTGGCGGCGGTCGCCGAACCGCTTGGCCTGCACGTCGCGGGCGCGATCGACCTGCTCGCGCATCGCCACGCTCGGCATACCGTCGGCCTTCGCGCGCAGCTCGCGGTACGGCACCGCGGGCACGTCAAGATGGATGTCGATACGATCGAGCAGCGGCCCGCTGATCTTCCCCATGTACGCCTGCACCTGGCGCGGCGTGCAGTGGCATTCGTGCTTCGCATCGGTCAGGTAGCCGCACGGGCACGGGTTCAGGGCCGCGATGAGCATGATCTGGGCCGGGAAAGTGAGCGTGGCCTGCGCGCGGCTGATCGTGACGACGCCGTCCTCGAGCGGCTGCCGCAGCACCTCGAGCGTGTGACGGTTGAACTCGGGCAGCTCGTCGAGAAACAGGACGCCGTGGTGCGCCAAGCTGACCTCGCCGGGCGTCGGAATCGCGCCGCCGCCCACCAGGCCCGCCTCGCTCGTGGTGTGGTGCGGCGACCGGAACGGGCGCGTGGCGATGATCCCCTGGCCGCGCCCCATGAGGCCCACGCTGGAATAGATGCGGGTGGTTTCGAGCGATTCCTCGAGGTCAAGCATCGGCAGGATCGTCGGCAGCCGCCGCGCGAGCATCGTCTTGCCGCTGCCGGGCGGGCCGATCATGAGGACGTTGTGGCCGCCGGCGGCCGCAATCGTCAACGCCCGCTTGGCGTGCTCCTGGCCGCGCACATCGCCAAAGTCGACGTCGTCGCGGCGCGACTCCTCGAAGAGGCTTTTGAGGTCGACCTCGCACGGCTCGATCGCCAAGTTACCGGAGAGGAACCCGACGGCCTGCGCGAGGGCGGTCACGGGCACCACCTCGAGGCCGCTGACGACGGCCGCCTCGCGGGCGTTATCGGCCGGCAGGATCATGCCTTTCAGGCCCGATTCGCGCGCGGTCATGGCCATCGAGAGCGCGCCGCGGATCGACCGCACCGAGCCGTCGAGCGCCAACTCGCCCACGACCGCGTAGCTCTTGAGCTTGTCGGAGAGCATCTGCCCGGTGGCCGAGAGGCAGCCGAGGGCCAGCGGCAGGTCGAACGCCGGGCCTTCCTTCTTCGTGTCGGCGGGGGCGAGGTTGATCGTGATGCGGCCGTCGGGCCACGTGTAGCCCGAGTTCTTGAGGGCCGTGGCCACGCGGTCCTTCGATTCCTTGACGGCCACGTCGGGCAGGCCCACCACGATGACGTTCGGCAGGCCGCCGCGGACGTCGAACTCGACCTCGACCTGATACCCGTCGATGCCGAAGACGCCGACTGAAAGGATTTTGCCGAGCATGCGTTCCCCCGCGTTGCCAAGGCGTATTTAACAAATAGATGTGGCCGCATGATACCGGCTGGAGGGGAAGCTGTGCAACTGGAAAGGGAGAATCATCCTTATTTTTGAGTTGACATTCCTCCGGAACCCGGTAGACTATTGACAACCTCCTTGGGGAGAGACACTTGTACAGGCTCGTGCTTGGCAAGGCCCAAGAGCAGGTATGAACAAGAAGCCGGGATAGTCTCGGTCCTGCAATTGCATAGGAGTTGTATCATGTCTATTACTACTTCTTTCCACCAGCCACACCAAGTAATCAAGTTCTCTTTGGGTAGTAAGGAGTTCCTACGACGGATTGACATTGAGCCTGCCGAAGATGGCGGAGAAGGTGTGACGATCTACCACATCTATCCGACTCTAGATCAGTGGGTCGGCAGGGAAGTGCCTGACGATGTGAACCCAAGAAGCCATGATGAGAACGCGCTCAAGGGTGCGGTGCCTCAAGCCATCGAGAAAACCCTAACAAACAACCCCGGGGATTTCTACCTTGCAAACCGAGGCGAGACGGTACTTGCAAAGTCGGTTAAATTCGACCCGCAAAGCGCCACCGTCGAGATTGTCCTGACCGAGTGCAAGGGCGAGGACGCCATTCACGGCGTCGCAGATGGTGGTACTACCGATGCAGTGATCGCCCGGGTGCAGAAAGCAGTCGCGAAAACGACGCCATTCAGAAAACACCCTGCCAGCGAGATGCCCCACTTCCTCCGAAAAGCACGTATCCACCTGGAGGTAATTGTTGGCTTGGAGGAGAGGGAGCGAATCGGGGTATTGGTACAGGGAAGAAACACTAGCCGTCAGGTAAAATCCTGGACGCTGGCGGATTTCAAAGGATCCTTCGATTGGATCAGGGAAATTCTGGAGCGACCTGGTAGTAGCTTTGCGGGCAAGATCGGTTACGAGGAGAACGCCGACAAGGATGTGAACATCTTGGAGGTGCTGTGTATTCTCACCCTTTTCCATAAGGAGTATGACTCCAAAGGCAAGGCACCCACAGTGGCGTATTCAAGTAAGGGCCGCATGGATTCAAGGCTCACGAATCCCGACCTACTGCCGGGGTATGAGGGTCTTGCGCCCATTCTCGTGGATACTTTACGGCTACACGATCATGTTTACGCGACTTTCTTCGCGGCATATACAAAGGCGCGACCCGGCGGAAAACCGGGCCGCAGAGGCTCTGGCGAAAACAGAATCTTCCCCCGCGAGGAAAGAACGCTCCCGTTAACCGGGAAGAAAGCTAGCCATACGGTGCCTACGGGTGTCCTTTATCCCCTGCTTCAGTCCCTCCGCGCGATCGTTGAATACGACTCTAACGGTAAAGCTGCCTGGAAAACCGACCCGATCAAGTTCTTTGATCGCAACTCGGCGGAACTAATGGACAACCTCCTTGGCCAATTAGATGTAGTGGGTGACAATCCACAGACCCTCGGGAAAACCCGAACAGCCTATACCGCCCTATATGATAGGGCTAAGCTACTGGCTTATGAGCAACTCCCGTAGCTCGGATGCCGATAATAACGTCAACGTCCCGGATGGTCGAAAGGACCATCCGGGACGTATTTTCGTAAGAACCCGCCGGCGACGCTACTCGGCCGGAATCTTCAGCTCGGCCAGGGTCTTGCGCATCCACGCGAGCGACCGCTCGATCATCGGGCCGCCCTGCCCTTCGCATTCCATGCTGAGCGTGCCCGTATAGCCGCCGTCGCGCAGCAGCTCGAGGCACCGGCGGATGTTGCCCGCGTTCACGCCGTCGCCGATCGCGCACTGGCTCACGGCGATGCCGGTCTGGTGGCCGAGCTGCGCCGCCGCCAGCGATTCCGACACGTCCTTGACGTGCACGTGCCGCACGCGCTTCAGGAACCGCTTCAGGAACGCCACGGGATCCTGCCCGGCGATGAACGTGTTGCCGGTGTCCATGTTGAGGCCCAGGTACGGGCTGTCGACGAACGCGAGCATCCGCTCCATGATGTCGGGCCGCGTGGTGAAGTAGCCGTGCGGCTCGATGTTGATGCCGATGCCGTGGGCCTCGGCCACGTGGAGGATCTGCTCGTACTCGCCCCGCATCAGGTCCATCGCCGCGGCGTCGGTCAGGCCCTCGGGGGCGTGCATGCCGTCAGTCGTATCCACATTCTTGCACCCGACGAGATGCGCCCACGGAATGGCCTTGAGCACGTACGGAACGCCGCGGATCGGCCCGTCCTTGCCCGAGAGCGGGTACGCGGCATCGACCTGCGAAAACGCGAGACCGTAACCCTTCATCTTCGCGGCCAGGAGCACCGGGTCCTCGTACAGCGCCACGTGCGGCTGATACCCCAGGCCGTGAATCCAACTGACGCCGTCGATCAGGCCGCACTCGATGAAGTGGACACCGTTCTTTTGCGCCCACTCGAGGCATTTCTCGAACGAGAAGTAGGCGCTGTTGAAGGCGTCGGTGTGGAATCCGATTTTCATGGCGATCCCCTTTTTGGCTTGCGGGTGGCTTTGCCCCCTGCGGCAATTCCTAGTACGACAGCGAAGCTTCTCAGGTTTTGCGCGGCGGGTCTCCCGACCCGCCGCGCCGGTTGCCGACACACGCCCCGATCATACTGCGTTTTTGCGCGGTGGGTGCGGAGACCCACCGCGCACAACTTACGAGGTGCTACGGTTTCACAACCGGCGCGAGGCCGGCCGCCCAGGCGCAGCCGCGCCGGTACAGTTCGCCCACGCCCGGCACCTGCATGGCCTTCACATCGTGGCCCAGAAGGCACTGGAAAACGCGGCCCTTGCCGGGGGTATACGTGAACGCCATCGGGTAATCCTTGCCGTCGACCTTCGACTTCGCCGTGGCGAGGGTCACGATCGGCCGGTCGCCCGTGAGGCACGTGTAAAGCTCATCGTCGGCGTCGAACGGCTGAAGGCCCTCGGTGATCGGGCTCTTCACCAGGCCGAACTCCACGCGGAACACGCCGCGCGGGTCGTGGCCGCGCAGCTTCGGGTCCCACACGCGTCCCACCAGGTCGCGGAACTCCGGCCACTCCTGGAACGCCCCGCACGCGAAATGGACGAGCATGAGGCCCCTGCCGCCCTCGACGTACGTGCGGAGGTTTTCGCGGGCCTTCGGGCCGAAGTCGACCGGCTTCGGGTTCATGTAGTTCAGGACGACGGCGGCGTAGTCGGCAAGCCGCGAGGAACCCAGGATCGCCACGTCCTCAGACACGTCCACCAGCAGACGCGGGTCCTTGGAGAGTTCCTTCGCGAGCAGCGGCGCCGTCTGCCGCCAGTTGTGCGCGCCGTGTTCCTCGCCCGTGACGAGCAGGATGCGCGTCGTGCGACCGGGCTCGGGCTTGGCGCGAGTAAACTTGGGTTCCAAAGCGCTCGGCGGGGCCTCCTGCGGCCCGGGATTCGCCAGCGGCGCAGCGGTCTTCTCCGCGACCGGCGCGGCCGGGGCCTTTTCGGACGCGGGCGGCGCGGCGCCCTGGGCCTCGCTCTCCCAGAGCCAGAACTCGCAGACGACGACGTTCTGGCCGCCCTCGCGGCGGAACATGATGCGCATCGTGCCATCGGCATACATCTCACGCGGCACAGCGACCGTCTTCTCCTGCGGCGCCTGTTTCATAGCGCCGCTGGGCAGCTTCGTCTTCTCAAGCAGCTTCGTTTCGCGCCCGCCCTTGCCATCGGCCGCCCACACCGACTGCACGCGATCATTGTGATCGTAGTCCCACCACGAGAAGCCCGCCTGGTACGACCGGCGCGGGTCCAGCCCACTCGCCTCGAAAGTGACCTGCCGGGCATCATACGCCACCGTGCTGAACCGCGCGGGGGCCGCCTGCTCCGCCCCCGGCCACTGATATTTTGTGGCGCCGACGACGCGGACCACCGGGCCGCCCCGGGTCCCGTCGACCGTGTCGGGCCCGCAATCGAGGTAGCACGCGAGCCGGTACCCGGCGGGCGCCCGCTTGGCGAGGTCCTTCCTGGCCGCCTCGCTCCGCGACTTGTCGGGCTTGAGCGCCGCGGTCTCGCCTCCGGCCTCCGAGTTCGCCAGGGCCTCGTCAATCAGGGCCTCGACCCGGTCGGCCACGGCCTTGTCGGGCGACGCCTTCAGCCTGGCGACGGCGGCCGCCACGTCGGCGCGACGAGTCGGCGCCAGCGCCTTCGCGATCCGCTGCACGGCGAGGGCGGCCTCGGCGCGGACCTCTGCGTCACAGACAAATGCCGCCGCCATCTCGAGCGCCGCCGGGTCGGCCACCTCGGCCAGGCCCGCAAGCACCATCCGCCGCGAGTCGGCCGTGGTCGCAATCGGCCGGACGGCGGCGAGCAGTTTCAGCCGCGTCGGCTCATCCTTGGCGGCGCCGGCCAAACGCAGGTACCCGCGCAGCGCCAAGGCCCGGTGCGTCGCCTGGTCAGTGTTCTTGACAATCGCCAGGAGGTCGTCGGCGGCCGCCTCGTCGGGCCAGTTCGCAAGGGCACGAACGGCCGCGTTGCGGAGGGCGGCGGCGGCATCACTCACGTACGGGCGGACGGCCGCAAGCGCCTCCGGCCCGCCGAAACTCGCGAGCACCCGCAGGAGCGACGGCTTCGACTCCGCCGGTGCAGCGCCGAGCAGCGCGACCACGGGCTTCGTGCGATCGGCCTGCGCGGGAAGGCGTCCGCCGACGGCGATCACGGCCTTCTCGGCGCTCTCGGACTTGCCCTTCGCATCGACCAGGAGTTGGACGAGCCGCGGATACTCCTCCGCCCCGCCCACGACGGCGAGGGCGTCGAGGGCAGAGTCGCGGACGTGCTCGTCGGCGTCGGACGCCGCCTTGAGAAGCATCGGCCCGGCACCCGGCGTGCGACGGGCGGCCACGGCGTCGAGAAGCTCGGCACAGATCGCCGGTTCGCCCTGCGCGGCGGCGGCGAGGATCCGCTGGTCAACCTCAGCGCCGGCCATTCGCGCGAGGCTCATGCGGGCCGCTAGCTGGACGTCGCCCTTCTCGCTCGCGGCCATTCGCGCGAGGCGATCGACACAGGCGGCATCGCCCAAGCGGGCCATCGCCCGCGCGGCGGCGGCGCGAACGGCCTCGTCCTTGTCTTCCAGGCGCTTCGCCACGGCAGCGGCGGCCGTCTTGTCGCCGCGCTCGGCCAGGACGGCGATCACCATCGCCTGGCCCGCCGGCGCGAGCTTGTCGAGTTGCTGAACGAGCGCCGCGGTCACGTCCGCGCCCGGCAGATCGCGCGTGAGACGCACCGCGCCGGCCTGGAGCTGCGCGTCCTCGGCCGCGAGGGCTTCGAGCACCAGCGGCAAGGCCGCGGCCTTGTTCGCCTTGGCCAGGCCCGCGAGCACCGCCACGCGCAGGGGCGCGGGCGGCTTGGAATCGAGAACCGCCCGATAGATCGTCTCGGCGGTCTTGGAATCGCCGGCGGCCAGGAGCGGCTGCGCGGCAACGAGGAGCGCATCGCAAATCGCGGGCGCGACCTTGGCGTCGGCACTGCCCTGCGCCTTCAGGAGCGACGCAACGGCCTCGGCGGTACCGATCTTGCCGAGGGCCTGCGCCGCGGCGGCGGCTACCTTCGGGTCGGCATCGCCGAGGGAAGCGGCCAGCGCCGCCGTGGACGCGGCATCGCGGCGGTTGCCGAGCGAGTTGATGACGCCGACCAGGAGGTCGCCCTTCATCCGCGGCAGGCTAGAGCGAATCGCCGCAACCGACGCATCGCCGGGGATGCATTCGAGGGTCCGCCGCGCCATGTCGGCCGTCTTCGGATCGTCGAGCATCATCGCAACGAGTAGCACCTGCACGCCCGTGCCGACCCAGCGAAGCTGCTGGCAGGCGAAGAGCTTCGCGGCGTCGGTGGCCTGCGGATTGGCGAGGACCGCGGCCAGCCGTTCGGCGATCTCGTGCGCGGCCTTCGGATCGGCCGTCGAGCGGAAGATGTAGATCTCAAGGGTGTTCAGCGGCTGGCGCGGCTGATCGTAGTCCCACTTCTTGAGTTGCTCGAAGGCCTGGTCGGGCGAGAGTGCCGGCGCCACTTCCCCGGCGGCAGCGCGTCCGACGGCCGGCGCGGCAAGCACGGCGGCAAGGCTTAGCATCGCCAGCGTCACGGTAACTCGAACGGGGTGGATCATTGGTGCACTCCTATCGCTCTTCGCCCGTAATGCGTAACGCGATTAACACTACAACGCCGCTTTGCGCGGTCGCCGCGGCGACCGCGCAAAATGGCATTGTAGTACTAAATGCTCCACGGCGTTCGCATGGCGCGGCGGAGCAGGCGGTCGGCGGCCTCATCGTTGACAAACCGCTCGGCCTTCCAGTCCCACGTGACCTTGCGGCCGAGGCGCGTGGCGATATCCGAGATCAGCGTCAGCGTGGTCGCCGCGTGGCCGCCCTCAACGGGCGCGACCGGATCGCGGCGCGTCCGGATGCACTCGAGGAAGTTGCCGTGGTGATCGTGCGACTCGTACAGGTGCTCGTCGTCGGGCTTGAGGGTAAGCTTCAGGAGCGATTCGGGCTCGGCCCAGATGTTGCCGCGATCGACGTGCACCCAGCCCTTATCACCCTCGAAACGAGCGCCGTGCTTCTGGCCGGTGTCGTCGGTAAAGTAAAGTCGCACGCCCTCGGGCGTCGTGGCGTTCACCTTCCAGGTGACCGACGTGTTGGCGAGGCCGTCTTCGGGGAACACCGCCGTGCCCTCGACCTCGAGCGTCGAGGCGGCGAGGCTGGGCATGCCCCACACAGCAATGTCGATATGATGGACTCCCCATGACTGAATCCAGCCGGCGCAGTAATCGTAGATGAAGTACCAGTTGAACGAGCACTTGAGGTCGTTGTACGGCGTCCACGGCGCGGGGCCGAGCCATAGCTCGTAGTCGAGGCCCGGCGGCACGGGCTTCGGCGGGGCATTCGGCAGCACGCGCCCGCCCGGCACGGCGATCTTGACGGTGTGCACCTTGCCCAGGTAGCCGTTGCGGGCCAGTTCGCACGCAAAGCGGAACCGGCGGTCGGACCGCTGCTGCGTGCCGATCTGGAAGATGCGGCCGTGGCGGCGGATCGCCTCGACCACCGCGCGGCCCTCGGCCACCGTCAGCGACAGGGCCTTTTCGCAATACATATCCTTGCCGGCCTTGGCCGCGGCAATGGCCATGAGAGCGTGCCAGTTCTCGGGCGCGGTGATGTAGACGGCGTCGACGTCCGGCCGCGCGAGAATCTCGCGGAAATCGGGCGTCGCCAGACAACCCTTGTAGCTGCCGCGCCCGGCGTCTCCGGCGTAGCGGTCCTCGGCCTGCTTGCGGGCGGCCTCGCGCTTGCTGTCGATCGGGTCGCACACCGCCACGACCTGCGTCTCGCCGCGGCTCAGGAAGGTCCTGAGATGGTCGTTGCCGCGGCTGCCGAGCCCGATGCCGCCGATGGTGATGCGCTCGCTGGCGGCTGCGCGGCCGTTCATGCCGAGCGCCGTGCCCGCGACGACGTAAGGCGCCGCAAGGGCCGCTGCTGCGCCGCCGAGGAACCGGCGCCGGGTGCATTGCACGGGCTGTTCGCGTGTCATCGGAAGCCTCCTGCGTTGTTTATCGTATTGCCTGATGCAGTTGCGTTACGCACCAAGTCCGCCGGCACGGCGGCCTCGCGTCAGAGCTTCAGGTCCTCGGGTTTCACGCCCTTCTTGTGCAGGCCGGTGTGAATCGGGGTGGGCTTGTACTCGCCCACGAGATCGACGCCGGCCTTGGCCGGGATCTTGTCCTCCATTCCCAGGGCCCAGTAGCAGGCGTTGACCATGAGGCGGCGGAAGCCCTCGTTCAAAAGGTCGCCCGCGTGGCCCATTGTGGTCGCGAAGACGCGCGCCGCCTTGCCTTCCGTGCCCGTGTAGGTCTTGGTCCAGGCCACGGGCAGCGGCGCCTTGGCGGTGTTCGGCGGGTCCTTGGGGTCCATCCCGGTGAGGACCTGGCCGAGAATGACGGGCTTGCAGTCGCCGCAGAGCGTGGTGAGGCCGTAGACGTCGGACGGCCCCCACAGGTCCTCGACGCCGCGGACGATCGGATTATCTTCCATCCCCTTGACGATGAGGCCGCGCGTGCTCTCCTTCTGATGCTGCCCGTAGTGGCTGATCCATGTCTCGCCGAGCACTTGGCGGCCGTAGCCGCCGTCGAACCCCTTGTCGCGGAAACTGTACTTGGCGTACGGGCTATCCTTGCGCTTGACGTAGTTGAAGGCGTGCGTGGCCGTCCGCAGGCCGACGATGGGCTTGCCGGAGTTCGTGTAATCTATGATGAACTTCATCTGCTCGTCGGGCAGTTCGCGCCACCGCGTGAAGAGGACCATGAGGTCGGCCGACTTGAGGGCCTCGAGGCCGGGGATGTTGTCGAGCGTCTGCGGATCGATCTCGCCCGTCTGCTTGTTGATCGCGAAGAGCACGGTGCACTTGAAGCCGTGGCGCTCCGCGAGAATCCGGGCAAGTTGCGGCATCGACTCTTCGGAGCGGTACTCCTCGTCGCCCGTGACAAAGACGATGTGCTTGCCCTTGCCCGGCCCGTCCTTGCCCTCGTACACGACCCACGGGTCGGCGGCCATCAGTTGGCCGGCAGAAAGACCGATGAGGCCCGCGAGGGCCAGCAT
This sequence comes from Planctomycetia bacterium, assembly GCA_003170085.1. Lineage (GTDB taxonomy): Bacteria > Planctomycetota > Phycisphaerae > FEN-1346 > FEN-1346 > FEN-1346. The sequence continues at coordinate 438 of PMZT01000252.1, read as the reverse complement.
CGAGAGACCGCCTGCGATGAGCGAGCTACGCATGAGTTGCCTCCTCCTGGGTACGCGTCAGTTATTGAACCCGGCACCATTGCGCCGGTGCTGCGCCTGTTGGGCACGGCGCCGTAAGTCATGCTACCGAACTTCGCCCGCGGGTGCAAACGTCTCTCGGTCGGGAAAGTAAAGGCCCAGTTATCCCCACGCATGCGTGGGGCTTGCTCTTCGCCTTTCAGGCCGTACAATCTTCAGCGTTGCCGTCAGGTTCTGGGACTTTGCGCGGTTAGTACGACAGCGCAACTTATGAATTTGCGCGGTGGGTCTCCCGACCCACCGCGCCCGGCGACGCCACATCGAGCGCGCGGCGGGTCAGGAGACCCGCCGCGCAAAGTACGAGCATCACGATTCCTTCATGAAGGCCGCGACCTCGGCCGCAATGTAGGCCTCCAGCGC
>PMZT01000089.1 GCA_003170085.1 Planctomycetia bacterium | reverse complement strand
TTGCCGTCCGGGCTGAAGGCGACGGCGTTGACCGACTGCTTGTGACCCCCCAACGTGACCTGAAGCTTGCCCTCCGGCATGGACCACAGCTTGAGCGTCTTGTCGGCACTCCCCGAGGCCAGCAGCTTGCCGTCTGGACTAAAGGTAACTGTCTCGACCCGATCCTTGTGCCCCTCCAGCGTGGCCTGGAGCTTGCCACCCAGCATGGACCACAATTTGATCGTCTTGTCCTCACTCCCCGAGGCCAGCCACTTGCCGTCCGGGCTGAACTGGACAGATTGCACACTCCCGCCATGTGCCTTGGGAATAACACCCTTGGCGATGTCCGTCAGCAGCATCCGGTTGCCGGTGGGGTTGGTGGTGGTGCCTTCTTGCGCACTCTGCCGACAGCCTGAGGCGGCGGACGCGGCCGCTCCCGCCGCGGCGGCGCCAAGGAACTGACGCCGGCTGAGCTTGTAACCCCCCGCGTGCCGCGTCAGGGCATAGAGCCGCGGCGGCTCCGGCCCGTCGTCGGGCGACCGAGACGGTTGGGGTGGGACCGATTCCTGGGGGCGATCCGTCGAGTCCGAATCTGCCACGGCTGCTTCTCCTTCCGACGGTTTAAGATGCGTTGGCGCCGGCCGAAGCATACATCGGCCGGCGTCACGCCGCAAACATCTTCTGTTTCCGGCCCGAAAAGACGTGAGTACTGCGTCAGTTACGGTTGCCGAATCTCTACCGAGGGTGGCACGGCCACTGTTTACCCGCTCCGCCACGGCGGACCTTCGACGTGGCGGACGCCTTTGCGTGGCCGTGCTTACGTCGAGAGGCGCACGGCCACCCAACATCGCCCGCCACGGCGGGTAAACAGTGGCCGTGCCACCCGCGCAAAAGTTCCTGCGCCCACAAGGGGTTACCGCCTCCGCCCGAAATCTGTTGCGTTCCAGAAATAAGGGTGCCAGAATGCGTGTGCCATCACGGTGTCACAGCCTCGGCGAATTCTGGTGGAATCCGTTTCATGCGAGCACACCACGGCGTCACGCTGACCGAGATGCTCGTCGCCACCGCCTGCCTGGGCTGCCTGGCTGCCCTGCTCCTGCCCGCGCTGATGGACGCCAAGGACTGCGGCGACCGCACGGTGTGTGCCGCCAACCTCGCGCACCTGGGTCAGGCCCTCCGCCTCTACGCCGGCGAGAACAACGGATACCTGCCCGACTGCGGCGCGTGCTCGCTCCTTGGCGGCGCCCCCACGCCGGGCGATCCGCACCACTTCCCCAGCGGCGTGGACTACCCCGGCTCAACCGCCTGGCCGCACGACCGGCGGTCGGTCGGCAACCAGGCCAACCTGTGGATCCTGGTGCGCCAGGGCTACGCCGTGCCGGCGGAGTTTCTCTGCCCGGCCACGCAGGACCGGCCCAGCCTGAACGCCCCGAACAACCCCGCAATCATGGGTTTCCTGGCGCTCGACCCCGTCACCGGCCGACCGACCGCCGCCGAAGACCTTTTCCTCCAGCGCATCACCGCCGGCCGCTGCTCCTACTCCTATCAGAACCAGTTTGCCCATCCGCAGACCGCCGCCGACGTGACCGACGTGCACAACCCGACCACCAACATCCTGCTGCACGCCGCGTCGCTCGCCGTTATGGCCGACCGCAACCCGTACACCCGCACCCGCCTGGTGCGCCAGCCCGTGGTCTCGCCCGACGATCAGCCCGAGGCCAACAGCCTGAACCACGGCGGCATGGGCCAGAACGTCCTCTATCTCGATGGCTCGGTCCAGTGGCAAGGCTCGCCGCTGTGCGGAGCCGTGCGGCCGAGCGGCCTGCGCGACAACATCTACTGGCCCGACGCCGGGTTGCCCACCGACCCGCAGAACATTCCGCGCTCGGTCGATGATTCCTTCCTGGTGCCCTGATGCCGACCGCGCGAGCCACGGCCCCACGCCCCGCGCCGGATGACGTGCCCGGGCCGTCCGTCGCCGGGGCAGCGCCACGCCGGCGCCCGCGCGCCCGTGCCTTCACGCTGATCGAGCTCGTGATCGTCATCCTGATCGTCCTCGTCCTGGCCGCCCTGCTGGCGCCCGCCCTGGCCGAGGCGTTGGGCGCGGCCCACAGCCTGAGTTGCCGCAACCACCTGCGGCAGATCATGATCGCCTATGGCCAGTACCTGCACGATTCCGGCGGGATCTGGCCGCCGCTCCTTACCACCACCGACCTCCCCACGAAGGCCTTCCTCCAGATCGAGGCCGATACGGGCCTCGTCATGGCCCCGATCCGGCCCGCCGCCGACTACGGCCAGCCCGGCCCGCATTGGAGCATCATTTTGTATCCATACCTGCGAGACATCACGGTCTACACCTGCCCGGGCGACCGCAACGCCGGCCGCCCCGCCGCCGACGTCCTGCGGCCGGGCTCGGAGCACTCCGTGGGCCTCCTGAGCGCCCCGCCCGAGAGCTACGGCCTGAACACCATCCTCTTCCGCACCGCCGACGCCATCCGGCGCCAGGCCGGCTGCACGTGGGGCCTGAACGGCGACGTCGACTATAACGGCCTGAACAGTTTCACGACGATGAACGAGCAACGGCTGCTCTTCAGGAACACCAGCGGACTGATCGTCTTCTTCTGCGGCACCTCGGGCCAGACGGTCGGCAGCCAGTTCAACGTCGCGTACCGCACCTGGGGCCAGGTGGACCGGTGGGAATGGCACCCGCGCTACGCCTCGGCCCCGTTCGTGGATGAGCCGGGCACGGGCTCGAATTATGCGTTCGGCGACGGCCACGTCGAGTTCCGCGACGAGCTGCCGCCCCTGCACGAATGGGGCTACGACCTCGGCCCGCGCGACGCGGCGAAGTGATTTTCCGAGAAACGGAGGGACGGCGGGTCGAAGGAACATAGGGGTGGTCAACGGCCGGCCGCGTCAAGGATTCCCGGGAACTCCCAAGGACTCAAGCGACCATTCGCGGGTCAGTGCCGGGCCTGGCGAGAAGTCGGCCGTTCTTGTACGGCCGTATGTCGGCCACGAAAAAATGGCGGAGGCGAATGGGAATCGAACCCACCCGGCGCTCTATCGAGCCCCACACCGGTTTTGAAGACCGGGAAGGCCACCAGGCCTCAGTCACCTCCGCACGCATCCCAACAACCGTTGTGAGAAAAATCGGGACAAGATCCGCTTCTTCGGGGTCTGGGCCGACCCCAATACTGCATTGCAGAATTACCTGCGCCAGGCACCAGATCTTCACGCTGGCCGCGAAGCCCGTGCGTCAACTCTATCGGCAGAGGGCGTTACGGTCAAGCAGGTTGTTAAGTACTCCGCGCGGCGGCGGCTTGATTCCCAATGACGCTTCTGTATAATCCGCGATAAGCCTTTGCGCCAACGCATCTCGTGCGGCCTTGATATGCGGTCTCGGCAGCCTTGGTTCAGCATGGCGCGCGTGCCCAGGGGAATTGCGGAGAATGCCCAGCCAGGTCGTCATCGAGAATCCGGTCATCAACTCGCCGTTCGAGGAACCTCGGCGGCATTTCCTCTTCAGCGAAGAAGGCATCACCGACCAGATCGTCCGCGACCGCCGGGTCTCGTGCTACTTTATTCCCATCGCCCAGCCCAAGAAGAAAGGGCATAAGGGGCAGTTGGTCTTCGACACCGAGTGGACGAAGGACCGTATCGAAGAGAACAAGACCGTCAACGCCATCCGCCGCCAGGTTAAAGTCTGGCGCGAGGGCCGCTACACGGCTGATGTTACCCGCGTCACCGCCCGCCTCCTGGAATACTGGCGCAGCCCCGACCGTAGCCGCCGCCTCTTCTTCTGCCAGATCGAGGCCCTCGAAACGCTCATCTACATTGCTGAGGTCGCCGGCAAGCGGTATGGCGACACGTGGATCGACAACGACTTGCGCCGTTTCAACGAGGACGCCAACCCCAGCCTCCTGCGCATCGCCAGCAAGATGGCCACGGGGGCCGGTAAGACCGTGGTCATGGCCATGCTCATCGCGTGGCAGACGCTCAATAAACTCGCCTACCCCCAGGACTCCCGTTTCACGGATACGTTCCTGGTGGTCACGCCGGGCATCACCATCCGCGACCGCCTGCGGGTGCTCCTGCCCAGCGACCCCGGTAACTACTACCGGGCGATGGAAATCGTGCCGCCCGACCTTATGGACCAGATGCAGCAGGCCAAAATTCTCGTCACGAACTTTCACTCTTTCAAGCTGCGCGAAAAGGTCAAGGCCGGCAAACTCACCAAGGACATCCTCGCCGGCAGCGACCGCAAGACCAGCGGCAAGCCGTCGGCCTTTACCGAGTCCGAAGGCGAGATGGTCCGCCGCGTGTGCCGGGGCCTCGGCTCAAAGAAGAACGTCATCGTCATCAACGATGAGGCCCACCACTGTTACCGCCGCCGCGCTGGGGGCGAAGAAGAGAAACTTACCGGCGACGACCGCAAAGAGGCCGAGAAACGCGACGACGACGCCCGCGTCTGGATTTCCGGCCTGGAGGCCGTCCAGCGCAAACTTGGCATCAAAGCCGTCTATGACCTCTCGGCCACGCCGTTCTTCCTGCGCGGGTCCGGCTACCCCGAGGGCACGCTCTTCCCGTGGGTCGTCTCGGACTTCTCGCTCATCGACGCCATCGAGTCCGGCATCGTCAAGGTGCCGCGCGTCCCCGTGGCCGACAACGCCATGCAGGGCGACCAGCCCACCTACCGCAACATCTGGCTCCGCATCCGCGACGATCTCCCCAAGAAGGGGCGCGGCACGCAGGCCGTTACGGGCGAACCCGTCCTGCCCGCCGTCCTCGAAGGCGCCCTCCAGAGCCTCTACGCCAACTACGCCAAGTGCTTCCAGCGATGGGAGAAGAACGCCGAGGCCCGCGCCAGCGGCCTCACGCCGCCCGTCTTCATCGTCGTTTGCAACAACACGAACGTCTCGAAGATGGTCTTCGACTACATCGCGGGCTGGGAGAAGACCCTGCCCGATGAAACCGTCGTGGCCGTCCCCGGCAAACTGCCCCTCTTCTCCAACGTTGACGGCGGCCGGTTCATCCTTCGCCCCAACACCATCCTCGTCGATTCCGAGCAACTGGAATCCGATGAGGGCATGAGCGATGACTTCAAGAAGGTTGCCGCGACCGAAATCGCCGAGTTCAAGGCCGAGTACCGCCAGCGGTTCCCCGGCAGCGATGTCGAAAAACTCACCGACGAAGACCTCCTCCGCGAGGTCATGAACACCGTCGGCAAGCCCGGCAAACTGGGCGAGCACATCCGCTGCGTCGTCTCGGTCTCGATGCTCACCGAGGGCTGGGACGC
>PMZT01000251.1:20669-20812 GCA_003170085.1 Planctomycetia bacterium | reverse complement strand
AACTTCGCGCCGCCGTCGAAGTAGCCCGGCTCCGTGCTTCGTGCCCACGGGCTTATGTAACGGTTGGGCGCGGGGGCGAGCGGGTTGTTCTTGATCTTGAACGAACTGGGGATTTCGCGGTACACGCCCGAGAAGGTCCGCGT
>PMZT01000251.1:20222-20650 GCA_003170085.1 Planctomycetia bacterium | reverse complement strand
TCGAAGTCCAGGTTCAGCACCGCCCCGTAATGCTCGCCCGAGGTCACAAGGACCGTGGGCTGCCCGCGCCAGAGGAAGTAGTGCGGGTTTTCGGGGTGGAGGCGAAGGGGTTCGGCGGCAGGGGCCGTCGAAGACNNCGCCAAGGCTTTGGCGGACAGGCCCGCCGTGGCCGGCGCAGCAACCACCGCCATCACGGCGCCAAGCGTTAACAACATGAACCAGTTGTGCATCGCTCTTCCCTCCCGCGACATCATGGTCCTCTCCTTCCGGCGCAGGCCGGGTCAGGGCTGTTTCCAGGGCGATTCGAGGGGTTCGGGGCAGAAGTCCTTGCGGTCACAGCGGCGGCACATCGCGCCGGACCAGACGGCCTCGAAGAGGTCGGCCACGGTATCGACGAGGGCGGGGTCGTCGGTCACGAGGCCGATCTC
>PMZT01000251.1:20001-20215 GCA_003170085.1 Planctomycetia bacterium | reverse complement strand
GCCGTCGATGATCGCGGCCTTGAAATGGGTGCGCGGGCACCGCCGCATCTGGAACGCCCCGGCGGGAACCCTTTTCAGTTCCTCGAGAAACGGGCCCGAGGGGATGCCGCTGTGGAGAATGCGGACCTCGACGCCGCGCTCGCCCAGACGCTGGAGGTGGCGGACGATGCTCGTGGCCCGGCCGTCGCGGCCGATGATGCGGGCGGCCTTGAGG
>PMZT01000251.1:11098-19872 GCA_003170085.1 Planctomycetia bacterium | reverse complement strand
TCCGCAATTCGCAATCCGCAATCACTCGTGGGGGGTGCCGGATTGACGCGGCGGCGGGCTATAAGTTATAATCCCCCCTCCTACGAGCGACCGACACAACCATGGGGGGCGGAAAAGACAATTGCGGATTGCGGATTTCGGNNCGGATTTCGGATTGCGGATTAGAAAGCACAACGGCAAAGCTGTTCAATCCGCAATCACGTGAAGGAGCGGTTCGTGTACCTGGGTATCGATATCGGCTCGGTCAGCCTCAACCTCGTCCTCCTGGGCGATGAGATGCAGGTCGTTAAGGAGCGGTACGTCCGCACGCGCGGCAAGCCCCTGGAGACCGCCCTGGCGGCGCTTGAGGAGATGGCCTCGGAAGTGCCGCTCGCCGAGATCACCGGTGTGGCCTTTACGGGCGCCGGCACGGGCGTCCTGACGGACCTCTACGGCATCAAGCCCATCAACGAGGTCGTGGCGCAGGCGACGGCCACGATGCGGTTCCATCCGGACGTGCGGACGATCATCGAGGTGGGCGGCGAGGACTCGAAGCTCATCCTTCTGGAAGAAGACCCCAGGACCGGGCGGCTGCGCATCAAGGATTTCGGCATGAACACCCTGTGCGCCGCCGGCACGGGGTCGTTCCTGGACCAGCAGGCGTCGCGGCTGGGCATCAGCATCGAGGGCGAGTGGGGCGCGATGGCCGTGCGGTCGGTGCACGTGCCGCGCATCGCCGGCCGGTGCTCGGTCTTTGCGAAGTCCGACATGATTCACCTTCAGCAGGAAGGCACGCCGGACTTCGACATCGTGGCGGGCCTGTGCTTTGCGATGGCCCGTAACTTCAGGGCCGTCATCGGCAAGGGCAAGGAGTTGCTGCCGCGCGTTGCCTTCCAGGGCGGCGTTGCCGCCAACGCGGGGATGATCCGGGCGTTCACCGAGGTGCTGGAGCTGAAGCCGGGCGAACTGCTTATACCGAAGCACTTCGCCTCGATGGGGGCGATCGGCGGGCTTATGGTGGCGAGGGATCGCGGCGTGCTCGGTAAGATCGAGAGCCTGAAGCCCCTGAAGGATTACCTCGAGTCGCGGCGCTACGGCGGCGGCGAACTGCATCCGCCCCTGGTGGATGACAAGTACCCGCTCGTGACCACGCCCGATCCGTTCCCGCCGGGCAACGACCCAGTAGACGTATACGTGGGCATCGACGTCGGCAGCATCTCGACGAACGTCGTGGCCGTGAGCACCGCGGGCAAGGTTCTGGCGCGCGAGTACCTCATGACCGCCGGCCGGCCGCTGGCCGCGGTAACCGACGGCCTCTACAAGGTGGGCACGGCGCTGGAAGAGCGCGGCGGCAAGGGACGCGTGCGGGTGCGCGGCTGCTCGACGACCGGCTCGGGCCGGTATCTGACGGGCGATTTCGTGGGCGCCGACGTGGTGAAGAACGAGATCACCGCCCACGCAACGGGCGCCGCGTTCGTGCGGCCTGATGTCGATACGATCTTCGAGATCGGCGGGCAGGACTCGAAATATATCAGCCTGGACCACGGCGCAGTCGTCGACTTCACGATGAACAAGGTGTGCGCCGCCGGCACGGGGTCGTTCATCGAGGAACAAAGCGAGCGGCTGGGCGTGAAGCTGAAGTCGGGCGAGTTCAACGCGCTGGCCATGGCGGCCGACGAGCCGCCCGCCATGGGCGAGCGATGCACGGTCTTCATCGAGACCGACATCAACCGCAACCAGCAGCGCGGCGTCGAGGTCGACGACCTGTGCGCGGGCCTCTGCTACTCGATCGTCCAGAATTACCTGAACCGGGTCGTCGAGGATCACCGCATCGGCGACGTCATCCTCTTCCAGGGCGGCACGGCGTACAACCGCGGCGTGAAGGCGGCGTTTGAGAAGGTCACGGGCAAGAAGATCATCGTCCCGCCGCAGCACGACGTCCTGGGCGCCGTGGGCATGGCCCTGCTGGCCCGGGAATGGTACGAGAACGGCCGGGCGGCCGGACAGGCGCGGGAGACGACGTTCCGGGGCTTCGACCTCCGCAGCGTCCAGTATTCGTTCGACACGTTCGAGTGCGAGGAATGCGCGAACCGCTGCGAGATCCATGTCGTCGAGATCAAGGGCGAGAACCCCAAGACACTGCACTATGGCAGCCGCTGCGGCAAGTTCGACGAGGCCAAACGGGATTCGCTCGGCAAGGACCTGCCGCGCCTGTTCGTCGAGCGCCAGAAACTGATGGATGACGCGGTCCTCCGCAAGACGCCGGAGCACCCGGTGGGCAAGCGCGTGGGCCTGGCGCAGATGACGAACTTCTGGGAGCTCATGCCGCTGTTCCGGGCGCTCTTCGTGGAACTCGGGTTCGACGTGGTTCTTTCGTCGCGCACGAACCGGGGCCTGATCGCCGAGGGCATCGAGCAGACGGCCGCCGAGCCGTGCTTCCCGATCAAGGTGGCGCACGGCCACGTGCGGGACCTCGTGACCAAGGACGTGGACTACATTTTCCTGCCGACCGTCATCGACATGCCCCGCAGTAGCGACGACATCGTCAACAGTTATGTGTGCCCATACGTCCAGACGGTGCCGTTCATGGTGCCGGCGGCGATGGAGGACGTGGACTGGGCGAAGAAGCTGATCCGGCCGATCCTGCACTTCTCGCACGGCCGCGAGGGCGTAACGAAGCAACTCGTGGCGATGGCTCGGGGCCTGGGCGTCGGCCGCGCCCGCGCCCGCCGCGCGGTGGCCGAGGCGTTCGCGGCCCAGGACCGGTTCCAGGCGAGCCTGGAGCAGCGCGGCCGGGAGATCCTGGCGTCTCTGAAGCCCGAGGACACGGCCCTCGTCATCATCAGCCGCCCCTACAACGGGTGCGACCCCGGCCTGAACATGAACATTCCCGAGAAGCTGCGCGACCTGGGGTGCCTCGCGATTCCGCTCGACATGCTGCCGGTGGACCAGGAAGACATCTCGGCCGAGCACCCGCACATGTACTGGAAATATGGCCAGAAGATCCTTGCCGCGGCCCGCATCATCTCGCGCGACCGGCGGCTGTACCCGGTGTACATCACGAACTTCGGCTGCGGGCCGGACTCGTTCATCATGAAGTACCTGGGCGCCGAGCTGAAGGGCAAGCCCTGCCTGGTGCTGGAAGTAGACGAGCACTCGGCCGACGTGGGCGCCATCACCCGCTGCGAGGCCTACCTCGACAGCCTGAAGGCCGTGCGCGGCCGCGACCTGCGGATGGAGAAGCGCCTGCGCGTGGCCAAGTGGGATTACTCGACCCACAAGCACGCCCGCCGCACGATCTACATTCCGTATATGGACGATCATGGCTACGTCATGGCGGCGGCCATGCGGGCCAACGGCGTCGACGCCCGCCAGATGCCGATCTCGGACGAGGAAACGATCCTCTGGGGCCGCAAGTTCACCTCGGGCAAGGAATGCTACCCGTGCATCATCACGACGGGCGACATCCTGCGGCAGATTCATTCGCCGGGGTTCGACCCCGACCGCTCGGCGTTCTTCATGCCGACGGCGTTCGGGCCGTGCCGCTTCGGCCAGTACAACAAGTTCCAGCGGATGATGCTCGACGAGCTGGGCCTTGAAGATGTCCCGATGATCCTGCTGGACCAGGACAAGGATTATCAGGGCGATCTGAAGAACCTGGGCGCCGATTTCCGCAAGCTCGCCTGGGCCGGTATCGTCCTCGTGGATACCCTGCAAAAGATCCTCCGCGAGACGCGGCCGTACGAGGTCGCTAAGGGCGAGACCGATCAGGTCTACGAGAAGTACCTCCGCCTGGCCGAGCAGGTGATCGAGGGCCGCGGCGACCTTCCGGCCCTGGCGCGCGAGGCGCGCGAGGCGTTTCGGACCCTCGCGGTCGACCGCTCGAAACCCCGCCCCAAGATCGGCATCGTCGGCGAGGTCTTCGTCCGCTGCAACCCGTTCACCAACCACTTCATCGTTCGCCAGATCGAGGCGATGGGCGGCGAGGCCATCCTCCCGCCGTTCGAGGAGTGGGTCAACTACATCGGCTGGAGCCGCATCACCGACGCGAAGATCGAACGCAACTACAAGCGTCTCCTGGTCGAGAAGATCACCGACTTCATCCAGCGCCGCGAGAAGTACAAGATCCTCAACGAGTTCCGCGGGGCCGTCGAGCGGTTCTTCGACGAGCCGCCGAGCGACCACGTGATCGCCCTGGGCGAACGGTACCTCGACCCGTCGGTGCGCGGCGAGCCGATTCTCTCGATGGGCCGCTGCATGGAGTACGTCGAGGCCGGCTGCGACGGCATCGTCAACCTCCTGCCCTTCAACTGTATGCCGGGCACGATCGTCAATGCCCTGCTCACGCGGTTCCAGAAGGATTGGGACATCCCCGTTCTGAAGGTGGCGTACGACGGCCTGCAGCAGGCGACCGAGCCGGTGCGCGTCGAGGCGTTCATGTACCAGTGCCGCGAGCGTTTCGAGGCCCGCCTGCGCAAGGCCGGCGGCGGCAAGGCGATTGCGGATTGCGAATTGCGAATTGCGGATTGAAAGTCGCCGCGGCGACCGTGGGGATCAGATCCCCCGGCGCTTGCCGCGCGGGCTTCAAATCCGCAATTCGCAATCGCCTTGGCGGACTCCTCGTTTTCCTATGCGGCGGCGCGAGCGCGGCGGTATGCTTAAATGAGGGAGGACCTCATGGACTATCAGCCACCCGCGGAGCAAGCGGCCCCACCATGGCGGGTCTTCGACATGGCGCCGACGCTGGTTCTGGGCATCGGGAACATCCTGTTGAAGGACGAAGGCGTGGGCGTGCACGTCGTGCAGGCGCTGCACAACGCCGAGACACCGCCAGGCGTTGAGCTTTACGACGGCGGCACGTTCGGCATCGACCTGATCGACACGATCGCCGGCCGCAAGCGCGTCATCGTCGTTGACGCCGTCCAGGCCGATAAACCACCGGCCACCGTCCTGCGGTTCACCGACAAGGAATTGCGGATTGCGGATTGCGGATTGCGGATTGAAACGGAAGCCCCCGGCAGGGCTGGGGGATTTTATCCCCACGCATGCGTGGGGCTTGATCCGCAATTCGCAATCCGCAATTCGCAATCGCTTTCGCTCCACCAGGTGGGCCTGCTTGAGACGTTGCTGATGGCCCGCCAACTCGGCTGCGCGCCCGAGGAGGTCGTTATCTTCGGCATCGTGCCCAAGGACATGAGCCCGGGGCTGGAGCTCTCGGAAGAAGTGGCGGCCGTTGTGCCGAAGGTGGTGGAGCTGGTCCTGGCGGAGTTGCGCCGGTAAAGCGATTGCGGAATTGAAACGGAAGAGGACGCCCGCCGTGTCCGGCCACAACGCAAGGATACCCACACCCGCCGCGGCGGACGGCGAAAGCATGGCAAGATCAGCGCATACGTGGGGCTTGTCCGCCCCCGGCACCGCCGGGGGACTTTGTCCCCACGGTCGCCGCGGCGACTTAGCGCTATCGCTTCGCGCTGGGTAGCCGGCGGCCGATCTTGCGGCGACGCTTCAGGATGGCGCGCCCGCCCGGCGTCTTCATCCGCTTGCGGAAACCCGTGCGCTTCCTGCGCTTGTGGCTGAACAGTTTGCGTCCCGGTATACCCATGACAACCTCCTCAATCGAAGTTCCAAAGTTGGAATTGCCTTAGATCGGCATTCCCGTAATCCGTGCCTCAAACGCCAGCCGGTCCCCCACGACGCCCTGCGTATCGAAGACCGCGCGGCGGTTGCGGATCTCGACCACCTTGCCCACGAGAAGCAACCGGTCGCCCGGCACCACCTGTCCGCGGAACTTCACCCCGTCGACGCCGCCGAACCCCAGGAACCGCGGGTCCTTCTGGACGTACTTATAGTAGAAGCTCGACATCTGGGCTGCGGCCTCGATCATCAGCACGCCTGGCATGAGCGGGCGGCCCGGAATGTGCCCGCGGACCCAGAACTCGTCGGCCCGCACGTCCTTGTAGGCCACGATCTCGCCTGCCGCCGTGTCGATGTGGATGATGCCGCTCAGCATCTCCATCTCGAACCGGTGCGGGTTGCACTCGCGGATGCCCGATAGCGGAACGACCACGCGCGCCAGGTCGATCCTCGACAGGTCCACCAAGAGCGGCGGTGCCATAACGGTTCCTCGTCTCGGAGCCGAAGAGACTTAGGGACACAGAGAGGCCGGCGCCGGCGGCGCCTGTCGTCCCTATGTCCCTTAGTCGCTGGTTACACGGGATGAGTTAGCCTAGAGGCGCCTTGGCCTCAAGCACCTTGATGCGAATCTCCTGGGCCGCGCCCTTGATCTCCTGCATGGCCTTGCGGAGGCGCGTGCCGGCGGCCTTGTTCCCGCCATCGACCTTCACCACGTCTTCCTCAGCAGCCGCCACCATCGCCTTCAGCCTGTCAAACGCCTCCATCGCCAACTCCTTTGAAAAGGGTATCTGAGAACCGTAACGCCCGCCCCGCCACGGCGGGTCTTCGACGCGGCGGGCAGCACGAAAGTGTAAATCTACCCGCCCTAGGGGGGGGCTGTCAAAGGGAAAAGGGCGCCCTCACCCCCGCACCGTCGCCAAGGCTATGGCGGGCAGGCCGCTTCTCCGTTGACCCGTGCCCCCGCCCCCGCTACCATTAACCCGTGCAGGAAAAGCACTTGGAGCAAACCATGGCTCTGCCGGCAGCAACCGGGGCGAACGACGGCCGGGCGGCCGACTGGGTCACACGCCCGGCCAGCGCCGGCTGGGGCCGCGCCGACCTGGCCGAGCGCTTCGTCCAGGGGTTCGTCGCGGTGCTTCTTGCGGCGGCGCTCGGACTGGGCCTGGCGCTCGTGCCATCGCCCACCGGCATGGGCACCCACACGCAGTTGGGCCTGCCCGAGTGCGGCATGCTCCTTGTGACCGGCCACCCGTGCCCGACCTGCGGCGTGACGACGTCGTTCGTCCTTGCGGCCCACGGGCGATTCGCCGAATCGTTTGTGAACCAGCCGTTCGGCCTGGTTGTGTTCCTGTGCACGCTGGGGGGTCTCGTGTTCTGCGTGGCGACGCTCGTGACCGGCCGCAGTTGGTTGCCGCTGCTCTCCACCTACAGCATTCTTGTGCCGATCGGAATCCTCGTGGCCCTGGCCCTTGTGTCGTGGGCGTATAAGTGGTCGATGATGAATGGATAGGGATGGATGGAATTGCGAAGCGAAACAGAGAGGCCCCGCGGCCGTGTGCCTAGCGGCCTGCGGTCTTTGAAGGCGCGGAGAATCTGACTCATGGCTAAGATCACACTTGCCCCGCCGGCCCATCGTTCCGCCGTCCCAGCGTGCCCTGGGCGAAGGCGGGGCGCGCATTCCCGCAGGGCGATCCTGATCGCTCTGACCGGCCTCCTGGCCCTGACGGCCGGCGGCTGTGGGCAACTTTTCGCCTGGGCTTTTGCCGAGCGGCATCCCAAGGAAAAGGTCAAGGCCGAGTACCCGCTCGAGGCCGACCGTCTGGTCATCGTCACCTATGCGGGCACGGAGGTCCTCTTCTCCGACCCCACCGCTCCGCTCGTCGTCAGCCGCGACCTCGTCAACGAGATCCTCAAGAACATACGGCCGCAGATCAAGACGATCGTTCACCCGGTCGAGGTCGTCCGGTGGCAGGAATCGAACATTGAATGGCCCAACATGACGCTGCCCGACATCGCCAAGACCTTCCAGGCCGACACGCTCCTCTACATTGAGCTCGAGCAATATACGACGATCGAGGAACGCTCGGCCAACCTTTTCCGCGGCCGCATCCGCGCCCACGTCCAGGTGGTCAAGGCCAAGGCCGAGCGCAACCCCGTCTACGAGACGAACATCGAAACGACCTTCCCCGAGGATCGTCCTGTGGGCGTTCTCGAAACCAGCGAGCAGACGATCCGGACCGGCGTAGGCCTGATGTTCGCCCGCGAGGTCATTCGCAAGTTCTACGAACATGAGGTTGAGGTCAAGGGAGGTCGGTCGTGATGCCCCAATTCCAGCGATTGCGGATTACGAATTGCGAATCGCGGATTGAAACGGGCCAGGACGCCGCTTCTTCAAATCCGCAATCCGATTGCGAGTTGCGGATTGAATCGGGGGCAGGACACCGCTTCTTCAAATCCGCAATCCGCAATCCGCAATCTGCAATTCGTCCTCTGGCGATCCTGGCGCTGGCGGCTGCGCTCGCCCTGGGCGGATGCCAGCCTTTTGCCTGGCTCCTCGTGCAGACGATCGGGCCGTTCGTTCCCGAGGATGAATCGGAGGCCGAATTCTCCCTCCAGGGCAAGAGCGTGCTCATCCTCGTCGACACGAAGGATCCGGCGCTGGCGTCCGACAATCCGCGCCTCGAATCGGCCATGACCGAGGCCCTCGGCAAGGAGCTCCAGGCCCACAAGGCCTGCGGCCCTGTCGTGCCGGCCCACGGCGTCGATGCGGCGCGGCGGGCCGAGCCGCAGTTCGGCGAGTGGTCCGTCGTCCAGGTGGGCAAGTATTTCAACGTGGACTACGTGCTGCACGTCGAGGTCTCCGATTTCCACCTCAAGGATAACCCCGGCTCGAACGTCTATCACGGGCACTGCGAGGCCGCCATCCGCATTGTCTCGCCCGAGAGCGGCCAGCAGGTCTGGCCGGTCCTGTCGGCGGCGCGCCTGGTCGTCGGCGACACGCAACCCGACGTGGAGTCGCAGGAGCGCCTCGAGCAGGAAACCATCCTCGTGGACGGCTACGCCGCGAAGGTCGCCAAGCTTTTCTATACATTAAAAAAGGACGACCTCCCGATGCGGCCGAAGGTGAAATGAAGACAATTGCGGATTGCGAATTGCGAATT
>PMZT01000251.1:0-11090 GCA_003170085.1 Planctomycetia bacterium | reverse complement strand
CCGCCCCCGCCGAGCGTCAGGCCATCCGCCTCAAGCCCTCGGCCGAGGCGCGCGTTTTCCAGGTCCGCGCGGTCCTCCTTCAGCAGCGCATCCGCCCCGACGCCCCCGTCGAGGACCTCTGGCGGCTCCTCGGCACCACGGGCGTCCCGTACGAGAAGCGAACGCTGTGGGAGCTCAACGATCTGCGCATGGGCGACGGCGCACGCCTGGCCGCCGACCGCCTCAACGAGCTCGCGACCGAGACCCAGGATCGTACGGCCCAAGTGGGCGTCCAGTTCGCGGGGGAGAACCTCGACTTCGTCATCTCCCTTGGCGGCGAACGCGACGAGCTGGACCTCGTGTGGACCGATGCCGCGGGCCGGCTCACCGGCCGCCACTTCGACAGGGCCGTGGCTCAATTCCGTGTCGTCTGCCGCAGCGACCCCCAGAACCCCGACAATGTCCTGATCGCCCTCGTACCTGAAGTGATCTATGGTGCGGAGGTGCTGCGCCCGCTGCGCGTCGACCCCACCACGACCGCGCGGCCGCGCGGCGGGTACGTCCTGGCAGACCTTGCCGCCGAGGTCAGCATGCCGGCCGGCCGGCTTCTCGTGCTGGGTGCCCAGCGGACCTCCGACGTGAGCGTCGGCGGGGCGCTCTTTTACGAGCGCCGCGGCCCCGACCTCTGGGCCCAGACGATCATTCTGACCGCCGAGCGTGCCCTGCCCGGCCAGCCGGCCGAGGGCGGCACGCTTCCGTTCCTCCCCCCCGCCAACACGCCGCCGAAATCGCCCGCTGCCCCGGGCCTGCCCGCCGGGGCGCATCGCATGCCGTCGGCGGCACCTGGCACGGTCCCCGCCGGCCTGTCGCCAAAATCGCCCGCAACGCCCGGTACGCCCACAGCGCCTGGTGCGCCGGCGCCCGTCGAGCCGCCATCGTAAGTCGCGGAGGGCAATCGGGAATCGGCAACTCGCCCGATAACAAGTTGATCCGCGCGACAAGGAGTATTCATGTTCAGCATCCGTCTGGCGGCGATATCCCTGGTTGTAACACTTCTGGCCGGCCCGGGTTTCGGGCAGGTGCCTCCCGTGTCGCAATGGCGCGGCGTTAACGATGCGGGCGGGGAGTTCAACAGCAGCCCGAAGGGCCTGCCGGGTACGTACGACAAGGACTATCACTTCTCCGGCCTGGAAACGCTGAAATACTTCCGTGCCCAGGGATTCAACATGGTCCGCGTGCCGTTTCGGTGGGAGCGGGTGCAACGGCTGAAGACGCCCGCGACAAAGGATGTCCCGCCCGAGCTGGAACCGAAGCTCGAGCAAGCGGAGGTCGGCCGGCTCCTCGCCTATCTCGACAACGCCCGCGAGGCCGCGATGGGTGTGGTTCTCGACATGCACAACTACGGCGTCTACAAGCATGTAGCGGAGGATGGCAAGTTCGTGACGGCGGTCGTCGGCAAGGACGCCCCGGTGCCTACCGAGGCATTCGCCGCGTTCTGGAAGCAGCTTGCCGTTGCCCTCAAGGATAAGCCCGCCCTGTGGGGCTACGATCTGTGCAACGAGCCGCAGTACAAGAACGCCGAGGACTGGAAGCAGCTTACCCGTGCGGCCGTGGCAGCCATCCGTAGCGTCGATACGACGCATTCCATCCTGGTCGAGGGCACCGGCTGGTCGCATGGCGGCGGCTGGGAGAAACGCCACGGCCCGCCGTGGATCGACGACCCGGCCGGCAAGGTCATCTACGAGGCGCACGATTACATGGATGCCGATAACTCCGGCACCTATCGCAAGTCCTACGAGGACGAGACGAAATCGGGCAAGAACCCGGCCGCGCGGGCAATAGAGCGCATCGCCCCCTTCGCCCAGTGGTGCCAGACGTACCACGTGAGCGGCTTCCTCGGCGAGTTCGGGGTGCCGAGAAAAGCTCCGGGCTGGCTGACGGTGCTCGGGGCGTATCTGCAGAAGGCGCAGGACGAGCATCTGGGCTGGTGCTATTGGGCCGCCGGTGAATGGTGGGGCGAGGGGTATCCGCTTTCCGTCCAGCCCCGGAAATCCAAGGACACCGCGGCCGCAGGTGGGCCGCAGGAGCATCGCCCGCAGATGGAAGTGCTGCGGAAGTACCTTACGCCCAAAGACGCGGCCCCGGCCTCACCGCCGGGTGCGCCGGCGCCTAAGCCGTAGTTGCCCGCAGGCGCGGAGGCTGCGCTTGCACCTGGGATGCGAAAGGGGGTGGCCGTGTCCAAGAAGGTCAAGACGTTGTCGAGCGGTCTCCTGCCGATAGCCGCCGCCGTGGTCGCGGCCGTTGTCATTGCCGTTGGTATTGTCGCCTACCAGGTATCCCAGCGGAAGTCCATGCTCGAGCCCGGCGCGGGCGGCGGCGCACCGGCCGGTCAGCCGAGCCTGAAGGACCTGCTTGCGAAGGGGGCGACCGCGCCCGCGCAAGTCGCGACCGCGCCCGCGCAAGTCGCGACCGCGGCACCCGCCCCGGTGGCTCCGCCCCGGCGGATCTTCGACGAGGCCGGCAAGGCGGCGGATCCGGCGGACCTCACGGAGCCCTGGCAGAAGGACTGGATCGAGTTCTGCAAGAAGGTCGCCACGTACACGACTCGCCAGGACGCCACGCCGCAAGAGGTGAACGGGGCGATGGTCGGCCGCACCGTGGAGTGGACGGGCACCGTCATTGAGCTGCTGCGCGGCCGGCCCGCGCCGGCCCAGGATTGCGTTCGCCTGGCCATGGACCCGTTCGAGATTCCGATCTTCGACGGTCACAAGGTCAAGACGACGGGGTTAGCCGTGTGCCCCGAGGCGGCGGAGTGGCCGGCGTGGGCGAACCTCAAGCCGGGCACCCGAGTGGTTTTCAGGACGCGGCTCGTGGGTAACAATCGGGGGCCGGTGTTCATGATCGTTCAGAAGATGACGATGTTCGTGGTGCGTACCGAGGGGGCGCAGCTCGTGCGCGTGTTGCCAGAGGCCGCGCCCGAGGCTCCCGCCTCCCCGCCGGCTCGCTGACAAACTCCTCGCGGCGCGGCTCGCTCGTCGTCACGGCTGGGCCTCCGGGCAACGCTAGAGCATTTCACGCGCGGCTGTAGCTGACGCTGCGCAGTCGCCGCGGCGACCGCGTTTCAGTCGCGCGACGCGGCCGCCGGGAACGCGGCGGGTCGGGAGNNGGCTACGGGCACGCGTGAATTGCGCTAGACCGCCAGCCCGCCGTCCGGCGCGGCGCCGGTTTCGCGGGCGACAAGCTCTTTGTACGCCTCGGCCAGACGGTGGGTAACGGGCCCCGGTTTGCCGCGGGCGGCGGCATCGTCTTTCGGCCCGACCTCATGCTGCTCGAAACGGACGACCGGCATGATCTCCATGATCGAGTTGGTGAGGAAAAGCTCCTCGGCCTCCAGGAGGTCGTTGATCGTGATCGATTGCTGTTCGGCCGGCACGCCCACGCGGGCTGCAAGCTCGAGCACCGCCGCCCGCGTGACGCCCGCCAGCAGGCCGTCCTCGACCGGCGGCGTGAGCAGGCGCCCCTCCCGCACGAGGAAAACGTTCGAGACGGTCCCCTCGGCCAGGCGGTTGCGGGTGTTGAACCGCAGGGCCTCCGCCGCCTTGGCGCGGTGGGCGTCGCGCAGCACCAGCAGGTTCGTCATGTAGGCGGTCGTCTTGTGGAACGTGGCCGGATCGGTCTCGTTCGTGCGGATGTCGGAGACGACGACCGTGGCCCCGTACTGGTAGAACTCCGGCGAGTACGGCGTCATCGGCCCGGCGGTGACGAGGAGCGTGGCCCGCGGCGCCAGGTCGTCCTCCAGCTCCTCGGTCAGCGGCCCGCGCGTGGCGGTGATGCGGAGGCGGGCGTCGCGGAGGCCGTTGACCTCCAGAAGGCGCGCGATGATCGCGGCGATTTCGGAGTCCTTCTCGCCCACGAAAATGCGGAAGAACCGGCCGCTCACGCGCAAGCGGGCCAGATGCCGCGCCAGGCGAAACGGAGTCCCGCCATAGGTGCGCAGGGTTTCGAAGAGGCCGGCGCCGAGCAGCAAGCCCGCGTCGAGCGCCGAGACGGTGGCCTCGGCCGGGGCGACGTACTTGCCGGCGACGTACATCCGTTCGCTTGCGTCCATAGTGGGCCTCGCAATCGCTATTACCACAACGCCACTTGCGCTTCTGCGCGGCGGGTGCGGAGACCCGCCGCGCAAAATGGCATTGTAGTGCTATTTTACCCTGCGAGCGCGGCCAGGAGGGCCCGCGCCTTGTCCTCGGTTTCCTCGAACTCGGCCTCGGGTTGCGAGTCGGCGACGATCCCGCCGCCCACCTGGAGGTGGACCTGCCCGCCGGACACGAGAAGCGTCCGGATGGCGACGTTCAGCAGGCTTCGCCCCGCCGGGTTGGCCGGCGACGGCGGCGCCAGGTATCCGATCGCACCGGTATACGCGCTACGACGCGTCGGTTCGAGTTCTGCAATGATCTGCATGGCGCGAACCTTGGGGGCGCCCGTGATCGAGCCGCCGGGGAAGGTCGCTTTCAGCAGGTCGACGAGGTCGCGGCCATCGTGCAGTCGGCCTTCGACCGTGGCAACCGTGTGATGGACGGCGGCGTAGGTCTCGATGGCCCGCGGCTCCGTAACGCGGACCGAGCCATACGACGCAACGCGCCCCAGGTCGTTGCGCTCGAGGTCGACGATCATCACAAGCTCGGCCCGGTCTTTCTCCGATTTCAGGAGCTCGGCCCGCATGCGGGCGTTAAACGCTTCATCGCCGGGCCGGTGCGGTCGCGTGCCCTTGATCGGCCGCGTGACGATTCGGCCGCCTTCGAGCGCGAGAAACAACTCGGGGCTGCTTGAGAGGATCGCCTGCCCTGCACCCAGCCCGAGGCAGGCCGCGTACGGAGCCGGGTTCGCGCGGCGGAGGCGCCGGTAGAGTTCGGCCCACGTTCCCTCGGCGGGCGCACCCCGAGAAGGGCGAGGCGCGAGGTCGGCCGCATACCGGCGGCTGAGGTTCACCTGGTAGATATCGCCGGCGGCGATGTACTCGCGGGCCCGTTCGACGGCCCGCAGGAACTCCTCGCGCGTCATGTTACAGGAAAGCGGCGGAGCAACGAATTGCGGATTGCGGATTTCGGATTGCGGATTCAACAGCCTCGCCGTTGTTTCTTCTAATCCGCAATTCGCAATTCGCAATCCGCAATTCTTCGCCTCTCGAATCGCCTCGAACGCCGGGCCGTCGCCGCCCGCGAGATACGCGCGCTGCTCCTGGTGGTCCAGCACCAGCACCGACTCGTACACACCCAGCCAGAGGTCCGGCAAGGCGATGTCGCGGCGCGGGCTCAGCGTAGCCTTCGGCTCGATCCAGGGCGCGAGGTCGTACGACAGGTATCCGTAGAGGCCCGGCCCGAACGGCAGAGGCATGGGCGGTTCATCGTCGAAGGCCATCGCCGCGAGCGTCTGCCGGAGCTTCTCGAAGGGCGAGCCGCCGCCGGAGTCCAAGAGGCGCCCGCCGCTTTCCGTCAGCCGCGTCGCGCCGTCCGCGTGGACGAGCACGGCACTTGGCTCGGCCGCAAGGACGCTCCACCGGGCCAGCGGCGCTGGGCCGCCCGCGCTGTCGAGCCACACGCAACCGGGCCGCGCCGCCAGGCAGGCGAAGACCGCTTCGGCATCCGCCGGCCACGCGACCTCGCGGACGGTTGCCTTGAGCCGGCGGCCGAGCGGTGACGCCACGGTCTTCATGGTCGCCTGTAGGCGGGAGAGTCGATGTGCACCCGCAGGCCGTCGATGCGCAGCCGGCCCTCGCTGAACAGGCGGATCGCCTCGGGATACGCGATGCACTCCTCACGGAACACCCGCGCCGCCACGTCGTCGGGCGTGTCCTCGGCGTACACCGGCACGGGCCGCTGCAGGATGATCGGCCCCTCGTCGTACGCGTTGTTGACGAAGTGCACGGTGCAGCCCGACACCTTGCAGCCGCGCGCCACGACCGCCTCGTGGACGTGGTGGCCGTACATCCCCTTGCCGCCGAACGCGGGCAGCAGCGCGGGGTGGATGTTCATCACGCGGCCGAGGTATCGCTTGGGGACGATCCAGTACGAGAGGAATCCGGCGAGGAGGATGAGGTCAACGCGGGCCTCGTCCATCAGGCGGCACATGGCCTCGGAGTACGCCTCGACGCCGGCGCGGTCCCTCGGCCGCACGAGGTGCGTCGGGACGCCGGCGGCCTTGCCGATGTCGATGCCGCGGATGTTCGGCCGCGAGGCGATGACCACGGCGACCTCGGCGGCAAGCTTGCCCGCGCGAATCTGGTCGAGGATGTTTTCGAGCGTCCGGCCGCCGCCGGAAAGCAAAACGCCGAGACGAAGCAACTTGGCCACGAGGAAACCCTTTCGCAAGAGATCCAAGCTTTAAGCCGCTCGCTACGGCGGGGCGTTACGGCACAATCTCGGTCCCCACGCCGCGATCGGTGTAGATTTCGAGCAGCAGTGAGTGCGGCACGCGGCCGGAGACGATGTGGGCCTTGCGGACGCCGCCTTTCAGGGCCTCCAGGAGCGTCTGCACCTTCGGGATCATGCCGCCGGAGATGACCTTGGAGGCCAGCAACCGCTCGGCGTCGGCCTCGGAGATGGTCGAGAGGAGGCTCACCTCGTCGTCGGGCCGCTCGCGGATGCCGTGCGTGTCGGAGACGTTGACGAGCTTCTCGGCCTCCAGCGCCCGCGCCACGGCCGAGGCCGCCTCGTCGGCGTTGCAGTTGTACTTTTGGCCGTCGGCCCCGCACCCGATGGGCGCGAGGACCGGAATCGTGTCGAGGTCGGCCAGGCCCCTCAGGAGCAGGGCATCGACCGCGACGACCTTGCCCACGAGGCCCAGGTCCGGCCCGCCCGAAGCGCTCAGCGGCTCGGCCTTGAGGGGGCAGCGGCTCTTCGACGTGAGGCTTTCGGCCTTGGCGCCGGCCTTTTCGAGCAGCCCGACGATCTGGCGGTTGACGACCGTCGCCAGGACGTCCTCGACGATCCGCAGTTCCTCCGGCCCCGTGTAGCGCAGGCCGTTGACCCACACGGGCTTCAGGCCCGCCTCTTCCATGGCCCGCGTGATCGCCTTGCCGCCGCCATGCACGACGACGGGGCAGATGCCCACGGCCCGCATGAACGCGATGTCGGCGCAAACGGCCTCGAGGTCCTCGGGCACGTCCATGAAGGACCCGCCGAGCTTGACCACGACGATCTTGCCGCGGAAACGGCGGATGTACGGCAGCGCCGAAAGGAGGACCGCCGCCTTGGCGATGGCTTGTTCCATTAGGATGGTTCCATGTGAAAAGTTCTTTCGTCCCGGGTTAACCGCCCCTGCCACTCCAGCGGTATTCATGGTATCGGGTACGGGCGGCGCGTCAAGCGATTCCAATTCAATTGCGGATTTGAAGCCCGCGCGGCAAGCGCCGGGTATGGGCAAGCCCCCGGCACTGCCGGGGGATTTGATCCCCGGGTGGGCAAGGCAATGCGCATCCGCGCAGGCGAGGACCACCCTCCGCGGAATTTCCCGGTTTCCTCAGAATCGCAGGTCTTGTTTCCACGCGGAGTTACGTTTTCGCCCGGTCCTCCAGTCCCAGGATTATCCGCGCAAGACGGGAGCTTCCTCCTCTTACGGAGGGACGTGCTGCGGAGGTTGCCGCGATGCCGGCGGCCACGCCACTGCCCTCCGCGACGCTCGGCGTTTCGGCGCCGCGTCGTCTGAAACATCCGCGGCGATGCTCGCCTATCGGTGAGTCGCCGCAGCGGGAGCCGTCGCCGGCGCGTCAACGGGCACCACGAGGAGCGCACACGTGAAACTGGATCTCGCGAACTTTGCCGACCCGCAGCTCTCCGAAGCGTTCGTTGCGTACCTCGTACGCGAGGTCGCCCCGGATCGGGCCCTGCACTTCCAGCGTCTCTGGTCCTACTACAAGAACGAGCTGACGATGCTCGGCGTGGGCCTCTCGGAGGTGCCGCGCGGCGGCAACTGGGTTGCCAGCGCCCGCCCGTATTTCCAGGCCCAGGAGTTCGGCCTGCCCACGCGGATCACGGGCCTGTCGCACCTCGGGTACGGCGGTACGGGCGTGCCGGAGCCCGAGACATCGCGCAAGGAAGTCGTCATCGAGAACGACATCGGGTGGCGGATCGACACCGGCGTGCATTTTCTGGCCGGGCGGCCCGTCGGCATGGAGAGCCTGGCCCGGCGGCCGGAAGACGCGCGCCGGATCGAGGCGGTTCTCGGCGCGGTGTGGATCTCAAGCGGCGGTCTCGCGCTCCTCCAGGAGACGGCCCTCCTGGGAGCCGTGTACGGTTTTGTGGACCTGGTGATACGCGTGCGCCCGGATAGCGGCGACGCGGCCACGGACGGCGCTCGTGACGAGGGCGGCGGCAATTCCGGCGACGGACGCGCCGCCGCCCTCCAGGCCGGTCGCGCCGTCTCGATCGAAGCGATCGAGGCCCCGCGCGTCCTCCCCATCCTGTCCGAGGACGACTACCGGCGCCTGCGCCTCTGGATCCAGGTCTACCGCAAGGAGACGAACCGCCTTGCGGGCGGCGGCCTGTTGGACCGGTTGCTGGGGCGCGGCGGCGCCAGAAGCGAGGAAGTCGAGGCGATCGAGATCCTCAGCCCCACGTGGTGGCAGCGGTACGAGGACGGGGTGCTCGTGGCCGAGGGCGAGAATCCGCTCGGTGACGTGCCGGTCGTCCACATCCAGAACCTGCCGCACCCCGGCCAGTACGCCGGCGCCGGCGAAGTGGAGCCTCTCGTGCCCCTGCAGGACGAACTGAACACGCGGCTGTCGGACCGGGCGAACCGCGTGACGTTTCAAAGCTTCAAGATGTATCTCGGCAAGGGGATCGACGGGTTCGAGGACCGGCCCGTCGCCCCCGGCCGCATGTGGGCCACCGACAACCCCGACGCGACGATCGAGGCATTCGGCGGCGACGCCGAGAGCCCCGGCGAGAACGCCCACATCGCCGAGCTTCGCGAAGCGATGGACAAGACCAGCGGCATCACGCCGCTGGCGGCGGGCCTCCTCCGCGACCAGCTCGGGAACCTCTCGAGCGCCACCGCCCTCAAGGTGGTTCTCATGGGCATGTTGGCCCGCCTGGAACGCAAGCGCACCCTCTACGGAGCCGGCCTCATCGAGGCGAACCACAAGGTCCTCGACACGCTCGACCGGCTGGGGATTTTCCGTACCGCCCCCGAGGACCGCGCGACGCGCCTGCACTGGCCGGACCCGCTGCCGGAGAACCTCAGCGAGAAGCTCGCCGAGGCCAAGGCCAAGCGCGACCTGGGCGTACCGGCCGAGACGGTCCTGCGCGAACTCGGCTACGAGCCCGCGCTGGCGAAGTAACCCACGCATTTCGGGCTCGCCGCACCGGCGGCGGGTCGTCGACGAACGAGAAGAGCCAGAAGGAGGGCGCGATGTCCACGGACGTTCGAACCCAGACGGGTCAGGGCCCACAGGCCGACGGCGACGATGCCGCGGCTGCAACGGGCACGCGGGAAAACCCGCAGGCTGTCATCCAGGAGAGCATCAAGTACCGCCGCCGGGCCCAGGAGGCCGAGCGACGGGCCGAGGCGATTGAAGCCGAACTCGCCGCCTTGCGCGAAGGCCGCGACGGGCAGACCGCGTCGCTGGAGGCGGAGCTGGCCCAGACGCGGGCCGAGGCCGAGTCGCTGCGCGGCCGCCTGCAATCGATCGAGCGTGATCGGCAACTGGAGCGCGAACTCCTCCGCGCCGGCTGCGCCGACACCGAGACCGCCCTGGCGCTTGCCCAGCAGCGGCTGGCGGGCGGATCGCCGCCGGAAGACCTGGCGGCGTTTGCGCGGGCCCTGCTCGAGGAAAAGCCGCACCTGCGCGGTGACGCGGCGGCCTTCCGGGGCGACCCGGCAAGCGGCCCGGCGTCGGGCCACGCCGGGGCGGCGCGGACACTTCCTCCGCGCTCCGCGGCGGCCCGGAGCACGGGCGACAGCGCCCCCCACCGCGCCGCGCAACGCCTGGCCCACCGGGCCCGGGAGACCGGCGGCACTGGAGACCTGGTGGCCTACATGCGGGCCCGTCGGGGCGCGTGAGTGGTTGCAGCACGAACCGCGGGCATGAGCCCGTGGGTATTCCCGAAAACCCAAGATCAACTCAACAAGAAGGGAGCATTTCATGCCTTTCACCGGAAAAGCAACGTACTCGGCGGGCGCGGCCCTGCCGGAAATCGCGGAAGACGTATCGGATCTCGTGGGCATCGTCAGCCCGTTCGAGACGCCGCTGCTCGACGCGCTGGGCGACCCGCAGACCGAGGCCCGCTCGACGCATCATGAGTGGCTCGAAGACTCGCTGCTGCCGAACACCGACACCCTGACCGCCACCCCCACCCATCCCCTGACCGATACGGAGCTGGCGGTGGCCAACGTCGGCCGGTTCCGCGTCGGCGACCAACTGCGCTGCGAGGACTCCGAGGAACTGCTGCTCGTTACCGCCGTGGGCACGAGCACCATCACCGTGGCGCGCTGCTACGGTGGCACGGATGCCGAGAGCGTGGCGTCGGGCGACACACTGCACATCCTGGGCAACGCGGCGCTCGAGGGCCAGGACGCCGATGCGGCGCGGTTCACCCTTCGCACGCGGCGCGGCAACTGGACGCAGATCTTCTCGAAGACGGTCCTCGTGGCCGGCAGCGAGATGGCCGTGCGCCACCTGAGCGTGGCCGACGAGCTGGACTTCCAGAAGGCCAAGGCGCTGCGCGAGCTCCTGCGGGACCTCGAGAACACCGTGGTCAACGGCATCGCGCCGGCCGCCGACGCGCCGGGCACGGACTCCGTCCGCCGCACGATGAACGGCATCGTGCCGCAACTGGCGACGAACCGCTTCGTCCCCGGCTCGGGCGGGTTCCCGTCGGGCACCGCGCTCGACGAGACGAAGCTGAACGCGGCGCTGCGGCGCATCTGGGAGCGCTCGAGCGGCCAAGTCGACCTGATCGTGGTCAACGGCTACCAGAAGCGGCGGATCAACGNNCGTCTACGAGAGCGACTTCGGCGTGCAGCGTGTGGTCCTGTCGCGCTGGGTGCCCCGCGACGCGGCGATCCTGCTCGACTCCAGCCGCCTCCAGGTCCTGCCGCTGGCCGGCCGCAGCTTC
>PMZT01000032.1 GCA_003170085.1 Planctomycetia bacterium | reverse complement strand
GGCGTGGGCATGCCACCCGGCCATAAAACATTGGTACACCCGGGCGGATAGACTACGCACTGTGCGCGGCGGGTCTCCGCACCCGCCGCGCATCCGCCACATGGGGCTATGGCTTCTTCGCGTAGTCCTTCAGGCCAGTGACATCCAGATTGAGCCGACGCCGGCAATATCGCGACGGCGCCTGCGTTTATGGGGGCGGGTAATCGCATCCGAGGAGGCGCTGCATGGCTATCCACCTGAGTCGCCGTCAATTTCTCCACACCGCAGCCGCCGGCGCGGCCGTTCTGGGTGTGCCGGGCATCGTGCGGTGCGAGACCGCCGCCAAGCGTAA
This sequence comes from Planctomycetia bacterium, assembly GCA_003170085.1. Taxonomy (GTDB): domain Bacteria; phylum Planctomycetota; class Phycisphaerae; order FEN-1346; family FEN-1346; genus FEN-1346. The sequence goes on along the minus strand of PMZT01000032.1, from coordinate 5,006 downwards.
GGACGGCATCAACGTCCTCTTCCTCATGACCGACGAGCAGCATTACCGCTCGCTTTCCATTACGGGCAACCCGTATATCCAGACGCCGCACATGGACCGCATCGCCCGCGAGGGCGTCCTCTTCGAGAACGCCACGTGCGTTACGCCGTACTGCTCGCCGTCGCGGGCGTCGATTCTGACGGGCGTGTATCCGCACCGGCACCGCATTCTGACGAACGTGGGGGCGCGCCAACCGGACCCGCATGGCGCTGCCGCCGGTACGGGCAAGGAGCCGCCGCTTGCCGCCGATGCCTTCCCCAACACCGAGATGATGCTGTTCCAGCGTGGCTACGCCACCGCCCACCGCGGCAAGTGGCACCTGGGCGATCGCGGCGACTTCCCGTGCTACGAGTCGTGGGGCTACGCCTGCAAGAACGACGCCGAGTACTCGAAAATTCTCAACGAGCGCCTGCCCGCCGCGCAGTGCACGGGCGATGGCAGCCCGGGCATGTACCTGGGCCGGCCGGTCGTCAAGACCGAGGCCATCCGGCAGGGCTGGCAGAAGTTCCAGGACTCGCACGTGGGCGTCGCGTACATCGCCACGATCGGGCGGACGGTCATTCCGCCGGAACTCCTGCCCGAGACGTTCATCACCGACCAGGTGGTGGGGCTGATCGAGAAGAACGCCGACCGCAACTTCATGATCACCGCCTCGTGGAGCCCGCCGCACGACCTCTGGGTCATCGCCGACCCATACTACTCGATGGTGGACCGCACGAAGGTGCAGCCGCGCGGCTCGACCACCATGCCGCCGTGGGACCAGAAGGGGGCGAGCAAGCAGTTGGGTGACATCATGGGGCCTGACGGCGTCCGCGAGTATGCGGCCGTTTACCATGGCATGGTGAAGTACATCGACGACCAGGTGGGGCGGATTCTGAAGAAGCTGGACGATCTTGGCCTGGCCGGGAACACCCTGGTCATCTTCACGACGGACCATGGCGACATGGCCGGCGCGCACGGGTGCATCGGCAAGTCGGTCCCCGGTTTCTACGACGATCTCGTTCGGATACCGCTTGCCATGCGCCTGCCGGGGCGGATCAAGCCCGGCACGGTGGTCAAGCAACCGGTCAGCCAGATCGATTACATGCCCACGATTTGCGATTACGTGGGCGTGCCGATCCCCGAGAAGATTCACGGGCGCTCGATGCGGCCGCTTATCGAGGGCCGCGACGTGCCGTGGCGCGATTACGCCTTCTGCCAGCGGGCATCGGCGTGGCGGATGCTCCGCACCGAGCAGTACAAGTACGCGACCGGCCTGGAAAAGGCGAAGATACGGGTGCTGTACGACCTCCGGAACGACCCCAACGAGGACCATAACCTTGCCGCCGACCCGGCCCACGCCGACACGGTCCGCGCGATGCACAAGCGCCTCATGGAGGTGATGACGGCCGACGGCGACCCCGCCGTCTCAGCGATGCCGCAGGATCCGCTGGCCTGAGCGAGCGACGGGGCGCTACTCCTCAAACACCACCATCTCGTGCCCATTGACCTCGGGCACGGTGACCGACGCGCGGCCGTCGGCATAGCGGAAGAGCAGGGGCCGTTCCATCGGCGCGAGATAGACGCGGCGCGGCCGCCGGTCGAGCTTCAGCGACACCGCCACGTTGCGGATCGGCACGATGTCCTCGATGAGGTCAAGGTTCGTCGCCCGCCGCTCGGGGCAGTACTGCAGGAGGTGAACGATCGTGCGCCGCTCGCGCTCCTGGCGCATGACCGACGTCTCGGTGCTCGTCGGCCCATCAACCGTGAGCAGCGGCTGCGGAAGGAGCCGCGCCAGGCAATTCCGCACCAGCAGCCGGTACGGCACGTTCCCGTGCTGCGCGTAGGCCGTAAAGATGGGGTACGGAATGCAGATAACGCCCCCGCGCTGGACGGCGGCGGCGTAGCGGCTGACGCGGTCGGGCGGCGTCTGGCGATGCGATGAGAAGTGGTCCCACGTCCGCTCGAAGTACGGCTCCACCACCCTGGCCAGCGCCGTTGCCCCGCGGGCTGGCAGCACGCGCACGCTGCGCTCGTACATCACGTGGTCCGTCGGCGGCACGTCGGCGCCCACCTCGCGGCCGAAGCGGATGTACGTGACCGAGTACGGCGACATCCCCTTGGCCGTGACGCCAAGCCCCGGCCAGAGCACCTGCGTGCCATCCTCCGAAAGGCCGCTCGTCCCCGTCGCCAGCACGCGGCCGCCGCGCTTGATGAACGCCGTCAGGCGCCGCGTGAGCGCCGGATCGACGGGCATGCGGTCGGGCAGCACGAGCAGGTCGTAGCGGTCGAGGTCGCTGGCGGGGTGCACCACGTCGAACTGCTGGCGGAGCTGCGTGAGCATCCGCGTGACGCCTTCGTCGGTGCCTGTCGACTCGATCGCCTGGCGCGGCCGCGCGGGCGCCAGGAACAGGCCCACCTGCGTCACCGGCTCGGCCCCGTCGAGCCACGGCTCGCGCTCCTCCACGCGGTCGTAGATCTTGCCGATGAGATCGTATGCGGCTTTATCGGGCACGCCGCGCGGGTGCAACTGGTCGCCGATCGAGCACCTCGCCCCGTGGGCGATCATCTGGCTCGTTTCGTACTCGAGCGCCGCATACGGCTTCAGGCCGCCGAAATCGGCCCAGCTCTTGTGGAACCGCGCCGTCATGCCGAGGTACGGCTTGCCGAACCGCCGCCCGTACCGGACCACACGCGGAAAGAACATATAGCCCCAGCCGCCGGTCGGCAGGGCCTCGATCTCGAGCTGGCTCTGGAACCGGCCTTCCTCGGCCAGGTTGAACTGCGAGCGGCTGTTGAAGTACACCGTGGCGTCGGGGGCGCTCGCCTTGACCATCTTGTAGAATCGCGCCATGTACGCCAGCGCCACGCGGTGGGCGTACGTCCAGCGGTCCTGCTCGCTCTCGGGGTTCAGCCCGTCGCGCCGCATGCCCGCGATGGCGTATTGCGAGCACGACGGCTGGTCCCAGCACATGTCGAAGAAGAGGCCGTCGGCGGGCTTGAACTTCCGCAGGACCTCGGCGGTCTGCTCGGCCAGGTACTCCTGGTACGGGCTAGACATGTCGAGAATCTGCCACCCGGGGTTGAACCACGTCTTGCCGTCGCCGCGCCACGCGACCATCGAGCTGTCGGGCCGCCGCGCGGTCCATTCGGGATGCGTGTCGGCGGCGTACTCGTCGCACTGGACGCTGATATAGATGGGGGCGCGGATGCCCTCGGCGTGCAGGGCGTCGACCTGCCCCCTCAGGAGGTCGAGACTGGTCGCGAGGCCCGGATGCCGCTCGGGCCGCTTCGTCGCGTAATAGAGATGCCCGTGATGGCACTTGGCGAAAACGGTCACGCTGTTGACGTGCGCCTGGCGCATCGTGCGGGCGAACGCGCGGGCGTCGAAGTCGCGGCCCACGTCCGGAATCGCCGGGCCGGTGTGAAAGTCCAGGTGTATCTGGCGGAACGGCAGGTTGAGCTTCTTGGCCATCGCGGCGGTCCTTTCCTTGTTCTGTCGAAAGGCTTTTTATATCCGTTTGGGGTGCCCGTGCAAACGATTTGCGCGCGGGCCGTATGGCGGCAGGGCACACGCACTTACAGTTTCGGGATTGACGCAGCACGAGGACGCAACTTTGCGCGGCGGGTCTCCGCACCCGCCGCGCAGAGGGTTAGTGTGGCACTGTGTGCCGGAAGGGGGGAGAGTTTTCGCGCGGCGGCGAGCCGCGCAACGTTGCGTTATCGTCCTACGCCAGCCACGGCCGCTGGCGGTTCAGCTTGCCGGCCAGGGTCTCGCGGACCACGGTCACGTCCTCGGCCACCTGGAAATCGAACATCCCCACCAGGGCGAAGTCGGCACCGTTCTCAAACGCGTGGCGGAACCCATGTTTCGGGTGGATGGCCCCGGCCGCCAGCACCTTGTAGGCGATCCACGGCCGCTTGATCCCCGCCATGTACGCGATCGTTTCCTTCGGGTCCATACACCAGTAGTTGTCGATCCCGTAGTTGTCGATGACCTCTTTGGTCTGGTCCGGACGCCGTTTCGACCAGTAGTTCTCGTCGTGCAGCGTCTTGACGTAGAAGTCCGGCTTGATGCCCGCGTCTTCCACCGCCTTGACGGTGCGCAGTTCGTGCCCGGCCACGCCGGCGATCAGGCCGTTCTGCTCCATGGCCTGGACGAGTTCGCCGATGCGGCCCACCGAGCCTTCGCGCGACCACGCGTCGCCCAGGTTTCCCAGGAGGAACGCGCCCACCGCGCCGCCGTCGGCCGCCTGCTTGGCACAGGTCTTCACGTCTTCCTTGGTGGGGTTGAGCTGGGCCAGGCACTGCATCTTGCCGCCCTGCTTCACGTACTTCCCGTACAGTTCCACGAGGTGCGGATCGCCGAAGAACGCGACCATGGTGTTGATGCCGTGCTGCTCGCACAGCGCCCAGGTCTCCATGATCTTCTCATCGGTGAAGTAATGCTTCAGGAGGGGCGAGACGTAAATGAGGTCGCGGCTGTGAGCGTACCCGCCGATCAGGTTCCCGCCGCAGATGAGCCGACTGATCTCGATCGAGCCGATCTTGCCCATCGGCCCCTTGCCCGCCGCGGGCGCCTTGACCGCGCCGCTCGAGGGCGCCGCGTTCTGGGCCAGCAGCGCATGCTCTTCCAGACTCATGACGATGGGCGCCGCCAGGGGCAGGGCCAGCGATGCCCTGAGGAGGCCCCGTCGAGTGACCTTGCCCGGCCGTCCGGCCCCCGGCCCCGTGGGTTGCCCTTGCTCGTCAGCGTGCATAAACCCCTCCGTATCCTTGTTTCCGTATCGCTGTCTTGCGCGTAACGTCACGCGGCACCCGAAGGGATTCTACGCCAGTCGCGCCCCCGTGGCAAGCAGCATCCGACCCCTTTGCCTCTTTCCTTAGATCTGAAATCCTCAGATTTGAGATCTCAGATTTGGAATCCTCAAATCTCAGATTCTCAGATTTTTTTCCGTCCTCCCCTGAAAAATTAATATGGAATCCCG
>PMZT01000069.1 GCA_003170085.1 Planctomycetia bacterium | reverse complement strand
GAATCGAACCGGTGACCTCTTCCTTACCAAGGAAGTGCTCTACCGACTAAGCTATGTGGGCTTTGAATAAGTTCTACTAATTTTTGGAGCGGGCGATGGGAATCGAACCCACGTGGCCAGCTTGGAAGGCTGGCACTCTGCCATTGAGTTACGCCCGCCCCCGAACGGCAGTTCACAGCAAGAATCGGAACGGTCCGTGAAACTGGTGGACAGGGGAGGATTTGAACCTCCGAAGGCTTAGCCATCAGATTTACAGTCTGACCCCTTTGACCACTCGGGAACCTGTCCACCCCACGGCAACCGGAAGTTCCATGAAGCCGGCGGCGGGAATCGGACCCACAACCACCGGTTTACAAAACCGGTGCTCTACCATTGAGCTACGCCGGCCCTGCCAAGACTCCTTACTATATCCCAGTTCTCGCCCTTTTCAAGTCTCTTTAGCTTCAATTCGCCGAGTGTCTGGCTTCTTGCGGATTGGGCGCACGGTGGCTATTATGCCCACTCGTCACAGGACCGACACCGGAAGGCACCCAGGAGCCAGCCAATGAAATTCCGAGCCGACATCGCCACCCTCGAAGACAAGCGGGACAAGATACTCTCGGTGTGTCAATGCGGGCCGGAGGGGGAAATCGAATACGAGGTGATCATCCAGCGGGCCCCGAAAAAATTCGAAATCTTTGAAGATATCCCCGGCCCCAAGATATCGTTCACCCCCCTCGGTCTTAAGCTGGCGCCTGGTCCCGCCGCCATCCGCTTCTCCGGCAATATCATGACGATTGTGACGACCGGTCACGAGGACATTGAGGTAGACTTGTCGCCCCTCGCGGACGGCGAACGAGCCCTTCTCCTGAAGGTAGCCGAGAAACTCTTCAAGTGAGGGCGCCACCAGCGGGCCTGGAGACCAGCCACGGGTTCAGGGTCGCTGCAGGGGCACGGGTTCGCCATCGCGGGGAGCCCTATAAGAGGTTCTCTCACTTACAACAGCACCTCTTGCCATGGGCGGTTCTTCCGAGTGCATGGCGCAATGTTCTCAGCATGTGGCTGAGGCCGTCACAATACGTCTCGAGCGTCGCCACCCACGTCTCCAGGCATTTCCGTCCCTTGGCGGTCAACCGGAACTGCTTCTTGGCCGGACCGCTTCCGGAGACGTCCCAGGCGGCCACGACCAGCCCGCGGTCTTCCATTGCCTTCAGGAATCTGTAAACACCCGTGGAATCCGGGGCGTGGTTCCTGAACATCGGCATTTTGCCCAGCCGCTGCATGAGAAGGTATCCGTGTAGCGGCTCCTCGGCCAGGAGCGATAGCACCGCCGGCTGGACGAACTTCTCCAGATGGCGGCCGGCGCAGGGACATTTCTCGAAGCTCACCATCCCTTTTCTCTTGCCCGTGGGCATAACCGTGTCACTCCCTTCAAGCGGTCCGCTTGAAACCCTCCCGCAAACAGGTCCATTATCGCCGCCCAGCACGCCGGAGCAAGGTGTTTCACGAGAACGTGCTGACGCCAGGTGCCGCGGCGTCCGGCAAGGGCGCGGCCCGACCGGCGATTCCCCCGGCCACGGGAAGCCCGGCCACTCCGGTTTTTTCCTGTTGACACGGTCGAAAGCCGGAGGTACAAGACTTACACTGGTAACAGACTAAGTCTCACACTCATGGACGAGCCGTCTCTTTTCGCTGAGACACCGGGGGGCGCGTGGTGCGACCCCCTTCCGCAGGCACGAGGCGCGGGCCGCGCGTGCCTGACGCACGATAACCCAGCCCCCGGAGGATGCAAGAATGTCTTGTGCCAAGGATGCACCGAAGCCCTGTGCGGCAACCCCATCGGCGATGAGCGTGGTCTACGACCGGAACGTTCACACGGTGGCCACCCATGCCCCCCTGAAGAGGACCATTCCGCTGGAGGGGTGCGGCGCGTTCGGCGGGAAAGGCCAGGACCTCAATCCGATCGACCTCGTCGCCATGGGCCTGGGCAGTTGCCTGATGATCGTGATGGGGAAGGCCGCCGAGGCTGAGAAGTTGGACATCGTCGGCGCGAAGGCGGAAGTCGGTTACGTGCTGGCCAACTATCGAATCGCCGAGTTGCAGGTAAGCATCCGGCTGCCCAAGAAACTGTCGGCCGCGGACCAGACCAAGTTGGAGACGGCCAGCAAGAAGTGCCCGGTATTCCTTGCCATCCACCCCGATATCAAGGTGTGCGTTGAGTACATCTGGCCGAAGTAGGAAGCCGCGCCGCGCGATTCGCTTCACTACGGAACGGTGACGGAACAACGATACCCGTGATCGCCAAACGTACCTGGAAGAGCCGCGGGCAAGAGCGATTCTCGATTGTCGCTCGTTGCCCGCGGTTCGTTTAATCGCCGCGCGGCGGGTACGGAGACCCGCCGCGCAAATGGAGAAGTCGAGTTGTCGTACTGCTTGGCCTAGAAAACGGTGAGCGTGATGTCCTTGAACTGGACCTTCATGGGCTTACCGGCATGGAGCTGGAGGCCGATGAGGCCCTCCATGGCGCGGCGTTTCTCGTCCTCGTCGGTCAGGTCCACGGTGTCGAGGCCGTTGAGCTTCTGCACGAGGTGATTGCCGCGGGCGATGATGACGTACTCATTCCAGTCCTTGTCCTTGATCGCCGCCTTGACCTCCTTGGCGTCGTGCAGGGTGCCCGTGACCTTGGGCTTGCCGTCGGCGCCGACCGTGACCTTNNCGTCCATGTCGGCCTGGTAGCCCATCATGACCCATTTGTTCTGATCGTTGTCAACGGTCTTCGAGCGGTACTGGATGCCCGAGTTGTGATTCTCCATCTTGAACATCGCGTGAAGCTCGAAATCCTTCGGGGTGCCGCCGCGCCAGACGCAGAACGTGTTGCCCTTCGTGGGGACTTCCACGGTCGTCAGGCCGGTGATCGTGCCGTCCTTGACCGACCAGAACCGCGGGTCTCCGTCCCAGTCCGTCAGATCCTTACCGTTGAAGAGGGCCTTGCCGCTCTCGGCGCCCCAGACCGTCGACGGGAGGATGTACGGAGCGGCCACGGCGATGCCGGCCGCGGCGGCGCCCTTCAGAAGCTCACGACGCGTCAGATGAATCCTGTTCATTGCACCTCTCCTTGTCATTGCCGTTCTCAGTGACACATCATAATTACTTCCGATTAACAGCCGCTACTTGGCGGCGGCCTTGGCCTTCGCCAGCGCCTCGTTGGCGCGTTTCAGGACCTGCTTGTTCGCGGTGGCCTTCTGAACCTTCGGCATGGCCGCGGCGACCACGGCCGCATTGGTATCGACGATCTTCTCGGCGATTTCGACGGCCGCCAGGCTCGCCTCTTCCTTCAGGTCCGGGCTGTCGAGGTTCGGCATCACGAGGGCCAGCGCCTCGGCCGATGGAACACTGCCCAGCGACGCCAGCACGAGCCGCTTCTCTTCCTTGCGCTCGGCCGTGGTCATCGCTTCCTTGAGCGCCGCCACCTTCTTGTCGTCGGAAACATTCTGCAGCGGGATCAGGCGGATGTATCCCCGCAGCGCCAGAATCTTGACCTTCGCGTCCGTGGAGGTCTTGGAGAGGGCGATGACGTCGGGCATCGCGTCGACGGTCGGCCAGTCGCACAGGCTGCGCAGGGCCGTGTCCTTGACCTCGGTATTGCTGTCCTTGGCGGCCGCGCGCACGACCTCGAGGGCCTTCGCGCCGCCCACCGCGCGCAGCGCCCGCAGGAGCGCCAGCTTCGCCGGGCCTTGCGCCTGCGGCAGGGCCGCATTGAACTTATCGGCGCACGCCTCGCGGTCGGTCTGGCGGAGGCAGATCGCCGTGATCGCCCCCTCGGCCGCCGGAATCTCCGACGGCTTGGCCTTCACCAGCAGGTTGAGCATCACCGGCAATTCGGCGGCGCCCCCCAGGTCGCCCAGGACCTTGAGGCCGGCCGCGCGGACCGAGTCATCGGCATCCTCCGCCATCTTCACGAGGACCGGCATCGTGCTCGTGGTGCGGCGCTGGCCGATCATCTCGATGGCCATGGTGCGTATCTTCGGCTCCGGCTTTGCCAGGAGCGCCGCGATGGCCGTGTCGACCTCCGCTCCCGGCAGGGCCGCGAGGCTCGCCTGCGCGGCCTGGGCAATCTCGGCCTCGGCGTTATCGAGCAACGACACCAGCACTGGCGCCGCGGCGGCGCCGCCGATCTCGGGGAAGGCACGGATGGCCGCCACGCGGACCTTCTTCTCGCCTTCCTTGGCGGTGGCCAGAAGTATGGGCATCGCGGCGGCATCGCGGCGATTGCCCAGAATCTGGATCACGAGGATCTGCCTGTCGGGCACGAGCTTCGGAAGTTCAGCCACCAGCGCCGCCGTCACCTCAGGGCACTTCATTTCCATCGCCGCCCGCGCGGCCGCCTCGACCAACGAGGCATCCTGGCCGTGGAGCGTCTCGACGAGGAGCGGCAGCCCGTCTTTCCCGCGGGTCAGGATGGCGCCGCGCAGGCCGCCCTCGCGAACCTGGTGTGGGGCCTGCATGGCGCGCAGGCGGTCGTAGATCGACAGGGCCTCGTCCTTCTGACCCTGAACGACCATCGCCTCGGCGCAGCGGAACAGGCCGTCGCAGAACGCGACCTGGTTGGCCGGCGGGGTCTTATCGACCGCTGCGCCGATCGCCTTGGCGGCCTCCGACGTGCCGATCTTGCCCAGCGACCGCGCGGCCTGCTGCGCCACTTCCGGATCGGCGTTGCCGAGGAACTTCGCGAGCGCCTCGGTGGCCTTGGCATCACGCCGCACGCCGATCGAGCCGATCACGCCCACCAGCGGCCGGCCTTTGAGCTTACCGAGCGCATCACGGAACGTCTCGTCCACCGACGGGTCCGGGATCGTTTCGAGCCCGTACCGGGCCATGTGCGAGAACTTCTCATCGCCCAGGAGCGCCGCCAGCGGCGCCACGGCGGTCTTGGTGCCGACGTGCGCGAGGTCGCGGCAGGCATCGGCCTTGTCCTTCTGCGGCGCATCGGACTTCAGGACCGCGATCGCCTTGGCTTCCATCTCGGCCGGCGACAGGGGAGGCCCCGCGGGAAGCGTCGCGTGTTGCCCCTCCCCGACGACGAGCGTCTTGGCCTTGCCGTCCAGGGTATACTCCACCCGCAGTTGCTTGACCTTGCCCTGGGCGGGGTCTCCGCCGAAGGCCGCGCTGCTTGCGTCAAGGGCCAGATTGCCCTCCTTGACCATTTGCCTGACCTTCTCGGTCACGTCGGCCTTTTGCGAGCCATCGACGGCCCCGTAGGTGGCGCTTTGGATCACCAGCCCCGCCGCAGAAGGCGCGGCCGTGGCCCCGTTGGCCAGCGTGGCGGCGCCCAGCAGCAGCCCGGCAACCAGGACGAGCATCATTTTCGATTTCAACATGGCATATGTTCCTTGTAGCTGGAGGGGGCGGTTTAGTAAATCCACGGTGCGCGCTGAGCCCGCGAGCGCAGCCGATTGGCTTCCGGATCGTTGATGAACTCGGCCTTCACCGGATCGTACTTCATGTCGCGCTTCAGCCACATGCAGATGTTGGCCGCGTGCACGGTAGACATGCTCCGGTACATCACCTCCGGATTGGCCACGGTCAGGCGGCGCGACTTGACGCAGTCGAGGAAGTTGCGCATGTGATTCATGGGGCGCTGGGTCCGGGCCATGTAGTCGCCCACGAGCTTCTTGAACTCGCCCTGGAGCGACGGATTCGAAAGTTCGGCCTTCGGATACCCGTCGGCGCACGCCGCCCAGCCCTCGGTGCCGTCGAACCGCATGCCGCACGAGCCGTGCCAGTACTTGTCGCCGCGCGACAGGATCATCTTCACGCCGTTCGGAAAAACGGTGACCATGCCGTCGGCGGTGGGGTTATCCACATAGTGATATTCGCAGGCCGACGTATCGAGGCTGTCGATACCCGCCTGGGCCTGGGCGAACGTGTGCGCACCCCACTCGCCGATGCAACTCGTGTGGAAGTCGTAGTGGCCGCGCCACCCGCCGCCGATGTACGCGTGGTTGAACGGGCGCCACGGACATGGGCCGAGCCACGCGTCCCAGTCCACCTCGTCCTTCGGCGGTTCGGGCTCGGCGGGCAGCCAGTCGTGCCGCATCTCGGCGGCATCCCACGGGGCGATGTGGGCGTAGGACGTATGAATCTTGCCGAGCCGGCCGGTGCGGGCCAACTCGAGGATGAATACGAAATTCCCCTCGCTCAGCCGCTGCGTGCCGGTCTGGTACACGCGACTGTAGCGCCTCGCGGTGTCAACCACCGCCTGTCCCTCGGCAATCGTCAGGCACGAGGGCTTCTCGGTATAGACATCCTTGCCCGACCGCATGACCAGGGTCGAGGCCAAGGCGTGCCAGCGGTCGCCCGTGGCCATCAGGATCGCGTCGATGTCGGTCCGCTCCGCCAGGTACTGGCGAATCTCGGGATACACCTTGCAGTCGGTGTTGCCGTAGCGGGTGTCCACGACCTGCTTGACCTTCTCGCGCGCGGTCTTCTGGGCGTCGCAGATGGCAATGAACTGAACATCCTGCTCGGGCAGCAGCCAATTCAGGTCGCTCATGCCGCGCGAGCGCAGGCCGATGCCGCCCATCAGGATGCGCTCGCTGGGGGCCACCGCCCCGCCCCGGCCCATCGCCGAGGCCGGAATGATGGCCGGCACCGCCAGCGCCGCCCCGACCAGGCCGGCGGCCTTGAGGAATCGGCGGCGCGTCAGTTTCGCCGATAGTGGGTTACTCATACGATCTCCTGGTTCGACCATGCTGAGTCTCCTTTGGAACCGTTTTCCTCGCAAACGCCGACATCCGGATCACCGTGATTAACACGAATCGGCCGTGGTGGTCTAGCAAATTATCTCGTCCGACGCCATTCGCCCGTTACTGGGGTTAGCTGGGTGGCATGCCCAGGCCGCCGTATGCCTGGGCATGTTCTGCCCCAGTCACACAACATGCCCACGCAAAGGACGGCCCGCCGCGTCGAAGACCCGCCGCG
>PMZT01000090.1:11829-17512 GCA_003170085.1 Planctomycetia bacterium | reverse complement strand
GTCGAGCAGGACGCCGAGCGGCCCGAGCTCAGGATCACGGAGCCCGTCAACATCGTCGAGGGCGACGCGGTCATCACCGCGCTGCCGGGGCCGGACGAGGATCTCTCATTAACCTATCACCTTGATTACGGTAACAACGCGGTCATCCCGCCGCAGGTCTTCAGCCTGAAGCTCACGCCCGACCACTTCGTTTCCGAGCTGGCCACCACGCGCACGTTCATCCTGGAGTCGGANNCCGACGAGCCCGCGCGGCACAAGCTGCTGGACATCGTGGGCGACCTCTTCCTGATGAACTGCGACGTGCGCGGCCGCATCGTGGCGATGCGCTCGGGCCACGCGCTCAATCACCGGCTCGTGCGGCGGTTGCTGGAGCAGGCGGCCGGCCTGGGCATGGTGGTCCGGGGGTCGATCCGACAGGCCATGGACATCAACCAGATCATGGCCGTCCTGCCGCACCGGTACCCGTTCCTGCTGGTCGACCGCGTGATCGAACTCGAGGAAGACGTGCGGGCGGTGGGCATCAAGAACGTGACGATCAACGAGCACTTTTTCCAGGGGCACTATCCCGGCACGCCGATCATGCCGGGCGTGCTCATCGTCGAGGCGATGGCGCAGCTCTCGGGCGTGCTGCTGCTGAAGAAGCTCGCGAAGGCCGACCAGGTGGCGGTCCTCCTGAGCATGGACAGGGTCAAATTGCGGAAGAGCGTTCATCCGGGCGACCAGTTGCGGCTGGAGGTTGAAGTGGTCCGCTCCAAGGTCCGCACGGCCGAGATTTTCGGCCGGGCCTGGGTGGGCGATGAACTGGCGGCCGAGGCCAAGATTCGCTTCATGCTCGTTCCCGCTCAACAGGAGTTGTGAGAGTTCAAATGGCGATAAGCAAACTGGCTGTGATATCTCCGAAGGCCCAGTTGGCCGATGACGTCGAGATCGGTCCGTTCTGCTACATCGGCCCCGACGTCGTCATCGGCCCCGGCACGGTCCTCCACCAGGGGGTGACGGTGGTCGGCCACACGCGGCTCGGCTGCCGCAACGTCGTGTTCCCGAACGCCTGCCTCGGCATGCCGCCGCAGGACATCTCGTACCGCGACGAGCCCACGCAACTCCTCATCGGCGACGACAACGTCTTCCGCGAGTGCGTGACGATCCATCGCGGCACGACCAAGGAGAACGGCTTCACGCAACTCGGCAGCCACTGCTACCTGATGGCGTGCAGCCACGTGGGGCATGATTGCGTCGTGGGGGACCATGTGATCCTCGGCAACAACGCGCTCATTGCGGGGCACGTGCACATCCAGACCGGCGTGAACATGAACGGTGCCGCGGCGGTTCACCCGTTTACGACGATCGGCCGCCTGGCCTACGTGGGCGGCCTGTCGCGAATCGTGCAGGACGTGCCGCCGTTCATGATCGTCGAGGGCCATCCGAGCCGCGTGCGCGGCGTGAATTCAGTCGGCATGCGGCGGGGCGGCATTGCCGAGGAAGTGGCCGAGGCGATGGGCAAGGCCTTCCGCCGCATCTATCGCCGCGGGCGGCCGCGGGCCGCGGTTCTCGATGAACTGGAGCGCGAGACCGACTGGCCGGCCGAAGTCCGGTTCCTGTGCGAGTTCCTGCGGAATTCCAGCAAGGGCAAGCACGGCCGCTATCGCGAGTCGCTCCGCAAACGGTCGCCGGCGTAATGAGTTCTCGTGCTTGGTATCCCATTTCCAGTTAGGTCTGAATCATGGCTAAACGTCTAAGACTCGCCCTCGTCGGCGCCGGGCACATGGGCAAGTTCCACGCCCAGGCGATCGCCGAGCGCAAGGACATCGATTTCGTCGCCGTGTGCGACGTCGACGCCGCCCGTGCCGCCGCCGTCGCGGCGCCCAGCGGCGCCCGTCCGGAGACCGACCTCGCGCGGCTGGCCGGCGAGATCGACGCCGCCGTCATCGCCGCCGCCACGACCGTCCATCGCGACGTCGCCCTGGCGCTCATCGAGCGCGGCGTGGCGGTGCTCATCGAGAAGCCGCTCGCCGGCACGGTCCGCGAGGCCCGCGAGATCGCCGAGGCCGCCCGCCGCCGTGGCGTCATCGGTCAGACCGGTCACATCCTCCGCTTCGACCCCGTGACGCGGGCCGTCAGCGGCCGCGCGCTTGGGCCGCGGTTCATCGAGGTCACGTGGGCCGCGCCGTTTTCCCCGCGCAGCATGGACGTGGGCGTCGTGATGGACCTGGCGATCCACGGCGTGGACCTCGTGCTCTCGTTCGTCGGCGAGATGCCCGACCGCGTGGACGCCGTCGGCGGCGCGGTCGTCGGGCCGCACGAGGATTTCGTGAACGTGCGGATGGCGTTCCCGTCCGGGTGCGTCGCAACGCTCACGGCCAGCCGCATGAGCCGCTCGCGGCAGCGTCTGGTCCGCATGTTCGGGGCGGGGGAGTACCTGAAGCTCGACTACGCCGCCCGCACGGCCGAGTGCGTGACGGTCAAGCCCGGCCTGGCCGAGGCCCTGCGGAGCGGCAAGCCTCCGGCGGGCGGGATGGAGGACCTCGTGGCCGTTGAGAAGGTGCCGGTCGCGGCCCAGCCCGATGCCCTGCGGGCCCAGCTTGCGAGTTTCATCGAGGCCGTGCGCGGCGAACACCCCGTGGCCGTAACGCTCGAAGACGGCGCCCGTGCGGTCGAAGTGGCGGCGAAAATCGTTGCCGGTATTTCGGCCGGAATGACGCAACCGAATGGCCGGTGAAGCGTTTAATAGGACAGCGCTGGATCGCAATTGGCGCGGCGGGTCTCCGCACCCGCCGCGCAAAGCCTTGAAAGTGGCGCTGCCATATTATTAGTCATGGACCATTCAAGGTTGAGTTCATGGCACGGAATGGATAGAATAACCCGACTATTCGCGCCGCGGGGGGCGCGGGGGGTGCCTGCATGAGCGTTGTGGCTGACCTGATCAGCGAAAGCATGTTGAAGCGGTTCCGGGTGGACTCGACCGAGGACGCCCAGGGCGTGGTCCGTACCGAAGTCACCGGCCCGATGGGCGTGCGCCTCCTCTCGCTCAAGACCTGGCGCGGCTCCGACAAGAAGATCCACTGCGAGCTTTCCGGCCCGTTCAAGGGCAAGTTCATCAAGACCGTCGATGCCTTCCTGGCGGTCATCAATCGCCTCAAGATCATCGCCGAGAAGAACGGCAAGATCTTCCACAACCTGTACAACCCCGGAATGCCCAGCCCGGCCGCGATGCGCCCGTTCGAGCGGAAGCTCCGGACGATGGCCGAGAAGATCGTCTTCCCGGCCACGAGCACCCTTTCGGTGACGCCGCGGTGCCCGTGCCGGTGCGTCCATTGCTCGGCCGACCGGTTCATCACGCCCGACCGTCGCGAGCTGACGCTCGACGAGTTGAAGAGCGTGGTCGACCAGGCCCTTGACCTTGGCGTCTGCACGATGATCTTCACCGGCGGCGAGCCGATGAGCCGTCCCGACCTGTACGACCTCATCGCCCACGTCGACAAGCACCGCGCGCATGCCATGATCTTCACGAGCGGCGTGCTCCTGACCGAGAAGAACGTCGCGCGCCTGGCGGAGGCGGGTCTGGGCAGCCTCAACGTTTCGATCGACGCCGACACGGCGGTCACGCACGACGACCTGCGCCGGATGCCGGGCGCGTTCCAGAAGGCGTTCGACGGCGCCCGCCGCGCCCGCGAGGCCGGCATCCTGACGGGCATCTCGACCTACGGCAGCCACGAGACGGTGAACTCGGGGGCACTCCGGAACATCCTTGAGATCGCCCGGCGCGAGGGCTTCCACGAGGTCACGATCTTCGATTGCGTACCGACGGGCAAGTTCCTGAATACGCCCGAGGTCCGCATGGGCCGCAAGGACATCAAGCGCGTCCGCGCCCTGGCCGACGAGTACAACGAGGCCGAGCATCCGATGGGCGTGACGGCCCAGGCCAAGGCCAACGCGTACGACGGCGGCGGCTGCTTCGGCGGCTTCGCACAGTTCTACATGACTTGCTACGGCGACATCAATCCGTGCGACTTCAACCCCGTCACCTTCGGCAACGTCCTGGAGGAGCCGCTGGAGGCGATCTGGCGGCGCCTCGCCACGCATCCGGAGTACGCGCCGCACCGCCACTCGTGCCGCATGCAGTCCGAGCGGTATCGCGCCAAGTACGTCGAGCCGATCCGGCAGGAAGAGCGCCTGCCGGTCCGTATCGACCGCCTGCCGGGCGACGGCACGATCCTGCCGGCGGTCGAGGCGTAAGGCCGCGAGGGGCGTTTTGTCCTTGATTCTCGGCCACGTCAAAAGTAACTTACCGGCTTCTTTAGTCCTCCAGAATGGCCTACAGACGGGGAGAAACGCGAGAGATGGGGTATAACCTGGTTGTCCTTGTCAAACAGGTGCCCGACACCAAGCGTATCACCGGCGAGGCGATGCTGCCGGACGGCACCGTGAATCGCAGCGCCCTTCCGGCCATCTTCAACCCGGAAGATCTGCACGCGCTGGAGTTGGCCCTTGAACTCAAGGAGCGGTACGGCGGCTACGTAACGGTGGTCACGATGGGCCCGCCGCGCGCCTGCGACGTGCTGCGCGAGGGCCTGGAGCGCGGGGCGGACGATGCGATTCTCATCACCGACCGCCGGGCGGGTGCCAGCGACACGCTGGCCACCAGCTACATCCTTTCGTGCGCGGTGCGCCAGATCGGCGCGGCGAAACCGGTCGACATGGTGCTGTGCGGCCGCCAGGCGATCGACGGCGACACGGCCCAGGTTCCGCCGCAGACCGCCGAGAAGCTCGGCTGGCCGCAGGTCACGTATATCGAAAAGGTTGAAGAGATCGCCGATGGCCGCGTCCGCGCCAAGCGCAACACCGGCTCCGGCTGGGAACGGGTGGAGTGCCCGCTGCCGTGCCTGCTGACGGTGACCGACCAGGGTCCGGAGCCGCGTCCGGCGTCGGCCAAGCGCCTGATGGCCGTGAAGAAGGCGCGCTCGCGGGCCGAGATCCAGATGGAGCTGGGCGTCCAGATGCCGGGCGCCGCGCCGGAGGCGATTGCCGCGGAAGCCGAAAATCGCGCCGCGGCGCTGGCCGCGAAGAACCTGCTCATCAAGCAGTGGACGCTCGACGATATCAAGGCCGACCTCCAGTGGTGCGGCCGCGACGGAAGCCCCACGAAGGTCAAACGCATTCAGTCGGTGGTCCTCAAGGGCAGCGGCTTCAAGAAGGTCGAGGCCGCCGCGCAGCCGATCGCCGACATGATTCACGAACTCATCGACGACCATACGATCGGCTAAACCCGGGGTCGGGGTTCGGGGCCGAAGGGCAACGTATCCGGGGCAGCCGCCCGCTTCGGTGGGCGCGTCTTTAAGCGAGCGATAACGCCAATGACTGAACCCAACCGAAAAGGCGACGTGTGGGTCATCGCCGAGCAGCAGGACGGCGTGCTCCACGACGTCAGCCTCGAACTCCTGTCGAAGGGGCGCGAGCTCGCCGACACGCTGGGCGTGCGCCTGGCGGCGGTGCTCCTGGGCGCCCAGGTCGACGCCCTCGCCCAGCGGCTGGTGCAGCACGGGGCCGACTACGTTCTGGCGGGCGAACATCCGCAGCTCGGGCACTACCAGACGAACCCGTTCTCGAAGGTCGTCTCGGGCCTCATCGCTGAGCACCGGCCGCAGATCGTCATCTTCGGCGCCACGCCCATCGGCCGCGACCTGGC
>PMZT01000090.1:0-11789 GCA_003170085.1 Planctomycetia bacterium | reverse complement strand
ACATCATCGCCACGATCGTCAACCCGGAGCGCTGGCCGCAAATGGCGACGGTCCGCGAGGGCGTCATGCGGATGCCCGACGCCGACCCGAAGCGCCGCGGCGAGATCAAGAAGTTCAAGCCCGTCCTGACGGCCACGGACTTCGTTCTGAAAATCCTCGAACATCAGGCGGCCGCGCGCAAGGTGAACCTGAAGGCGGCCCGCATCATCGTGGCGGGCGGCGCGGGCGTGGGCGGCAAGGAGAACTTCCGGCGGGTGTGGAGCCTGGCGAACGCCCTCGGCGGCGACGTCGGGGCCAGCCGCGCGGCAGTCGACAGCGGCTGGATCGACAAGGATCACCAGGTCGGCCAGACGGGCACGACCGTGCGGCCGGCCTTGTACATCGCGGTCGGCATCAGCGGCGCCGTGCAGCATCGGGCGGGCATGAGCGAGGCCAAGAAGATCGTGGCCATCAATGCCGACCCGAACGCCCCCATCTTCCAGGTGGCCCACTATGGCATCGTGGGCGACCTGAACCGGGTGATTCCGATGATGATAGATGCCATCAAGAAGCGGGTGTAACCGTGGCCAACTTCTATACCGATAATTCGGACATCGTGTTTCATCTCGATCACATGAACCTTGAACCGCTCGTCCGGCTGCGCGAGCACGACTTCGCCGACGCCGCCACGTTTGACTACGCGCCGGCGGATACGGCCGACGCCGTCGACAGCTATCGCCGCGTGCTCGACCTCGTGGGCCAGATCGCGGGCGACGTCATCGCGCCGCTGTCGCCGGAGATCGACACGGTGGGCTCGCACCTGAACGCCGACGAGGCGTGCGTCCATTACGCGCCGGGAATCGTGAAGTCGCTGAAGGCGCTTTCGCAGGCCGACCTCATGGGCGCGACGCTGCCGCGCCGCTTCGGCGGGCTGAACCTGCCGGGCATCATCTACACGATGGCCACCGAGATCGTCAGCCGCGCCGATGCCAGCCTTATGAACATCTTCGGCCTCCAGGGCATCGCCGAGACGATCAACATGTTCGCCTCCGAGGAGCAGAAGGCGTCGTATCTGCCGCGCTTCGCCACGGGCGAGGTCACCGGCGCGATGGTCCTGACGGAGCCCGACGCGGGCAGCGACCTCCAGAACATCCAGCTCCGCGCGTATCAGGACGAGGCGGGGCAGTGGCGCCTGAACGGCGTCAAGCGGTTCATCACGAACGGCTGCGGCGAGGTGCTCCTGGTGCTCGCGCGCAGCGAACCCGACGAGACGGGCGGCATGGGCCTGAGCCTGTATGTGACCGGGCGGAATGACACGATCCGCATCCGCCGCACCGAGGTGAAGCTGGGCATCCACGGCTCGCCCACGTGCGAGATGCAGTTCAACGACACGCCGGCGGAGCTGGTGGGCGAGCGCCGCCGCGGCCTCGTTACGTATGTCATGGCGTTGATGAACGGCGCGCGGATCGGCATCGCGTCGCAAAGCCTGGGTATCGGCGAGGCGGCGTTCCGGGTGGCGCGCAACTACGCCGCCACGCGTATCCAGTTCGGCCGTCCGATCGAGCGGTTCCCGGCGGTGGCCGAGCTCCTGGCCGACATGAAGCTGGCCGTCGAGTCCGGCCGCGCGCTCCTCTACGAGGCGACCTTCTCGGCCGACTACGAGTTCGCCCTTGAAGGGGCCGTCGGGCGCGAAACCGACCCGGCCAAGCGCACCGAGTTCAACAAGGAACAGAAACGGTACAAGCGCCTCGCGGGCTTCATGACGCCGGTGGCCAAGTATTGGCTCAGTGAGATGTGCAACACCGTAACGTACGAAGCGATCAGCGTCCTCGGCGGCTCGGGGTACATGAAGGACTACCCGCTGGAGCAGCTCTACCGCGACGCCCGCATCACGTCGATCTATGAAGGCACGAGCCAGCTCCAGGTCGTCGCGGCGGTGCGCGGCGTGACGAGCGGCACGGCCGAGAAGCGGTTCGCGGAGTTCGACGCGCGGACGCCGCCCGAGGGGTTCGCCGACCTGGCCGCCGAGCTTAAGGCACTCCGCGCCGGGCTCGAGAAGGCCGTGGCCTACGTCAAGGCGCAGCCGGGCGATTACCTGGACCTGAACGCGCGGCCGCTGGTCGATGTGACGATTGACATCTATCTGGGGTACCTGTGGATGGAGATGGCACGGCACTCGGCGGCCAAGGCCGTCGGCGCCAAGCGGATCATCAGCCGCGCGGTTCCGCGGTGCGAACAACTGCTGCGGCAGATCATGAGTGGCGACCGTTCGACGCTCGATGCGTTCGACATGCTCGTCGGGCCGACCTTCGCCGAAGAATAGTACGACAGCGCCACTTTGCTATTGGCGCGGCGGGTACGGAGACCCGCCGCGCAACGCCTGAGAAGAGGCGCTGTCGTATTGGTAAAGCCGTACGTCCGTCTTTGAGTCTCTATCATAAGGTGGTTTCGGGAGGTGCCCGATGGCGCGATGGGATCGTGATCCGCGAGCGAAGCGCCGGGCCGTGATCGCCCTGGTCATCGCCGAAGTTGCGGCGGTGAGTGTCAATTTCTTTTTTCTCTTCCAGGTCTACTTCCACTGGCTGACGATACGCATCGAGGGCTCGGCCGAGGCGATGGCCACGACGGGTTTGATTGTCGTCTACGTTGCCACGGGCGTGTGCGTGCTGGCCTGTATCGCCGAGGCGGTGCTGTACGTGCGGGGCCGCGGCGTTGCGCGGGGTCTGTTCATTGCCGAGAATGGTATGCTGATCCTGATGGGCCTCGCCTGGTTCATCGTCAAGCAGGCGGGCGGGGAAGACCCCTGGGCACTGAAGATCGGGCTGGTGTTGCCCGTCGTCACGCTTTTTCCGCTCTTGTGGCCGCTGATGGCGGTTCGGCCGGATCGGCCGACCCCCGGCCGCCCGGCCGGTCGCTAGAGCCGGAAACCCGGCGGTTTTTCGAACCGTGCGCCGCAGGTCGCCCGGCCTACCCCGCATCCCGGTCTGGCGGGCGTTCCTGCCCACCGCGCGGGGCCTTTCTCGATTACGCCCCAGCGGAGAATTCTTCGCACTTTCTTAATGACACGCCACGACGACATTCTGTAGAATACGGGCTCGAGTCGTCCGGTTCGCGAGGTTTATCTGAGGTCGGGGCGCGGGCATGAATGGCCAGATGGGTATCGGGGGGAAGCGACGCGTCGCCTTTGCGCTGCTGGTCTCCCTCGTGCTGGCCCTGCTCGTGACGTCGGCTCCCGCCCCCGCCCGTGCCGCCGAAGCCGAACCTTCCGGAGAGAAGATCGTTCGCAT
Source organism: Planctomycetia bacterium (assembly GCA_003170085.1). Classification (GTDB taxonomy): domain Bacteria; phylum Planctomycetota; class Phycisphaerae; order FEN-1346; family FEN-1346; genus FEN-1346. The sequence continues at coordinate 8,523 of PMZT01000090.1, read as the reverse complement.
CGTCCTCCGGGGCAACGTTCGCGTTACCGCCCATCGGATTCTGGGTCAGATGCGCCTGCGCGACGGCAGTCTCTATTCGCCCGCCGCCGTCGACGAAGACCTCAAGCGCATCTACACCCTCGGCGAGTTCGACAACGTGGTCGTCCGGCCCGAGAAGACGGCCGAGGGCCTCGTGCTGGTGGTGGAACTTACCGAGCGGCCGGCGCTCTCGAAGCTCGAGTTCGAGGGGAACCGCAAGTTCTCGCGCAAGGATCTCGAGGAGGTCGTCGGCGTGAAGCCGGGCGCCCTCATCGACCGGCACAAGATCTTCGCGGCGGTCGCCGGCATCGAGCGCAAGTACCACGAGGCCGGATACCACTTCGTGAGTGTCGTGCTCGACGAGAAGGCGCTCGAGTCGAACCACGCCGCCCTGTACACGATCACCGAGGGCCCGGAGGTCCGCGTCAAGAAACTCGAGTTCTCGGGCGACGCATCGATTCCCGCCGCCGAGCTCGACAAGCAGGTCACGACGCGCCCGTACTTCTGGATCTTCAGCCCGGGGACGTTCGACGAGGAACAACTGGACCGCGACCTCGGCGCCCTCCGCAACTATTACATCGAGCAGGGCTTCCTCGACGTCAAGGCCGACCGCGAGCTGATCTTCACCCCCGACAAGGCGAGCCTTACGATCCGCTTTATCGTGGACGAGGGGCCGCGGTACAAGGTCCGCTCGCTTTCGCTCCAGGGCGTCAAGCGGTTCGCGCCGTCGCTCCTCGAGAAGCAAATGGAACTGGCCGCCGGGCAGGCGTACACCTCCGACCGCGTGAAGCATGATATGGAGCTGCTTCGCGATACGTACGGCGAGGTCGGGTTCATCGACACGACGATCAAGCCGGTGGTCGACTTCACGGACCAGCCGGGCACGGTGGACGTCACGATCAAGGTCGAGGAAGGCAAGGCCGTGCGGATCGGCGAGATCCGCGTCGAGGGCAACCGCCTGACCCAGGGCAAGGTCATCCGGCGCGAGCTGCGGTTCTTCCCCGAGGAAACCGTCAACACGAAGCTGATCGACAGCGCCCGGCGACGCCTCGAGGGCATCGGCATTTTCAAGCCGGGCTCGATTCAGGTCACGACGATGCCGACGAAGACGCCCGACGTCGTCGACGTGCTGGTGCGCGTGGAGGACACCGAGACCACGAACCTCATCCTCGGGGCCGGCATCTCGTCCAACAGCGGCATCCTGGGCAACATCTCGCTCGTGCAGCGGAACTTCGACCTGACCGACTGGCCGAAGTCGGCCCAGGATTTCTGGCGCGGCGAGTCGTTCCGCGGGGCCGGTCAGCTCTTCCAGATCGTCCTGGAACCCGGCACCGAGATGCAGCGCTACCGCATCGACTTCCGCGACCCGCACGTGGCCGACACGGACTTCGGCCTGTCGACGAGTCTGTTCCTGTTCGAGCGCAATCGCGACACGTACAACGAAGGGCGCGCGGGCGTCAACGTCGGCGTCAGCCGCGAGATCGCCGAGACCCTCACGGCCTTTATGAACTTCCGCGTTGAGGGCATTAACATCAGCAGTATCGACGCCGGCGTGCCGAAAGACGTGACCGACGTCAAGGGAACGTCGATGCTCACCAGCGTCGAGGTGGGCGTGACCAAGGATACCACCGACAGCCTGCTGTTCCCGTCCGAGGGATACCGCCTGACCGGCTCCGTCGAGCAGGCCGGGGCGCTCGGCGGCGACTACGCGTTTACCCGGCTGACCGTGGACGCCAAAAAGTACTTTACGATCACGCGCGACGTGCTGGACCGGCGCAGCGTGCTGATGTTGCACGGGCGCGTCGGCGAAATCCTGAGCGACGCCCCGATCTTCGAGCGGTTCTATGCCGGCGGCCAGGGCACTATCCGCGGGTTCCGCTATCGCGGCGTGGGCCCGCGCTTCGGCAAGACGGAACTCGGCGGCGATTTCATGGCCTTGGCTTCGGCCGAATACTCGTTCCCGATCTACGAAAAGACGCTTAACGGCGTCTTCTTCCTCGACACGGGCACCGTGGAGCCGACCGCCAGCCTGAGTGCGTGGCGGGCGTCGGTGGGCTTTGGCGTCCGCTTTACCGTGCCGTTCCTGGGGCCGGTGCCGTTCGCGCTGGACTTCGGTATCCCGATTGCCAAACAGCCGGGTGACCGGACGGAGATCTTCTCGTTCTCCATCGGCACGTCCTTCTAAGGCAGGGCGGGGGCGTGCCTTTCCACGTGTGAGGCGCAGCCACGAACGCGGATTTTCTCTAGTGACTTTGCGCCGGTCTGACCGATAATGGGGGAGACCATACAAGCGATCAGGGACAATCGGAAAGGAGTCTTTTATGCGCAGTGCACGTTTAGGGTTGGCGGTTCTCATGGGGGTGTTGCTGACGGGGGTGGCCGCGGCGTCGGCTCAGGCCGCGATCAGGCTCGGGGTTGTGGATATCGTCAAGGTGACGAACGAGTATGAGCGCACGAAAGACGCCAATGCCGACCTTCAGAACGAAATGCAGGCCCTGAAGTCGCAGACGGAAGCGAAGGTCAAGCCGGTCCAGGACCTCCAGATCAGACGCGACGCCTTCAACAAGGGCACGGCCGAGTGGCGCGCCGCCGACGACAAGGCCCTGCAGGCCGAGGTGGAAGTCCGGGCGTGGTCGGCCCTCGAGCAGGCCAAGATCGAGCGCCGCCATCGCGACGTCCTCCTCGATATGTATCACCAGATCTCCGCCGTCGTGCTGCAGGTCTCGAAGGAGAAGGGCTGCGACCTCGTGTTCACGAAGGCCTTCCTGGCCCCGCCCCAGATCAACCTGGACGAGGCCACCGGCCTCGAGGATCTCAAGAGCCGCATCATGAACCAGCGGGTCCTGTATCCGACCGACGCGGTGGACTTCACGGACGACGTCCTGAAGATCATGAATGCCAATTACAAGAGCGCGAAGAAGTCCCTCGGCGGCGAGGCCGCACCGGCCGTCGCTCCGGCCGTCGCTCCGGCCAGGAAGGGATAACGTTTCTCGCCTGACGTTTCGAACTGACCCGGGCCCGACGGCCGTAACTTGGCGCCGTCGGGCCGGTTTATTCTTGGGGATGAAGGCGGGTGGCCTTAGGATAGACGCAGCCGCCGTCAGGCCCGGTGGGGGGCGGGGGGTCTATCCGTGGGGCCCCTGGCCTCTTTCCCGAAGTGGTCATCGGAGGGGAGAGCAACGATGTTCCCGCGCTCGCTCATAGCGCTCTGGCTTGTGCCGATCGTGCTGGCGGTCCTGGCCTCGGCGGCGCCCGCCGACCAGGCTCCCTGGCTGGGCCAGGAATGGTCCGTGCGCCGCGTTGTGGATATCAAGTCCGAGTCGTCGCGCCAGCCGGGCGCCGAGGTCGGCGTATGCACGTTTTTCTGCGGCGGCCTCGTCAAGCCCGATGGCAGCGATGTCCGCGTCACCGTGAAGGGCCGCCAGTTGACGCCGCACCGCGTCCTCCAGGTGGGGCCCGGCGACCTCGTCCGCGTGGCCTTTGCCGCCGTCCCCGGCGAGACGCGGTACTACGTCTACCACGGCAACCCCAAGGCCGACGCCCCCGCCGCGTGGGAACCGCAGCGCGGCGTCCTGCTCGAAGTGCGCCGCTGGACCGGCGGGCCGCCCGACAAGCTCGACCAGGTCAAGGCCGCATGGACCAAGGCAACGCCGCTCGGCGGAGATTTCGTCTCTCACGTCTCGTTCGGCTTCAACCCCTTTGCCGAGAGCGAGACGCCCGCGATCTACCATTTCACCGGCTGGTTCCTGCCCGCCCAGCCTGGCGCGTATTCCATTGCCACCTCGAGCAACGGCGGTTCCTGGGTGCTGATCGATGGCCAGGAAGTGGTCGCCTGGCCGGGCGCGCACGGCCCCCTGGGCGACGCGCGGCACGCCAAGTCGGTCACCCTGACCCTGGTGCCGCATCGCCTGGATTACTGGAACGTCAATCACGCCGGCACCGTGCAGGTCGTGGCCGCGTGGGAAGTGCCGCAGTCGGGCCACTTCGAGCCGATCCCCGCCAAGGCGTTCCTGCCCGTGGCCGAAGGCACGCTCATTGAAACCGACATGCCGGCCGAAAAGCTCGTGGCCGATTTCTTCGCCGACAACGCCGGTGAAGCGTGGTGGCCCGATCAGTACGCCGTTCGCATGCGATTCAAGAACCTATCGAAAAATCTTGACCTCCAGAAGGGAAAGGTCGAGTGGGATTTCGGCGACGGCCAGACCAGCACCCTCTTCAGCCCCACGCACATCTACCTGGCGTCCGGCGACTACACGGTCGCGCTCAAGGTCAGCCGCCAGGCCGACTCGAGCACCTTCCACACCAAGGTCCACGTGGACCGCAACTGGGCCAAGCAGACCGAGGGCGCTATCGAGCTTGCCAAGAAGTACGCCGATGAGGTCGCCCTCTACAACTTCGCCAAGCTCGACGTGCGCAGCCTCATCTACGCCGTCAGCCTGCTGGAGCACGAGGCGATGACCGCGCCGCTCGTGCTCGCCTGCGCCGAGCTCCTGAACCGTCCGGAGCTCAAGGAGTTGCAGATCCACAAGTATGGCCTCCTCCTGGGCGAGTACCAGGTCAAGGGCACGCAGGCCCAGCAGGCGGTGGCCACGTACCGCAAGATCGAGGAACGCCTCAAGGCCCCGCCGCTCCGGGCCGAGCTGGCGTACCATGCCGCCGACACGCTGCAGCACGACCTTCACCGCTACGACGAGGCCGAGAAGGAATACCAGCGCCTCCTGAAGTCCTACGCCACGAGCGGCGCCGATGCGATGCTCCGCCGCGCGCACATCGGCATGGGCGATGTCTGGCGCCATCGCGGCGACGGCGACAAGGCCCGCCAGGAGTACCATGCGGCCTCATCGATCAAGGTCATCAACTATCCGCCCAACGAGGCCGCGGTGCGCGTGGGCACGCTGGCCCGCTATGTCGAGGAGTACACCCGCGACAAGCAGTGGGAGTGGGCCTTCAAGTTCCTCGACGACTGGGCGTGGGAGTTTCCGGAAGACAAGCTCACCGGCAACTGGTCGTTCCTGCGCGCCAGCGCCCTCCAGGTCCAGGGCGAGAAGCAGGAAGCGCTCCTCGAGGCCATGGACCTCCTGGGCGCCAATCCCGAGAGCCCCTACGCCGTGCGCCTGCTGATGCTTGGCGCCAAGATTCAGGTGGCGCTCGGCAATCGCGACAAGGCCAAGCTCCTCCTGCAATCGGCCGTCGAGGACTATCCGGAAGACCCGAACCAGGCCGAGGCCCGCAAGCAGATGATGGCCCTCGAAGGGGCGGGCGTGACGACGCCCCCGGCCTCGACCACCGCGCCGACGCCGGCCGCCAAGCCAGCGCCGGGGCCGGCAACGCCGCCGGGCAAGGTGCGCAGGAAGCTTCAGTAGCGCCGCGCAACTTTGCGCAGCGGGCCGAACTCTGCGCGGCGGGTCTCCGTACCCGCCGCGCTCGCTGTTTATTCGGGGCGATGAGGACGGCCTGCCCGAGAAACGCCGATTTTGGTCGCAATCGACAGGCCACTGCGGGTATTCTATTACGGGAGACGTAGCGGTATTCCAGTGCGGGCAGTGCGGGTATATCCAACGGGAGGCACTATGAGAAATGCAAGTCGGTGGACCGGCGTCGTGATGAGCGGTGTGATCCTGGTCGGCGCCACCTGCGCGATGGCGCAGGACTGGCCGCAGTGGCGGGGGGCCGATCGCAGCGGAAAGGTCACGGGCTTTACGGCGCCCCAGGCCTGGCCGAAAGAACTGAAGCAGCAGTGGAAGGTCGCCGTCGGCACGGGCGACGCCACGCCCGCCCTCGTCGGCGACAAGCTCTATACCTTCACGCGGCAGGGCGACGATGAGGTCATCGCGTGCCTGAATGCCGCCGACGGCAAGGAAGTCTGGAAGGACAAGTACGCGGCGCAGGCCGTTTCCGGCGCCGCCGCGCGGCACCCGGGGCCCCGCAGTTCGCCCGCGGTGGCCGAGGGCAAGGTCGTGACGCTGGGCGTGGGCGGGGTGGTCTCTTGCCTCGATGCCGCCGGCGGCAAGGTCGCATGGAGAAATAGCGATTTTACGAAGGCCGTGCCCATGTTCTTCACGGCGGTGTCGCCGATCCTCGTTGACGGCATGGCGGTCGTGTACCTCGGCGGCAAGGATACCGGCACGCTCGTTGCCTTCGACCTGGCCGGCGGCGCGGTGAAGTGGAAATGGGCCGGCGACGGCCCGGCGTACGGCTCGCCCATCCTCATGACGGCCGAGGGCACGAAGCAACTCGTCGTTCAGACCGATCGCAGCCTCGTGGGCGTGGCCGCGGCCGACGGCAAGCTCCTCTGGCAGATCGCCACGACGGTGCAAGGCAGGGTGTTTAACTCCGCCACCCCGATCATCGAGGGGCAGACGGTGATCTTCACCGGGCAGGGCAAGGGCACCCGGGCCGTGAAGATCGAGAAGAAGGGCGACGGCTTCGCCCCCAAGGACCTCTGGAGCAACGAGGAGCTTGGCACGGGGTTCGACACCCCGGTCCTCAAGGACGGCCTTCTCTACGGCTACTCCGACAAGGGCAGCCTTTACTGCGTGAACGCCGAGACCGGCAAGATGTGTTGGACCGACGCGACCAAGCGCGGCCAGGGCAACTTTGCGGCCATCCTCGACGCCGGCACGTGCCTCATGCTCCTGCCCAGCAACTCCGAACTCGTCGTCTTCAAGCCCGGCGACAAGGAGTTCACCGAACTGGCCAAGTACAAGGTGGCCGAGACGCCCACCTACGCGCACCCGGTCGTCTCCGGCAAGCGCATCTTCGTGAAGGACCAGGACTCGCTGGTGCTCTGGACGCTTGAATAAGACGACAGCGCAACTTGCGGCTTAGCGCGGCGGGTCTCCCGACCCGCCGCGCTAAACCTGAATGGTTGCGTTGTCGTAATAAGACTGACAGGTGCCTGGAAGCCGGCGCGCAGCACTCATGAAGTCCATCGCAGGGGCGGCCCCATCGGGTCGCCCCTATTTTCTCTGTCCCCCGACGGACTCCACCGCCGGGCCGGCGAACTTGTCGGGCGAGGTCGCGGCGGTGGGCGAACCGTCGCTTGTCGTGGCAGGGCCGGCAAACCTGTCGGGATGGGCCGGCTCGGGTGCGGGCATCATCACACTCGCCGGTTCAATGCGGCTCGACTTCCCTTCCAACATGAGGAACCCGAAGAGGGCCAGCCCGATGACCAGCAGGATGCCGAGCGCCGCCACGATGGCCACGATGATCAGACACGTGATGAGGCCGCCCCGGCCCTTCCTCGCGGGCGGCGCCGGAGGAAGCGGCGGCTGCCACTGCGGCCCCGGACGCGGCGCCTGCGATTGGGGCTGCGGCGACACCGGCGGCAGCGGTGACAGAACCTCGGCCGCGGCCGTGGCCATCTCCTGGCCGCAGTCGTTGCAGAACCGCGCCTCGGCTGCATTGTCCTTACCGCATTTCGGGCAGAACATGACGGCCCCCTTTCGTGAGAGGTGCGTACGGCGGTTGCGACGGCCCCCCTCGATGCGTCGCGCCCTGATTATCCCTTGCCGCCGCGAACGTGCAAGTTTGTTTTGGGTGGCGCGCCAAATGAGGGTGCGGCTGCAGATCGTGCCAGCCCCGGACAGGGGCGCAAAGAAAATAGCCCACAGCGTAAGCTGTGGGTGGGCAGAGGGTTTACGGAGTTGTCTTTCTGTTTCTTTTGGAGCCCCTGAGAAGGGGCGACAGAAGGATTTCTGTCGCCCCGTACCGGGGCTCAAACGGACAAAGAAGAACAGAACCCTTGGCCTCTCGTTCACCCACAGCTTACGCTGTGGGCTATTATCTGGCGTGCCTTCGGCACTCAAAGCCCGACATTTCTATGACTTGTGCCCGCGACCCCCGGAAACCATGGGCGTTGCCCATGGCTGTTACGTCCCAGCCCTTCAGGCTGGACTCAACATTGCGCGGCGGGTCTCCGCACCCGCTGCGGAAGGGTTGCTGGCTGTCCGGGAAAACGGTTGCACTCGCATCTTGCGGTCATAGAATAATCCTTCGGTCCTCCAGAGGTATAGGATCATGCACGGCTCAATCACTTTGGAAGCGTCCGTGCCGAAGTTCCCGTCCGGCGCGAGGCCGGTCGGTGCTGCACACTGAAGAAACCAGTCCTTTCCAGACAAGGGGGCATGTCATGGCGAATCAGCAAGCGGAACCGGCCAAGGAATTGAACCTCGATCTTGGCGGCGGGGTCACGATGAAACTGGTCCTCATCCGAGCCGGAAGATTCATGATGGGGTCGCCGGATTCTGAAAAGGGGCGTGGCAAGAATGAGAGCCCGCAGCACGAGGTCACCCTCTCAAAGCCCTTCTACATGGGCGTGACTGAAGTGACCCAGATTCAGTACGAGGCGATTATGGGCACGAATCCGAGCAAATTCAAGGGCCCGGCAAATCCGGTGGAGATGGTTTTCTGGAACGATGCCACGGAGTTTTGTAAGAAACTCTCCGAGAAGACCCGCCAGGCCGTCCGCCTGCCGACGGAGGCGGAGTGGGAATACGCCTGCCG
>PMZT01000116.1 GCA_003170085.1 Planctomycetia bacterium | reverse complement strand
CCCATGACGTGGACTTCGCCGCCCGAGCCGCTCTCGCTCCCGAACTTCTTGCACGAGTACGCGTGACCGAACTCGTGGAAGATCTTGATCAGCACGAAACTCGCGTAGAGGAGCGGGATGCCGGTCGGGTCGAGAATGCCGGGCGACTCCTTGACGAGGTCGCCCACGCGGCCGGCGATGAAGAAAAGGCCCGTCCCCACCAGCACGAACCACAGGAGCGCCCCCCAGCCCGAGAACAACCAGCCCACGAGGCCCAGGGTGCGATCCAGAAAACGGTCGGGATCGTAAACGGGGATGCGGATGAAGAGCAGGTTCGACAGGTAGCCCTGCACCTCGCGCGTGATGCGTTGGCGGTAGCGGTTGAGGAGGCTCTCGGCGTCGGGCGGCAAGTCGCCGGCCAGGAGGTTCGACGTGTAGAGCTGGCCAAGAAGCTGGATGGCCTCGCCCTGGGTGGGCGCCCCGTCGCCGCCCTGCTCGTTGCAAATCTTCCAGACCTCGGCGATGGTGCGGCGGCCGTCGAGCAAGGCCACGAAACGGTACGCCTCGTCGTTCAGGCGGAAGAACTGGTTACTGGACGGATCCTGAACGACGTGCCACGTCTGGCCGCGGAAGTGCTGGCGATGGGTCTGGACGGTGCTCCGGAGGCGCGGCCGGAGTTCGGCCACGCGATACCACGATTCGCTGAAGGTCGGACGATCGACAGGCACGCGTGAGCCCTCGTCACTACAACCACAACTTCATGCGGACCCAGTTGATGGCCTTGCGGCTCCAGATCCAGGCATAGCAGTGCTCGCCCGCATCGACCTTGGCCAGGCCTTCCATGCCGGGGCGCATCCACAACGGGGTGGACTTCAGGCGGACGCGAACCTTGAAGACGTTCTCCTTCTCCACCACTTCCGACATCGGGTTGATGCGCTCCACCACGAACGCGATGCGCTGGTCGGGATACGACGCCGTGGCAAGTTCGCCTTCCTGGCCCACGCCAACGTCGGCCACTTCATCGTTCGTCACCGAGAGGTCGGCCCGCAGCGCCTCGAGCGGCGCCACTTCGAAGAGCGTTTCGCCGAGTTTCGTGGGGGCGCCGATCTGGCGCTTCAGGTCGCCCAGGGTGACCACGCCGCTGATGGGCGACGTGATGGCCGCACGATCGATCTGGAACTGCAGAATGTCGATCTGGGCGGCGATGCGGTCGGCCTGGGCCATGGCGATCTGGGCCTCGGCGGTCTTGTCCTCGCCGGCGGCCGCGGCGGCCTGTTTCTGGTAGGCCAGGCGCTCGGCCTTGGCCGAGGCCAGGCGCAGGCGCAGCTCGATCGTGTCGAGCGTCGCCAGCACGGTCTTTCCGCCCTCGACCGTATCGCCGGGCAGCACGTTGACCTTCTCGATGAAACCGTCGAACGGCGCCGGAACCACCTGGGCCTCGATCGGCTCGAGCACGAACGGCGCCTCAACGCGGTACTCGCCATTGACGAGGAACGCGAACAGGAGAATACCCGCGATGACGATCACGGCCAGCTTGATCCATGTGTGCTTCGGGCCCACGGCCACCGCGGCCAGCTTGCGAATGTCCTGGACCAGCCGCCCGCCAATCCAGCGGTCGTGCTCCTCGAGCGCCGCCAACCGCGGCGTTACAAGGTCGGCCATCAGCCGCAGCGCCTCGACCTCCTCGACCGTGAACTGCTTGTCCGCCGGGCGCTCGAGCGTCAGCACGGCCACGGCCTTCCCGCCACGGCGCAACGGCAAGCTCAGCACCGCCAGCGGCCCGTGCTGCCGCGACAACTCGCCGGCGGCGCGGCTGATGAAGGTGACCTCGGGCGACGCCGGGAAGTACACCTCGATGTCCTGGTCGACGCACTCTTCCATCGCAGCTTCGACATCCTGGACGACCTTCATCTTGCGGCTGAAGTTCTCGGTGTGGCTCATCGCGCGCATCTTGACGTAGCGGCCCTTGAGGAAGCCGACGCTCACGCGGTCGCACTGCCAGCGCGACGCGATCTCGTTGCACAGCGACATCGCGAGGCCCGCGAACTCCTCGTGCTCGTTGACGGCCGCCAGCGTCTCCATGGCCTGGCGGAACCGGCGCAGGTCCATCTGGCGCTTCTGCAACATCAGCCGCATTTCGTACAGGCTGAGGAGGCTGGCGGTCAGTTCCAGCCGGTCGCGCGATGCCACGACGATGTTGACGTCGCGGGTCTCGACGAGGAACACCGAGAGGGTGCGCACCTCGGCCGAGCTGCGCAGCGGCACCATGATGAGGTGCCGGCTCGGCGGCTGGCCGTAGAGGTCTTCGGGCGAGTGAAGCGACTTGACGATCGTGGCGTTGGCCGAAAGGATCTCGGTAAACGATTCGACGGCCATCGCCAGCCAGACCGGCAGCGGCGCACTCTGCGAGAGCGCCGGGTACGCCGCCAGGATGTCGACGACGCCTTCGGGGCCGCTGCGCAGGATCGCCCCGCCCGAGGCCGCGCCAATCTGGCACTGAACAGCCAGGAGATGGGCGAGGAACTGCTGCGGCGGACCCTCGTAGCGGCTAAGGCGGTCAATGACCTCGACCGTGGTCAACTGGACGGTCTCGGGGACGGATCGCGACGTCTCGGTCCCTTCAGTGGTCATCGGCGGTCAACTCACGAGCGACAGGCATCAGGTCGTCGGCCTGCGGCGCTTGGTGACGTCCAGTTCCAGTTCGCCGAACTGCTCTTCGTGGCGGCGAATCAACTGGCCGAGCGCCAGCGCCAACCGCTTGGCCTGGAAGAAGTTCATGACGATCCGCTCGCCCACGGTAAAGACGAACTCGGCCTGCCCCGGCGTCTGGCCCGGCCCGCTGTAGGGGCCCAGGAGGCCGAAATCGAGCAGGACCTCATCGGCCGTCGCGTTGATGCGCACGTTGTTGGCGTAGCTGGTCCGCAGATTCTGCTCGTCGAAGCGGATGCGCACCTGCTGATCCGCATTCGTCTGGGCCGTAGCGTGCACTTCGGGCGGTTTCTCGTTCGGAACGCCGGCGTCGCTCTTCGCTGCCATGCAAGGCTCCTTTTCCGAGGATTGGGTCACTTCCGAAGCAGCAGAATACTGCCTCAGGGGACATATTGCAAGCGGTTTGTCGGCGGGGTCGTGGTCGAATAAAGCTTGAAAAAACCCCTCCGCCGCAGGTACCATCTCGGCATCGTTTTCTCCAGGGAGGCAAAGAGCCACGTGCTGAGCGTGCTGCAACCGAGACGATTGGGATGGTGGCTCGTTGTCGCCTTGGGCGCTCTCGCCGTCACGGGTTGCTCGCGGCCCGCCACGCAGACCGACGAATGGATCACCCAGGAGGTCTATAAGAGCTACCAGGCCTCCCAGGCCCACGCGGGCACGGTGAGTCAGGTTCCGGAGGCGCCCGCGCCGCCGACCGCCGCTGCGCCGGCCGTTGCGCCTGCGGATGGCACGGTCCACCTGGCGGTCATCGAGACCGTCCGCCGCGCGCTCGCCGGCAACCACGATATCCAGATCGCCGGGTTCCAGCCGCCCGAGACCCAGCAGGACATCACCGTGGCCGAGGCCGTGTTCGACCCCAGCGTGTTCCTCACGACCTCGTTCGGCCGCATGAACCGGCCGACGCAGAGCCTGCTCGATACCGGCGTCGCCAAGGACACGGTCCTCATCCAGGACACCTGGAGTTTCCAGGGCGGCATGAAGAGCAAGGTGCCGACCGGCGGCACGTTTGCCGTCTACCAGTCGTCGCAGAACCTCAAGTCCAACAGCGTCTTCGTCGTGCCGGATCCGCAGTACGCCACGGCGCTGAACTTCGAGTTCGCCCAGCCGTTCCTGCGGGGCGCCGGCATCGACTACAACACGGCGCCCATCCGCGTGGCGAACCTGAACTCGGGCATCACGTTCCAGGATTTCCGGGCGAAGGTGATGGACGTCGTCGCCACGGTGGTCAACGCGTACTGGCAACTGGCGTTCGACCTGGAATCGGTCCGCGTGTCGAAGGTCTCGATGGAGCTTGCGGCCGAGGTCCTCCGCCGCGAGACCGCCCGCCGCGCCAAGGGCGTCTCGGCCGAGGTCGACCTCAACCGCGCCCAGGCCGCGGTGGCCCTGCGGCATGCCGACGTCCTCCGGGCCGAAAACGCCGCCCGCGACGACATGGACCGCCTGAAGCTCCTCATGAACGCGCCCGACCTGCCGCTCTCGGGCACCCTCCGCATCCTCCCGACCGACGCCCCGCAGATCTACGTCATCGACATCAACCGGGCCGAGGCCATCGCCACCGCCATCGCGCGGCGGCCGGAGATCGAGCACGCGCGCCTGGCCGTGAACGTGAACCGCATTCGCACCGACGTCGCCAACACCGACCGCCTGCCCAAGCTCGACGCCAACGCCAAGTACCAGGCCAACGCCCTCGCCAAGAACTTCAACACCGCCGTGGGACACCAGAGCTTCGAAGAGTATGACAGTTGGACCGCCGGCTTCGAGTTCGAGCTGCCCCTCGGCAACCGCGCCGCCGACGCCACGTGGCGCAAGATGACCCTTCAGTACGAGCAGTCGCTCGTGGAACTCGACCAGGCCGTCGCCAAGGCCACGCAGGACGTCAACCTGGCCGTGCGCGCGATCCAGGAGGCCCGCGCCGAGGTCGATGCGACCCTCCAGGGTAAGATCGCCGCCGAACGCACGGTGCGCGGCGAGCGGACCCGCTTCGAACTCGGCCAGTCCACGAACGATGAACTCCTGCGGGCCCAGGAAACGCTTGCCAACGCCGAGCGCGATTACCTGCGGGCCTTGCTGAACTTCAACCTCGGACTCGTCTCGCTCGCCCGCGCCCAGGGCACGCTCCTCGAAAACCAGGGCGTCGTGATCTTCCAGCCCGAGGGCACGCCCAACCATCCGCGGCCGATGGGCCTGAAGTATGGCACCATGAAGCCCGAGACCAGGACCATGCCGGTGCCGCCGCCGGCGGCGCCGGCGACAACGCCCTCGACACCGGCAACGCCCGCCGCCGCCCCGACCTCTCCCGTGGCCGTGCCGCGCGAGCCGTACCCGGTGCCCGAGCAAGGAAAAGAGAAGCTCGTCACCCAGTAACGCGGACCGGCGACACGCGTTTAGCACTATGGCCGGACACGGCGGGCGGCCACACGGGGCCGCCCCTACGAATCGCAAACGTAGGGGCAGCCCCATGTGGCTGCCCTGGAGCGGCCACACGAATTGCAAACGTAGGGGCAGCCCCATGTGGCTGCCCTGGAGCGGCCACAAACGCAGCGACAGGCTGTAAGGCCGACGGAAGATCGTACCCTGACGTTTCAAGGAGGATCCGGACATGAACTGGAAGTGGGCCCTTATCGCCCTCGCGCTGGTCGCCATGCCGCCGGCACTGCACGGCGCCCTGGCGCCGGCCCCGTCGGCCGCGGAAGGCACCGGCGAAGGCTTCACCGAGGAGATCTTCACGCAGCCGTCGAAGATAATCAACCTGGCGGCGGCCGTCGGCGGCATCATCAAGTCGCGGGCCGTCGACGAAGGCAGCCGCGTGGCCACGGGCGACATGGTCGTCTCGCTTGAAGACACGATGGAAGCGATCTCCGTTCGCGCCGCCACCCTCATTGCCGAGGACAAGTCCGACGAGGATTCCGCCAAGGCCACGTGGGACGAGGCCCTGTACGAGGCCCGCATCGCCAAGGAACTGTCGTCGCAGGGCGTTGAGGCCGAACTCCTCCAGCACCAGAAAGAACTGGCCGCCGAGGTCGCCCGCTGCAAGTACGAGGTCGCCAAAAAAACCCGCCAGAAGTCCGGCATGGACCTCGAGGCCGCCAAGGTCAATCTCGATCACAGGCACATCCGGTCGCCGTATAACGCCGTGGTCACGAAGATGGTGAAGGAAGTGGGCGAGGCCGTTCAGCCGCTCGACATCGTGGCCCAGTTGGCCGTGACCGATTCGCTCTTCGTCATCATCCATCCGCCCGCGCGGATGCTCGGCGTCTTCCGCCCCGGCCAGACGCTGCCGATCCGAGTCCTCGAGCCCAAGCCCCAGACCGTGACGGCCAAGGTCGACATCGTCAACGAGGTCGCCGACGCCGCGTCCAACACGTTCCGCGTGCGGCTGGTGCTGGACAACAAGGACGGCCGCATCAACTCGGGCGTCAAGGTCCGCGTCGCGGTCGCCGGCCCGCAGGACCTCAAGGCCGCGGCGGCCGACCCGCCCCACGCCGCCCCACCGACGCCGGCCAGGCCGTAGGCCGGGTGGCAGGGGCGCCTCATGAAACGTTCGGTCTTACTGAGCCTGGTCCTGGTGGCGGCAACGCTCTTCTTCGCGCGGCCGGTGCGAAGTGAAGAGCCGCGGCCGGTCGATCTCCGCCGCGACCGCGCCCTCTACGTCGTCGCCGTCCCCCACCTCGACACGCAATGGCGGTGGACCGTTCAGGACACCATCCGCGGCTACATCCCGGGAACGCTCCGCTACAACTTCCGCCTGTTCGAAAAGTACCCGCACTACGTTCTGGGGTGGGAAGGCGCGTGGCGGTACATGCTGGCCAAGGAGTATTACCCGCGGGAGTACGCGAAGCTGAAGGGGTACGTGGCCGCCGGCCGCTGGTTCGTCTCCGGGGCGACGCTGGATTCCTGCGACGTGAACCTGCCCTCGCCCGAGTCGCTCCTCAGGCAGATCGTCTACGGCAACGCGTTCTTCCGGCGTGAGTTCGCGCGGACAAGCTGCGACGTCTTCCTCACCGACTCGTTCGGCTACGGCTTCGCCCTGCCCACGATCGCGCGGCACGCGGGCCTCTGCTGCTTCACGACGCAGAAGCTGACGTGGGGCTCCGCCGCCGGCATTCCGTTCGACCTCGGCGTCTGGGAAGGCGTGGACGGCTCGGAGTTGGCGGCCGCGCTCAACCCCGGCAACTACATGACCGAGATTCACGAGGACCTGAGCCGAAGCCCCGAGTGGCTGGCCCGCATCGAGCACGAGGGCCAGCAGTCGGGCGTCTTCGCGGCCCTCATGTTCTACGGCGTCGGCGACCGCGGCGGCGCGCCGCTCGAGAAGTCCGTCGAATGGCTCGAAAAGAGCATCGCCGGCACGGGGCCGATCCGGGTCGTCAGTTCCCCGCCCGACGCCCTCTTCCGGACACTCGCGCCCGACCAAATAGCCCGCCTGCCGCGCTATCGCGGCGAGCTCCTGCTGACCACCCACGGCACGGGCGTCTACACGTCGCAGGCGGCGATGAAGCGGTGGAACCGCCGCAACGAACTCCTGGCCGACGCCGCCGAACGGGCCTCGGTCGTCGCCGACTGGCTCGGCGGCAGCCCCTACCCGCGGGGCAAGCTTACCGAGGCCTGGACGCGGTTCCTCTGGCACCAGTTCCACGACGACCTGCCGGGGACGTGCATCCCCCGGGCCTACACGATCTCGTGGAATGATGAAATTATCTCCTTGAACCAGTTCTCCGAGGTCGCCGCCGACGCCGCCGGCGCCGTGGCCCGCGGCCTGGATACGCGCGGCGAAGGCGCCACCGTCGTCGTCTACAACCCGCTCTCGATCCTGCGCGAGGACCCGGTCGAGGCGCTCGTCCGCATGCCCGGCCACATGCCGCCCGCCGTGCGCGTGTACGACGCCGAGGGCCACGAGGTCGCCTCCCAGGTCCTGGGCACCGAGGGCGACGCCGTTCGCATCCTCTTCCTGGCCGAGGTGGCGCCCGTCGGCTTCGCCGTGTACGACGTCCGCGCGGCGGAGACGCCGTGCGCGCTCCAGACGGGCCTGCGGGTCTCGGAATCGTCGGTCGAAAACGACCGCTACGTCGTCCGCATCAGCCCCGGCGGCGACGTTTCGAGCCTGCGCGACAAGGAGGCCAACCGCGAACTCCTGGCCGGGCCGCTCCGCCTCCAGATGTTCGACGATCGCTCAATAACCTGGCCCGCGTGGGAGATCATGCGTAGCGACATCGACGCCGCCCCCCGGCGCCTCGTCGGCGGCCCGGCGAAGGTGCGCATCGTCGAGAACGGCCCCGCGCGCGTGGCCCTCGAGATCGAACGCGAGGTCGAGGGCAGCACGTTCATCCAGCGTGTGCGGCTGGCGTCGGGCGGGTCGGAGGCCCGCGTCGAGTTCGATACGACCCTTCAATGGAAATCGCTCGGCACCCTGCTCAAGGCCACCTTCCCGCTAACCGTGGCCAACCCGCTGGCCACGTACGACCTGGGCTGGGGCGCCGTCGAGCGCACCACCAACACGCCGAAGCTGTACGAGGTGCCCGCGCAGCAGTGGGCCGACATCACCGACCCCGACGGCACCTACGGCGTGGCGGTCCTCAATGACTGCAAGTACGGCTGGGACAAGCCGGCCGACCAGACGCTGCGCCTCACGCTCCTGCACACGCCCGTCACGGGGCCGGAGTCGTACACCGACCAGGCCACGCAGGACATCGGCCGCCACCGGCTGCTGTACGCCGTCTGCGGCCACAAGGGCGACTGGCGCAGCGCCGTGCCGTGGGAGGCCGCGCGGATGAACCAGCCGCTGCTGGCGTTCCAGGCGCCGATGCACGAGGGGCCGCTCGGAAAAACATTCTCGCTCGTCTCGCTCGACACGCCGCAGGTGGCCGTCCGCGCGATCAAGAAGGCCGAGCTGACCGACGAGGTCATCATCCGCCTCGTCGAGACCGCCGGCCGGCCGGCACAGGATGTCCATGTGTCATTCTGTGGCGGCCTGCTGGGGGCCCGCGAGGTCAACGGGTCGGAGCAGCCCGTGGGTCCGGCCGCGATCGAGGACGGCGACCTTGTGGCCGACTTCACCCCGTACCAGCCGCGCACCTTCGCCGTGAAGCTCACCGCGCCGCCGGCCCGCCTGGAGGCGCCGGTGTCGCGGCCGCTGCCGCTGGCCCTCGACCTCGACGTCGTGAGCGCCGATAACGAGCAGAAAGGCGGCGATTTCGACGGGTCCGGCCACGCGATCCCCGCCGAGCTCTGGCCGCCCGCGATCGTGAGCGAGGGGATCCAGTTCGCCCTGGGCTCGCGCGCCGCAGGGACCAAGAACGCCCTCGCCTGCACCGGCCAGCAGATCGCCCTGCCGCAGGGAACGCATCAGCACCTCTATCTGCTCGCGGCGGCGGCCGGCCCCGATGACGTCAAGGCCGCGTTCCTCGTCGACGACCGGCCCGTGGACCTGACGATCCAGAGCTGGACGGGCCTCGTCGGCCAGTGGGACAGCCGCGTGGTCGGCGGCCAGGTCGTGGAGGACTTGAGCCGCATCGCGCCGGCGTTCCTCAAGCGCGACCCCATCGCGTGGGTCGGAACGCATCGGCATGATAAGGATGGCAAAAACGAGCCGTACGTCTTCTGCTACCTGTTCAAGTACCGGATCGAGGTGCCGAAGAACGCGGCCACGCTCACGCTGCCGAAGAACGACCGCCTCCGCATCTTCGCCGCCACCCTCGTCACCAACCCCAACGACGATACCCGCCCGGCCCAGTGGCTGTACGATTGAGCCGCGCCCGTCCGCCCGTACATGTTTACTATGATAGCGCTGCTTCCCAGATTTTGCGCGGCGGGTCTCCGCACCCGCCGCGCCGTGGCGCGAAAAAAGACCCTATCCCCCCGGCCGACACGTTGTTATATTTCCTATGACTCGTACGTCCTACAAGCCGGCCCGCGCCGGGAGGGGAGGACCATGATGCGTGCGATTGCGAAAGCATGTTTCCTCGCGTGCCTTGCGCTGCCTCTCTTGGCGGCATCGTGCAGCAAGGCTACACAAACGTCCGTCCCTGCCACCACCGCGCAGCAACCCCCGCCCGTTAGCCCTGCCTTGGCCGAAGCCTCGGCTGCCCGGCTTCGCTGGTCGGAGCCCGTCGGGGGCCTCAAAGCCAGAATCGAGCGATTCGATAACCGGACCCCGATCTTCATCTTGCTCCAGAACACTTCTGCGGCGCCGCTCACGGTGCCGGGCGGCACCCTTGGCCACGAAGGCCCCGGCTACCATGTCGATGTGGAATGGCTGACGTCCGAGGGGTGGCAAAAGGTCCCGCCTCCCGATCCTAGCGATGAATGGCAGAAGCTTGTTAAGCCGAAACGGCTGACCCTGCAGCCCGGGCAGACCTGCCTGGTCCAGTGTAACAATGACTTGCGCGAAATGCCCGACATCGCCCGGGCGATCAGGGTCACGCTCACCGCGTCGGAGGCCCGCCTAGGCGAGGCGCCTTCGCCCGTCACTGCCAAGGCTTCGGCGGGCACACCCCGTACGACAGGCAGTTGGACCGGCCGCCTTGAAACGCCGCCCTATCCCATGGTTTCAAATGATGCGCAGTGGGTATGGGAAGATGGCCCCCGCGGCGCCGATCCCTTGCCGGACTACCTCCCGGATTTCGTCCACTCGGATTTCCTGGGCCCGTCGGGCGGCATCTATCCCTATGGCAATACGCCTGATCGAGGGGATCAATTCGGTCGGGCGTGGATCTATAACCGCAACCTTTCGGATGCGTTAGACCGGTACCGGCCGGCCGAGGTCGGCCGCGAGATGATGCGCCGAATGCGGGCGGAGAAGCAAGACCTGCCGCTGAAGTTCTATTACGCCGCCCTGGCGGCAGGGCACGGGGACGAGGACGGCAAGGCATTCATTGTCGAACAATGCCAGATCACCCGTTACAGAACGCTTGAGTTCGCCTTTGGCGCCTTGGGGCATTGCGGGTTCAACTGGCGGCACACACCAGCATATCATGTGCCGCCGTGGGTTCGCGACGCCATGATCGCTGCGCTCCGCGACTCCCGGCGGCTCGATTTCAGGGGAACGGACCGACGGAGCGATGAACCGGAGACGGTCTCGTCGGTTGCCGAAGGGACGGGTTTTCCGGTTGACCTAGGCCTGACCAAGGCTCGTGAGGCAGTGCCGGTCCTGATGGACCTGGTGCGCCGGCAGAAGTCAACCCAAGCCGCCCGGGCCTTGGGCATGATCGGGGATGCCCGGGCCGTGCCTGTCCTCTTGGCGGCCTTCGAGAGCCACGTGCAGGAGAAGCAGGAAGCGGACGGGAATCTCATCTGGGCAATGAAGCAGTTCAAGGACGACCCACGGGTCGTGCCGGCCCTGATCGAGGCCCTCGGTAAGATCGATGGCAAGAGTGAGCGGGGCGACCCGCTTGCAGAGGCCCTTGGCGAGATGAAGGCCAAGGCGGCCGTGCCCGCGCTGCTGAACCGGCTGCACAGCCGTGAAGCGATCGCGGCCCTGGGCCAGATCGGCGATCCCCGGGCCATTGAACCGCTCCGGCACCTGCTCACAACTGAGTTTCGGGAGCCGCCAAGCAGCCAAGGAGAAGATCCAAACAGCGAGATTCGCGTGGCCCTCGCCCGCTTGGAGAACGCCGACCCGGTGCCGGCCCTCTGTGAACTCATGATCGACCCTCGCCTGTACTATGACAATCGCTATAAAATCGCTGATGAGTTAGCGGAACTACACGATCCTCGGGCCGTACCCTTCCTTGTCAAGGTCGCGAAGAATGACCGCGACGGCTGCGTTCTCCGAGCAGCCATGCGCGCGTTGGGGGAGTTCAAGCGTAAAGACGCCGTGGCCGGCCTGATCGAATGCTTCGACGACGACTTCAAGCACCTGAATGTCGATAAGTTCTCGGACCAAACGCGGCTCTCCAGAGAAACCATCGTCCAATCGCTGTACAAAATGACCGGCCAGACCTTCGGCCCCGACCCGCAGCTCTGGCGCGCCTGGTGGGCCAAGGAGGGCTGCAACGACCCGGCCTTCAAGTAACCGGCGGTCGGCTCGGCAATGTAGGGTGGATCCGCCGGACCCACGCGTAAAACGCCGCGAACCGCGGTCGCGCGCCGGCCACCGTGAACGCCCCGCATGACAACAAAACAACAACGACCGCGTGGGTGCAGAGCACCCACCCTACATAATAATCGCCCCACACCCTGTTTACCCCGCTGCTGCAAGCCAGTAGACTAATGTCGGCGGTCCAAGCACGGGCCGCCGCGCCATTGGAAACGGAGGTTCCTCGCATGAAACGACGCCGCCCCGCCCTGCTTTGTGTCCTGGGTCTTGCCCTGCTCGCTGGCCCGCTGGCCCGCCTGGAGGCCGCCGATGCGCTGGCGCCGGCGACCGCCGCCCTTCCGAAGGCCGTGGCGGAAACGCCGGCGGCGCGCGATGCCCGCATGAAGTGGTGGCGCGAGGCCCGGTTCGGCATGTTCATTCACTGGGGGATGTACGCGGTCCTCGGCGGCAAGTACAAGGGCGAGGAGATCGCCCCCAAGCATGGGGCCGAGTGGATCATGTGCGACGCGCTGCTGGCGCGGGCCGACTACGAGCCGTTCGCCCGACAGTTCAACCCCGTGAAGTTCAACGCCGACGAGTGGGCCCGCACGGCCGCCGGCGCCGGCATGAAGTACATGGTCATCACGTCAAAGCATCATGATGGGTTCAGCATGTTCGACACGAAGCAGACGGATTACAGCATCGTCCGGGCGACGCCGTACGGCAAGGACCCGATGAAGGACCTTGCGGCGGCCTGCAAGCGGGCGGGCCTCAAGTTCGGCTTCTACTACTCGCAGCTCGACTGGCATCACCCGGCCCTCGCGAACAACCCCGACAAGAAGGGCCAGTCCGCCTTCCGCTTCAACATCGCGCTCGACAAGGCGAAGTACGTGGCCTACATGAAGGCGCAATTGCGCGAACTCATCACGCAGTACGACCCGGCGGTCCTCTTCTTCGACGGCCAGTGGGTGGACTGGTGGACGCAGGAAGACGGCCGCGACCTGGAGGCGTATTGCCGGGGCCTCAAGCCCGACCTCATCATCAACAACCGCGTCGGGAAGTCGAAGCCCGAGGACGGCGACTATGGCACGCCCGAGCAAAAGATCCCGGCCACCGGCCTCGGCTACGACTGGGAAACCTGCATGACGCTGAACGACAACTGGGGCTTCCGCGAGAGCGACCACAACTGGAAATCGGCCGAAGACCTCATTCGCAAGCTGGTCGATATCGCGTCGAAGGGCGGCAACTTCCTGCTGAACGTCGGCCCGACCGCCGAGGGGGTCATTCCGCAGCCGAGCGTCGAACGCCTTGGCCAGATGGGGCAGTGGTTGAAAGTGAATGGCGAGGCGATCTACGCCACGCAGCCGAGCCCGTGCGAGCAGCCGAAGTGGGGCCGCTTCACCCGCAAGGCCGGCCGCGTGTACGCGCACGTCTTCGACTGGCCCGCCGGCGGCTCGCTGGAGATCCCCGCCAAGGCGGGCAAGGTGGCGAAGGCGTATCTGCTGGCCGACGCTGCGCACGCGGCCCTGAAGGTCGAGGCGACGGCCGCCGGCACGGTGGTGGCGCTCCCCGCGAAGGCGCCGGACGCGATCGACTCGGTCGTGGTGCTGGAGGTGCGGGAGTAGTACGCCGAGAATTTGCGCGGTGGGTCTCCCGACCCACCGCGTCCGATATAACTTTGGCGCCCAGAGAATGCGGTATGCGCGGCGGGTCGGGAGACCCGCCGCGCAAAATCCGTTACAGAAGTAGACGTGAACCGCCTTGCGCTGCCACCGCGTCACGTGAAAGGAGCCGTCGATGAAACGTTTTCATACGATCATCGCACTTGCCCTACCCGTCCTCGCCGTCGTGTGCCTCGGGAGCGCCGCTTTCGGCGAAGACAAGCCCGACCTGCGCGCCAAGTGGGACATGCCGCCGAAGTGCGACCCGTTCGCGGCGCCCGCGATCAAGGACCTCAAGGAGGAGTTGCGGCAGACGGGCTACCGCCTGGTCATCGCCCTCCACCCCGACAAGCCGCCGACCGCCAAGGGCGAGTACCTGCCGCGCGACCTCTATCTCATCAACGCCGACGGCACGGGCCTGAAGCCGCTCACGACCACGCCGGAGAAAGACGAGACCAAGCCGCGCGTCTCGCCCGACGGCCGGTGGTTCACATTCAACTATGGCGATTTCCTCGTTGACGCGAAGACGCTCAAGATCCGGCAGGCGGGCGGCGGGTACGTCTGGGCGCCGGACTCCAAGCGCACCGTGTCGTGCGAGAAAAAGGGCCTCCTCTACACCGACATGGAGACGGGCAAGGAAGACAAGCCCGTGCCCGTGTCGAAGCGCGTGGACATCCTCGACCTCTCGCAGGACGGCAAGTGGTTCATCTTCGAGATCCGCAAGTACCTGGGCCAGGAGTACACGATCGACATCATGCCGGCCGACGGCGGCGCGGTCCGGAAACTTCCCAACCACCCGATCAAGGCCGGCGAGTGCCACCCGGCATTCTCGCCCGACGGCCGGTGGCATTGCTGGAACGCCGGCGACAGCCTGGCCGTCCGCCGCTTCGACCCGTCGCTGCCCGACGCCACCGACGGCAAGATCACGACGCTGCCGAAGGAGAAGCTGGGGCAGGACCCGTGCGGCCGGTGGTCGCACTGCGGGCGGTACATCGCGTTCGTCAGGATTCCGCACCTGGGATCGTGGAAGGTGCATAGCCCCATCTGTATCGTGCGCGTGGCCGACGGCGAAACGATCACGCTGAGCCCGCCCGGCCTCATCGGCCACCACTGGGACTACGACTGGCTGCCGCCGGAAGATAAGTAATGGAGATGCCACGCATGCCACGGCCCGGCGATATGCGCACCGATTTGCGCGGCGGGTCTCCCGACCTGCCGCGCCGGATTCCTCGTGGCGCGTCCATCGCAGCGGCTCTGTTCGCCGCCCTGCTCGCCGCATCGTGCACCCAGCAGCCTGCGGCGACGGGCGCCGGCGGCGCGGCGGCCGTCGTCACGTCGAAGAGCGGCGTGGCGATGGTCGCGATCCCCGGCGGCACGTTCCTCATGGGCAGCAGGACCAGCGGCGAGCCCGACGAAACGCCGCACCGCGTCGCCGTGAGCCCCTTCCTCATGGACCAGTTCGAGGTCACGCAGGAGGAGTTCGAGAAGCGCGTGGGCCGCAACCCCTCGCGCTGGACTGATCCCAAGGCGCCCGTCGACCAGATCCGCTGGAAGGACGCCGCCGAGTACTGCAACGCGCGCAGCCGCCTCGAGGGCCTCGCACCCGCGTACGACCCGGCGACGTGGCGGTGCGACTTCGCGGCCGACGGCTACCGCCTGCCCACTGAGGCCGAGTGGGAGTACGCGGCGCGGGCGGGCACCGAGACGGAGTACGCCTTCGGCGACGCCCCCGCCCCGCTGGGCGAGTACGCGTGGTTCAAGGACTCCGGCGCCCGGCGGCCGGCCCCCGTGGGCCAAAAGAAGCCGAACCCGTGGGGCCTCTATGATATGTATGGCAATGTGTGGGAGTGGTGCAACGACTTCTACCAGGAGGACTATTACAAGCAGTCGCCCGGGAAGGACCCGCGCGGCCCCGAGAAGACCGAGACGCGGGTACTGCGCGGCGGGTGCTGGAACTCGCGGGCCGACAAGTGCCGCTCGGCCTACCGCCTCGACGAAAACCCCGGCTACACCGACGCCTGTTTCGGCCGCGACGTGCACGGATTCGTGGGCTTCCGCTGCGTCCGAGGCGAGGGCGAAGGCAAGCCGTGAGGGGCGATTTGGGGTAAGATGGGTAAGGCAAAACGTGCGCTTTTTGATCGTTTGTGATTTCTTTCTGCCCCTGTTTGAATCGAATCAGCGCCCGCCGGGGCGTGGCGGGCATGTCGTGCCTTCGGGGCGCCAAGCCCCATCCCTGGGATTTCCCGAAAGCGGTCTTGGGTGGCATTGAACGTCGTTTTCCCTCGCCCTCTTTACAATCATCAGGTAACTGCTAGAATCAGATCACGTGAGGCACAATATAGAATCTCTTGAGGAATCGCCAGGTGCCAGCCAATGCGAATCCCCTGAAGCGGTGGGTGGCTATAGTTGAAACTGTTTGTGACGAAGACGACGACGGTCCATTCGATACGCCGATTCTGCGCGGTGCTGTAGTGTCGGCTTGCGCTTGCGGGGTGAAAATGTGAGAGCGTTACACATTCAGGAAGAGCTGTTTTCGCGGCCTGTCGACACCTCTGAAGTTCGGAAGGAATCGTCCTCCACTTTCATTGACAACATGAGACTGCCGGTCCATCGGTGGTTTCGCTTTAGTGCCGGGTTCTCGGCTGAATGGGTCGAAGCGGTGATCCGAGACTGCGGGGTTGATCGGCCGCACGTCTTGGATCCATTCGCGGGTTCAGGGACAACCCTGCTCGCCGCGGAGAAGGTGGGCGTGGAAAGCATGGGGGTCGAGGCGCATCCGTTTATCGCCAGAATTGCTCTCGCTAAACTGGCTTGGAGATCTGACCCCAAGGCCTACCTGAACAAAGTAAGGGGCCTGCGGGAGCGAGCCGAGAAAGCTACGCCGGAAATCGATTCCTATCCGGCCTTGATTCACAAGTGCTATGATGCGGAAACGCTCGTGAAGCTGGACAAATTGAGGCGGGCCTTTGAGGAAGTGAATGACGACACCCCCTCAAGCAAGCTGGCGTGGCTGACGCTGGTGTCCATCCTTCGCCAGGTTTCTCCGGTCGGAACCGCACAATGGCAGTACATACTGCCTAATAAGCACAAGAGCCAAGTGGCCGAGGTTTACGAGGCGTTTGATCGTTGTTGCGAGACGTTCTACAAAGATATGATGTCGGGGCAGAGCCTGGTCGGTCCACAGGCTGTTCTGGTGACGGGGGACGCACGAACCTGCAAGGGTGTACCTGACCACTGGGCTGACCTGGTCGTGACCTCGCCGCCGTATCCCAACAACTATGACTACGCGGACGCAACGCGCCTTGAAATGTCGTTCATGAAGGAGATCGACGGATGGGGAGATCTCCAGCTTAAGATTCGGCCTCACTTGATTCGGTCCTGCTCTCAGCATGTTCCAGAAAAAGCGGTGGACATGCAGCAGGTCTTGGATTCCCAGGAACTGGAACCCATTCGCGACGAGCTTTCCAAAGTATGCCGTGACCTGGCCACGATCCGATTGACCAAAGGCGGGAAGAAGACCTATCACCTTATGGTTGCCTGCTATTTTCGGGATCTTGCCTTAGTCTGGCATGCGCTCAGACGGTGTTGCCGATCCCCGTCTACGGCTTGCTTCGTTGTGGGTGATTCCGCACCCTATGGCGTTTACGTGCCCGTAGTCCCCTGGCTTATGAGTCTTGCTGTTTCCGCGGGATTCAACTCGCCCGAGTTTGAAAAGACCAGAGAAAGGAACACGAAGTGGAAGAACCGTAAACACCGGGTTCCGCTGCAAGAAGGTCGTCTCTCGGTGAAAGGATAATCATGGCGGGCTCACCGGCACACCGTTGGGGACAAATCATTGGCGAGGTCATTGAAGCTGCCGTGCTGCCCATGCTTACGGATTTTGCCGCGAAGCACCACCTTTACCTGGACAAGCATGGAAAGCGCTCTTGCAGGAAGGGCCTTAAGTGCACTTGGGTTGATTCCAACAATAATTCACACGACTTGGACTTTGTGCTTGAGCGAGGGGGCACACCAGACAAGATCGGGACGCCGGTCGCTTTCATCGAAGTGGCGTGGCGGCACTATACGAAGCATTCTCGGAACAAAGCACAGGAGATTCAAGGCGCAATCGTTCCCCTAGCTGAGACCTACGGCCATTCCGCCCCATTCAAGGGTGCTATTCTTGCCGGTGTTTTTACCGAAGGCGCCCTCACCCAGATGCGGTCGCTCGGGTTTACGATTCTCTATTTCCCCTATGAGATGATTCCTCTGGCGTTCAAGAGAGTGGGCATCAATGCCTCATCCGATGAAGATACTCCGGACGCCGTCTGTCAGAATAAGGTCGATGCCTACGAACGGCTCACTGCCAGGAGGCGGAAGAAAATCTCGGCCGAGTTGTTGCGCCTGAACTCGGTACAAGTAGACGGGTTCCTGCGTGCCTTGACGGTAGCCGTTTCGCGGCGCATCGAAAGGATAGTCGTTCTTCCCCTTCATGGGGCGAGTGAGGAACTGGCGAACCTGGACGAGGCAATTGCTTTCGTCAAAGGCTATGAAAACAGCAGCAGGAGCCTCTCCTTTCAGCGATATGAAATTCAGATCAGATACTCGAACGGCGACCGGATCGAAGGCAGATTCGTTGACAAACAGGGCGCTATCCAGTTTCTGGAAAGCTACAGGGCCAAGTAGCGGTATTCCTGGGCCCACATTCTCTCCGGATCAGCCTGGTACATCACATGTCTTTAGGCTGCTTGCACGCACGCGTATGGTGAATAGGCGCATAATCTCCGATGGCCCTCAGGCCGGTGACCGCAGGCGGCTCCGATGAACCCCCGCTGCTCCAGGCAGGCGCGCGGCGTGGCGCCGAACGCGGCGGCACCGCAGCAGCCCGTCCGGACGACCAAGGATGAGCGAGTCGCGCCGGGCACCGGGGTGCTTGCGAAGAATCGCCTCGATTTCGGCGGGGGTCACGGCTTTCCTTCCTTTTCAGCGCCCGCCAGGCGGGCAAAGTACGCCACCTTTTCGAGCGACATCGTCATGTCGATGTCTTCCACATAGACGTTGGGCGGAACCCGGAGCCGCACCGGGGCGAAGTTCAGGAGACCCCGCACCCCCACCCGCGACAGCCCCTCGGCCACTTCCTGGGCCGCATTGGCCGGCACCGTGATGATCGCCAGCCGGATGCCGAGCTTCTTGACGACCTGCGGCAGGTCCGCCATCGCGTGGCAGTGGCACCCGTGGATCACCCGGTTGACCTTGTGCGCATCGTTGTCGAACGCCGCCACGATACGCAGGTTCGGCCGCCGGCCGGTGAAGTACGCCAGGATGGCCTTGCCGAGGTTGCCGACGCCGACCAGGGCGACGCCCTGCCCGCCGGGGGCATCGAGAAACTCGCGGATGCTCTCGATCAGCCGCACCACCTCGTACCCGTGGATCGGGCTTCCGGAGTAGCCCACGGCCATCAGGTCGCGGCGGACCTGGGCGGCGGTACACCCCGCGATGCCGGCCAACTGATGGGAAAAGACATGGCGATGCCCCTCGCCCTGGAGCACATTCAGCAGGCGGCGGTACAGGCTGAGCCGACCGATGGTCTTGTCGGAGGTCCTGGGGTTGCCCTCATTTTGCCTGGCCATTGTGAATGTTCTCACGCTGTGAATGTTTTCACAAACAGTATACTCAAGTCCGGCCCCATGCCAAGAAACAATCGCACGACAGAAACAATCGCCTGATACTCGTGACAATTTTCACGCTGTGCCTTTTTTCACAAGGCAATTTCGCCCGTCCAGCGCGTTCCGGGGTCACGAAGGAAGCCCGACGCACGTAAGTCCAATTTCCGAAATGCGACTTACGTCAATGGGGGCCGCGTAAAGGCGCCCGCCCCGCCACGTCGAAGATCCGCTCCGCCACGGCGGATCTTCGACGTGGCGGAGCGGGTCTTCGACGCGGCGGATGCCACCCAGGGTGCAGATTCTGAGCGGTTACGAATCCTTCTGGATTTCGGGCCACCGCCCTTGGCGTAGATGTTAGGATTAAGAGATGAGGGAGACACAGCATCCGCAAGAAAAGGAGACTCCAATGAAGCGCCTTCTGCTCGTCGGTCTTTTGGCCACACTGGTCGCCTCGACCGGTTGCACAACGATCGCCACACAGGCCTATTATGGGGCCACCGGGGCCAGCGCCCGGTATTTCGAGGTCCAATCACTGGGCGGTCCGGGTTCCTTGGACCGATACCAGGGCGTCCAGGTCGACCCGTTCGACCCGGCGCTCATGCTCGGGGCGATTCCCGCCGACGTGGTAAGTGCCGTGCCGCCAAACGTCGTTGCGCAACTGACGAAAATGAAGGTCTTTACCGCGGTCGGCATGAAGGTCTCGGCCAAGCCCACCCTGATCATCCGGGGCAGGTTCATGGACTACGACCCCGGCAGTTCGATGGTGCGGGCCGTGTACGGCTCGGACCCGACGCTGACGGCCCAGATTTACCTCATCGACGCCGAGACGAACCAGACGGTCGGCGTGGCGATGGTCACGGGCATCATCAAGAGCGTCGTCCGGGCCAACCCCACGGAGATGGCCTCCGGGGTGAGCAAGGCCATCAAGGGCCTGCTCATGGCCCACATGACTCGCAAGCCGCCGAAGGATGAGGATTAACGCGACAACGTAGCCATTGACACTGCGCGGCGGGTCTCCGGACTCGCCGCGCGTTTATGGTTTATGGGTGCCATGCTTTCGCGCCGTTGCGAAAGCATGGTCGTTCGAGGCTCAAGAACATGCTTTCGCCCGCCGCGCGAGACCCAGGGAACACGCCACCGCGTTGGTGCGGCAGAATACCGGGAGACGGGCCATCTACTTCGCGGCCGCCTCGGGCTTCTCGTAAAGAAGCGTGCCTTCGCCGCCGGTGACCAGCGTCACGCGCGGGTCGCGGATGTAGAGCGAAAGCTTCTCCCACGAGAACCGCTGCTGGGTGTGGCGCTGGTCGGCCCCGATGCGGCTGCGCAGAACCTCGAACTTGACGTCGTTCTCGGAGAGGATCTGCTCCCAGCCGGGGTTGCGCGGATCATCGCTCGCGTGGCCGGCCTCGTCGGCGTTGAACCGGTGGAAGAACGACCGCGCATAAAGCCGGAACTTCGGCCGCGCGTCGCGAGGAAGGTGCTCCTCGACATACTGGAACACCTCATCGGCCGAGAGGCTGCCGATGATGACCACGTCGTAGCGCATCGCCAGTTCGAGCACCGCGTCCATGTTGAATCGCTGCTTCGTAACGCCATGGCGCGTGGTCGTTTTGCGCAGGGGGGAGGTCGAGGTCAGAATCGCGATCTTCAGCATAGTGCTTTCGTCTCAGGAACCCGGGTCCGAAGCCACAGCCCTACACGTGTATTGTGAGGGCTGCGGCCCCGGTTGTCAACTTAAACTACCCTTGCTGTACCCCAGTTCTTTGACGATCGCCAGGACTTCGCTCCAGGTGGGGAACGGACGGTTGAACTTCCGCTTGTAGCGGTCGACCGCCCGGACGAACTCGATCTCATCGACCGTCAGGTCGCCCTGCTCCACCCGTTTCTGGAACGTCTGCTGGTCTTCGTCGCGACGGAGGACGTGCCGGGAATCCTGCGGTGTACGCCGGTCGCCACCGTTGCGGCGATCGCTCTGCACGCGCCGGTCCACGGTGCGGCGGCGTTCCGACCCGCCGTAGTTAGCGGGCTTCACGGTGCGACGCTCGACGCCGCTGCGCCGGTCGCAGCCGCTCCGCTCTTCCGCAATCGTTTCCTTCAGATTCTCGATCAGTTCGTCGTTCGCCACGGTTGTAGCCTCCAAACCGGGGCGCACTTAGGGGACCGCCGTAAGAAATATCGGCAGTCCGCCCCCATCGCTTCACGATTTATCGCCCCCTTCCGCGCGATTCCGCGGGCGGCCGCCGGGCAAAATCCCCTAGCCAAGGCCCCTTCTCCGCGGTACGCTTCTCCGGGCTATTACGGGAGGTCATGGCAGTGAACCGCATTACGCTGGGGTTGTTGTGCCTTGTTTGTGGGGTTGCCGGCCTCGTGGCCGTCTGGATGGCCGTGCACGCCATCGCCGCCGAAGAGCAGCAGGTCATCCGCTACGACCGCGAATCGCGGTACTACAAAATCCGCGTGGTTGACTATCCGGCCGAGGGCCGCCGGTGCCTGCATTTCTCGAAATCGCGCGGCATCCAGTCGTCGATGTTCATCGACGACCCCGTGAAGCTGGATCTCAGGTACTCGAAATCCATGATCGCGGCCTTCGCCCTCCACCCCGCGCCAAAGGAGGTCCTGCTCATCGGCCTGGGCGGCGCGGCGATCCCCAAGTTCGTCCAGAAGCACTTTCCCGACGCGAAGCTCGACATCGTGGAGATCGACCCCGACGTCGTCAAGGTCTGCCAGGATTTCTTCGAGTTCAAGGGCACGCCCAACACCCGTGTCATCGTCATGGACGGCCGCATGTACCTCAAACGCTCGCCCAAGAAGTACGACCTCATCCTGCTCGACGCCTATGCCGCCGACCGGGTGCCCTTCCACCTGTGCACCCTGGAGTTCATCCAACTCGTCAACTCGCGCCTGACGGACGGCGGCGTGGTGGCCTCGAACCTGTGGGAAAGCTCCTGCAACCGTTTCTACCTTGCCGAACTCAAGACCTTCCAGGCCACCTTCCCGCAAACGTACCTGAACACGTCGGGCGATTCGGGCAACATCATCGTTTTCGGCACCCTCGACAAGAAGGAAATCACCAAGGACGAGTGGGCCCGCCGCGCCGAGGCCCTGCCAAACGTCAAGAGCTTCGGCTTCGACCTGCCCGCCCAGATTCGCGGCGAATACGAGCACCTGACCGCCCGCGTTATCCCCGAAAAGGCCCTGACCGACGACATGGCCCCCGTCGACACGCTACGCCACGAGAACCCGAAGTACTATGACAAACAGTGATTGATCCGGGGCGGCCGCCTCGCCGTCGGAGCGCGCTGGCCACAAGAACGGGCTGAGGGCGGATGACGATGCGACTGGTGATCCTGGTAACGGTGTTCCTGTCGGGCGGGGCGCTGATGAGCCTCGAAATGGCCAGTTTCCGGCTCGTCGAGCCCGAATTCGGCAGCGACATCGCCGTCTGGGGCAGCCTCATCAGCGTTTTCCTCGGCGGCCTGGCCATCGGGGCCATCCTGGGCGGCCGCTGGGCCGACCGCCGCCCCACACTGGCCAAACTCGGCCTGCTGCTGGCCGTCGCCGGCGTCGTCACGCTCCTCCTGCCGCTGTATTCCGACGCCATCCTCCTCTGGGCCTACCCCGGCGAAGGTGCTCCGCTGCCCGCTGAATGGGGCACCGGCGGCGCCGCCGGCCAGCTCCAGGTCTACCAGCCGCCCGACCTGCGCTGGGCCACGCTGCTGGCGGGGGCACTTCTGTTCGGCCTCCCGGCGATCCTGCTGGGCATGGCCTCGCCGTATGCAGCGCGGCTATTCGTGGACCAGCTTCAGCACATGGGCTGTGGCGTGGGCGAGGTCTACGGCGTTTCCACGATCGGATCCATCGTGGGAACCCTGGGAACTGCGTTCTACCTCATCGCCTGGATGGGCACGCGGTGCCTGCTGACCTCCAACGGAGTCCTCCTCCTGGTACTGGGCATCGTCCTGGCCGTCATTTACCTCCTCCGGCCGCGCAAGACCGCCGCCTGACGCCTCCTTCGCTGCCCGGTTCCTTGAGTCCGTTGCCTCGTTCCTCTTCTCAAATCTGAAATCTCCGATCTCAGATTCTCAGATTTCAGATTCTCAGATTTGAGATCTCAGATTTGAAATCCTCAAATTTCAGATTCTCAGATTTTTTCCGTTTTGCTCTGCAAGATATTTTTTGGATTCCTTAAAATCGCCCGTGCCAATGGGGCAGATTATATACTAACGAAAAACCG
>PMZT01000065.1 GCA_003170085.1 Planctomycetia bacterium | reverse complement strand
GCGAAAGCATGGCACCCCGCCGAAGGCACGTAGGGTGGTCGCCGCGGCGACCACGCGGTCGCTACGTCATCAGCCGCGCGATGTCCTGCCACATGATCAGAATGAAGAGCACGCCGACGGCGGCCCAGCCGGCGCCCCAGATCCAGGTGCGGACCTTGACGCTGATGGGTCCGCCCTTGATCTTCTCGATGAGCACGAAGAGCACGTGGCCGCCGTCGAACGGCGGGATGGGCAGGAAATTGAAGACCGCAATGCAGACCGAGAGGATCCCCCAAAAATCGAGGAACGTGCCGATGCCGTGCGCGGCGATGGCAAGCGACGCCGAGACGATCAGCACCGGCCCGCCGAGGGCCTCGGTGCTGACCTCGCCCTTCGACAGTTGCAGGAGGTTGTTGTACACGCGGCCGAGCCAGAGCCAGGTGCGCTTGAGGCCACGGGCCGCCGCCTTCAGCGGATTGTACAGGCGGGGCAGCGGCTCGTAGAGGATCGCGCCGGGCTTCGAGCCAAGCATCGCAAACTTCTCCATCGGTTTCCCGACGGGCGTCAGGCTGGTGGTCAGCGTCTTGCCGCCGCGCTCCACCTGAAGGGGCACGGGCTTGAAGTCGGCGCTGCCGGCGACGGCCAGCACGTCTTCCCAGGAGCGCGGATGGATCTCCTTGGCGCCGATGGCGACGATGACGTCGCCCGGCTGGAGCCCGGCCGCCTCNNGCGACGATGACGTCGCCCGGCTGAAGGCCGGCCTTGGCGGCGGCGCCGCTCGGCTCGACCCAGCCGATCACGACGGGCGCCACTACCGCGGCCTCCATCACGATGCCGATGCGCGGGTCGGGGCGGCCTCCGTAGATGGCCGTTCGCGGCTCGATCTCAAGGGTCTGGCCCTTGCGCTCCACCATGATCTTGATGACCGCGTCGGGCCCGGCCGACTTGACCTTCGACGAAAACTCCTCGGCGCTGGGCCAGGATTCCTCGCCGACCCGCACGATGCGGTCGCCGCGGTGCATGCCGGCCTTGGCGGCGGGGCCGTCGGGGTCGACGAGGCGGACGGATAGCGGGGCACCCATGCCCAGTTCCAGTTGTTTCAGTTCGGAGGGCACGATCTTGAGGGCCTCGCGCCGGCCGCCGCGCTCGATCTCCAGCGTCACGGGGCCGACCGGCTGCGCATCCATCAGGTCGCTCATCTGCCGCCATCCCCAGACGGGCTTCCCATTGACGTTGAGGATGCGGTCGCCNNCTCGTGGATGACCGGCTCGGCCGCGGGCTCGATGCCCAGCCGCGGGGCCATGTCGCCGGGTTCGCGCCGGCTCACGAGGTTCTTGAACGTCAACCGCTCGGGCGGCTTGTCACCCGCCGCGGGCCGCTCGACCGTGATGTCAAACGACGTGCCGGCATCGTACGACGACACGAGCGTCATGATGTCTTCGAAGGATTCTATGGGCCGGTCGTTGATGGCGACGATGCGGTCGCCGGCCTGGATGCCGGCCTCCTCGGCGGCCATCAGCGGCGAGACGGCGCCCACCATGGGCGACGGCGCGTTGACGCCGATCATGAAGGCGGCCGTGAAGAAGACGACCGCCAGGACCGCGTTCATGCCCACGCCGGCCGAGAAGACGACGATCCGCTGCCACGCGGGCCGGCGCCACAGGGCGCGCGGGTCGCTGCCGCCCTCGCTGTCCGGATGATCGCCCATGGGCTCGACGAACCCGCCCAGGGGAATCCAGCGCAGCGTATACTCGGTCGCGTAACGGTCCGGATCGTCGGCCGGCGGCATGCCGTCGGCCGGCAGCGGCCCGCCGTGCCGCCACGTGCACCCCGGGATCGCGGGACCGAATCCGATGGCGAACCGTCGGACCCAGACGCCGAAGTACTTGGCGGCCAGGAAATGGCCGAGCTCGTGCACGAAAATGATCAGCCCGAGCGCAACGGCTATTTCGATGATATGTAGGATGTTAGGCACTTCGTCGCTTCCTCCCTGGCCCACGTATCGGCGTCGACGATCTCTTCCAGCGTTGGGCTGCCTGCCCAGCGATGGTTGTCGAGCACGCGCCGCACGAGAGGCACAATGTCGGTGAACCGGATGCGCCCGTTCAGGAACGCCTCCACGGCAATCTCATCGGCCCCCGAAAGGACCGCACCCCATGTCCCGCCGCGCCGGATCACCTCGAACCCCAGCTCGAGCGCCGGGAACCGCTTCACGTCCGGTACCTCAAAGTGTAACCGACCGAGCAGGGTCAGGTCCAGTCTTGGCCACGGTGCCGGGCGCCGCTCGGGGTACGTGAGTGCGTACTGGATGGGCACGCGCATGTCCGGCACGCCGAGCTGGGCGATGACCGAGCCGTCGACGAACTCGACGAGCGAGTGCACCGTGGACTCGCGGTGAATCACGATCTGGATCCGGTCGGCGTCGAGGGCAAAGAGGTGATGGGCCTCGATGACCTCGAGGGACTTGTTCATGAGCGTGGCCGAGTCGATCGTGATCTTCGGCCCCATCGCCCATGTCGGGTGATCGAGGGCTTGCCGGGCGGTGACGGCGCTCAGGTCTTCGGCCGGGCTGCGATAGAACGGCCCGCCGCTGGCCGTGAGCACGACCTTGCTGACCTCGCCGGGGCGGCCGCTGGCCATCGACTGGAAGATGGCGGAGTGCTCGCTGTCAACGGGAATGACCTCGGCGCCGGACCGCGCGGCCTCGGCCATGATGAGATCCCCGGCCATCACAAGGCTCTCTTTATTGGCCAGCGCCAGGCGTTTGCCGGCCCGCACGGCGGCCATGGCCGCGGGCAGCCCCGCGCCGCCGACGACGGCCGAGAGAACGATGTCGGCGTCGGGATGGGTGGCGAGGGACTCGAGGCCGGCTGGGCCGATCAGGATTTCCGGCGCCGCGATGCCGCCCGGAAGGGCCTGGCGCAGCGCCTGGGCCGTGCGTTCATCGGAGACCGCGACAGTCCGCGCGCCGGTGGCCGCAATCTGGGCCGCCAGCACCTCGACCTTGCGGCCGGCCGCCAGGGCGATCACGCGGAACTCCGGGCCGAGCGATGCGACGACCTCGAGCGTCATGCGCCCGATGGACCCGGTGGACCCGAGAATCGCAAGGTTCGGCACTCAGCAACTCCGTGGCACGGCCTGGTACGGCACCTTGGCCTGTCAAGGAGTTTACGCAGGCGCAGCCGGGTTTTCAATCCCGAAGGCGGTCCCGCCGCTCAGTTAGTGCTACAACGCCACTTTGCGCGGCGGGTCGGGAGACCCACCGCGCAAAGGCCTATGTGGCGTGTAGTATTAGAGGTGCGGGAACTTTCCTTGGGTGGCACGGCCTCGCGTCTTTGCGTGGCCGTGCTCCCTCCGATGAGGCGCCACGGCGGCGGACACCGGTAGTCCTGCCTACATGACGGCGGCGCAAAAAAACCGGCCACCTCTTCGCGAGGCGGCCGGTTGAGTTCTTCCCGGAGCTTCCGACTAACCTAGCTCTTCTTTTCCTCGGCCTTGGGGGCTTCGGCCTTGGGAGCCTCGGCCTTGGGAGCCTCGGCCTTGGGGGCCTCGGCCTGCGGCTCAGCGGCCTTGGGGGCCTCGGCTTTGGGCTCTTCCGCCTTGGCTGCATCCGCGGCGGGCTCTTCGGCCTTGGGCTTGGGCGTACGGAGGCGTTCGGTCGAAACCGGGGCTGCGCGCTTGCCGCGGCCGCCACGTCCGCCGCCGGGCCGCCCGCCGCCACCGCCCGCGCCGCCGGGCCGTCCGCCGCCACCACCCGCGCCGCCGGGCCGACCACCGCCACCACCCGCACCGCCCGCGCCGCCGGGACCGCCTGCGCCGCGACCGCCTGCTTCGGCGCCCGCCGCCTCGGGCGTCATCACCTGAGCGACCTTGGGCTTCAGGAACTCGATCTTCTTGAGAGAGGCCACCTTGCGCTTGGGCTTCGCGGCGGCTTCCTTCTCCGCGGCATCGGCGAGGGTGACGACCTGCTTGGCGTCCCAGCCGTACTTCTTCTGGAAGCGCTCGACGCGGCCGGCCGTGTCGATGAACTTCTGCGTGCCCGTGAAGAACGGGTGGCAGTTCGAGCAGACCTCGACCGCCAGCGTCGGCACCGTGCACCGGGTCGAAAACGTGTTGCCGCAGCCGCACGTGACCTTGCACTCAACGTATTTCGGGTGAATGTCCTTCTTCATGGCGTTACCTTCCTTATCGCTGCCGCACCAAGTCCGAAAGAGCCATATTGTACACGGGCCTTGGGGGAATGCAAGGCGCTAGACGACATACGCGCAACCGACATGGGGCGGCCGCCGCGCGTGAATCCGCACACCTGTCCAGGCCGTTTGACCGGCGGCGCCGGCTACCGCCACGTCCACTTCTGGGAAACGAAGAGGGGGCGCGTGAGTTCGAGCCACCACTTGTCGCCGGGCAGGTTGTAGGTAATGGCCATCGTCTTGCGGAGGCGAATGAACTTGTCGGTCTGGGCGAGGGGCGTGACGACGCCGGCCACCGGCTTTTCGGGCGGCCCCGCGGGGGTGGCGCGCTCGATGTACTCGCCCGACAGGCCCTCGACGAAGATCGTGAACTTGTCCATGTCCTTGTCGAGCGGCGCGAAGATCGCGACGCCGGTGCGGGCGCTGTCGGGGCCCGTCAGAATCTTGCCGACCATCTGTATGGCGTTCTCGAGGAACGGAATCTTGCGCGAGCTCTTGATGGCCTCATAGACGCTCGGGTAAATGCCCGCGCGGCGGAGGTTGCCCTTCTTGCCGAACAGGGTGAACGTCGGGACGACCGTCCGCTCGGCGCCCGTGTTGTTGGTGATCGTGTAGACGAGGTACCAGTAGATCTCGCGCTGGTTGGTCTCGGGCGCGGTCACGATGATGGGCTCGAGGCGCTCGTACTTGAAGTCGAGCGTCCACTTCTCGCCCTTGATGAGGTTCGGGTCGACGACGTCGGGGTCGGCCTTGTCGATGGCCAGGTCGGCCGCCTTCGTCATCAGGTCCTGACCGCGCGCCGCAGGCGCCGCCAGCGCCAGGAAGATCACCGCGACCGCCAGCAGCCACACGCGCTTCTGTGTCATCGTCTGACTCCGTAACGAGAGACTCGTCAACCGGGCCGCCCCGCCGCCTGCCCGCGCTCGCCGATCTTCGACGTAGCGGGCCGCCGCCGTCCGGCCTTTGGCGCGACACTACCCCCGCCCCAAAAGAATCAACCCGATATCTTAAGCCGTGAAGCGGCCCTGTCAAGCGTTTGTCGGGCGGTTGTCGGCGGCCAGAGGTTTCTATGTTGACTCGCGCAAGACGCCATGATAAACATAACGTAGACTGTGGGTAATGAGGCTAAGGGGTTATCGCAGCCTTGGCGGATGGATCAACGGCGAGCTTTTCGGGCAGGAAACAAAGGTTTCGCATCTTATGCGGGTTCTTCTAATCATTGTTGGACGGCATGAACGGCACAACGCAGGAGCATGCAATTGACCTTTGAATCCGTTGACGCACTCCAGAAGACGCTGGCCGACACCGTCTTCCAGTATGCCGCAGATCGCAAGAAGGCTGCTGGCCGAGCTCTGGGTACGCTCGTCGAGATCATCACTTTTTATACGCTGCGAGCCTGGGATCTGCGGGATCACATCGTGATCGAGCGATCAGTTCCCGAGTTCGCCAACAGTGCGATTGCTCACAACGTTGAGTTTTCGCTTCACCCGATCCGCGCCCGGCATGTGGTTGACATTGCCCCGTTGTCACTCCCGCTCACAGTGGCGAAGCTCAAGCGAAACTTGCCTTTCTTACGCGAAGCGGCGGTAAAGTCAACACAGGTTTTGAGCAAGCACGGCGTTAAGCGTAATGCGTGCGTGATTGCCGAGAGTGCGGATCGTCTGGTGGTGGCCAACGTTGACGCACTCGACAACTCTCGTTGCCGGCTAGCCGTATGCGAGCTCTTGACAGATCCGTTCGCCATATTCGAGTGCAAGCGAGTGGGTATTGAAGAAGGTATGCGAAAGGGGCCACAGACAATTGAGAAGGCAAAGCAGGGAGCCTATGTGGCGCGATCGGTCTCTTCTCTCCAGAAGGTTCGGTTGCGCAATGGGGAGTTTCAAGGCGTCATGGAAAGGCGCGACGGCACGTTTCGTACGGGCTCTTACGGAGACCTGCTGCGAGAGGTAATCGATTGCTCGCCGGTCGCCGATCTGCGCGGCTTCATTCTCACAGTGGGCGTGGTCAGCAACCACGGCAACTGGTTCACATCTGGGAACCAAAACAAGGAAATGCGCGTGCTCGCTCAGTCATACGACTGGCTCCTCTTCCTGACGGATGCAGGACTGTCTCAATTCATTGACAAATTGTTGCTGAACCCTTCACCAGAGTTGGCGCCCGCCCGGGAGGCGTTCTTGGCGAGCTACTCCGGTACTTCTGGCGCCAATAGGTTTACCAAGGTGCGCGTCAGCGTCGACGCCGACGAGGCCCTTCGGAGCTACTTCAGCACCCATGAAGCCGAGGTCGAGACGTGGTTCAACGTGATCTCCCCTCGCCAGGGCAACCTCACGAATCTACAAGCAGATTTGCGCAAGCTCGCCGCAAAGGACTGGTAGGAGGTACGGAACTCATGACAGCAGGGCGCAGCAACGCGGAATCGCTGAGTCAGAACTGGTGCACCCCGCCAAAGTATGTGCATGCGGTTCGAAGGTGTTTCTCGGGATCAATCGCACTCGATCCCTGTTCCAACCGCCATTCGATCGTGAAGGCGGAAGTCGAGTATCGCCTTCCCGAAACCGACGGCTTGGCTGCATCATGGAACTACGCGACAATCTACGTGAATCCGCCTTACGGCAGCGATCGAGAACGGGGCACCACGATTCGCGACTGGCTGCGAAGGTGTGCCGAGGCGCACGCCAAGCATGGCGCCGAGGTTCTTGCTCTCGTCCCTGTCGCGACGAACACGCGACACTGGAAGCAATTCGTGTTTGGTGCTGCCACGGCCGTAGCATTTCTATATGATACACGCCTTCGTTTTCTTGTGGATGGCAAGGATGGCGGCAAGGGGGCGCCAATGTCATGCGCCATGATCTACTGGGGTGCGGACTACGAACGCTTCGAGAAGACATTCATACGCTTCGGGGCGGTTGTCGATGTTCGACACCTGCATGACAAGGAGGTGGGTGTGGGCGAGCATGCCAGCCTGTTCGAAAGTGAAGAGTACGCGAATACCGTCTAAGAACGGTTTGCATCGCACGGCGAGTCTTCACCCGCGTCCGAATCGCCCTATTCCGTTCCCGCAATCTGCACGTCCTGGATGCGAATCGTGGGCATGAGGATGCCGGGCTCTTCGCGGGCGTCGCACGAGACGGCGTCGAGGCGTTTCAGGAGGTCGAAGATGTTGCCGCCCAGCATCGCGCTCTCCACCGGGTGGACGATCTGGCCGCGCTTCACGTAGAACCCGAAGTCGATGCTGGCCGAGATGTCGCCGCTGGCCGAGTCGGGCCGGATCTCGCCGCTCTCCAGGTAAATGCCTTCCTTGACCTCTTTCAGGATCGCCGCGGCGGTCTTTTTGCCGAGGGTCGGCCTCAGGTTCGTCGGGCTGATGCTGCCGGAGTGCGTGCCGTGGCCGGTGCTCTTGGTACACGCCTTGCCCGCGGTGTAGGAGTTGTGAAGGAGGTTGACGAGTCGGCCGTTTTCGATGACCGTGAGCGGCCGCCGCCGCGTGCCCTCGCCATCGTGGGCGCCGCTGCGTGCGCCGCGCGGGATGAGGCCGTTATCGACGATCGTCAGGTGGCGGCTGGCGATGCGCTCGTCCACCTTGCCGCACAGCCAACTGCGGCCGCGCTGGATCGCCTCGGCGCTCGCGGCCCCGACGATGCTCCCCAGGAAACCGTACGAGGCCAGCGGCCCGAGGATGAGCGACATCCGCCGCGACTTGATCCGCCGCGCGCCCAGGAACCGATTCGCGCCGGTCACGGCGCTTGCGGCCACGGTTTCGAGTTGGACGTCGTCGAGGTTGCGGCCGAAGTCGAAATCGTAGAAGTAGCCGGAGTCGCTGCCGCGCTTCAGCAGGGCCTCGATGTCGGCGTCGATCTCCGTGCCGCGCGCCACCAGGGCGACGCCTGCGGAGGAGGCCAGGGCGCCCTCGCCTACGGTCAGGCCCACGTGGCCCGAGAGGTTGACGAGCGGCTCCATCGACTTGGCCAGTTCGAGGTTGGCCACGGCGATGCGCACGACCTGGTCAACGCTCATGCCGGCGATGCGCTCGTCGAAAAGGCCCTTGACCTCCGCGGCCGGCTGCGGCTTGGGCAGGGCCTTGAAGTCCGGATCGGGCGTGGCCTCCTTGGCCAGCGCCACGGCCCGTTCGACGGCGTTATTGATATCGCGGCGGTTGCTGCCGCTGACGACGGCAAAGCCCATGCCGCCGCGGACGAAGGCGCGGATGGCCACGTCCTCGCCCTGGCCGGCGTCGGCGGTCTTGATGCCGGTCTTTTCGATGGTGACCGAGATGTCGCGCGCCGCCCCGGCCGAGACGTCGCACCACTCGGCCCCGAGGCGCACGGCCTTGGTAACGCAGTGCTGACAGATATCGAGATACCGGTTTGTGGCTTCGGCCATGCTCTTCTCGCGCTTCCGTTCGGGTTGCGGCTACGGCTCCCGTGCTACGTTGCGCGGCGGGTACGGAGACCCGCCGCGCCAATCCGCTCTTCGGCGCCTCACGCGCCGTGGTGGCCGCCGACGACGATGTCGCCGACGCGGACGTGCGGGCCGCCGCAGTCCGTCGGGGCCGACTGCCCCTCTTTGCCGCACATCCCGGGCATCTTCATTTCGAAATCATCGCCCACGGCGTCGATGTGCTTCAGGGTATCGAGCGTCATGCTCGAGATCGAAACGTCGCGCAGGGGCTCGCCCAGTTCGCCCTTCTCGATCATGCGGGCCTGGCCCGCGTGGCAGATGAACTGGCCTTTCTGCACGAAGACGTAGCCCCAGTGCCCGTCCTGGAGGTAAATGCCGCGCTCCACGCCGCGCATCATGTCGGCCAGGGGCACCGTGCCGCGGCCCATGAACGTGTTCGACATCCGCACGATGGGCCGCGAGTCGTAGCTGTCGGCCCGGGCGCTGCCGGTGGGGGCGGCCTTGAACTTGGCGGCGGTCTCCAGGCTGTGGAGGAACGAGACCAGCTTGCCGTTCTCGATGATCGTGCGCCGGGCGCTCGGCGTGCCCTCGGAATCGTAGGCGTACGAGCCGAAGGCGCCGGGGATCGTCGAATCGTCATAGATCGAAACGCTTTTGGCGGCGAGTTCCTCGCCCAGGCGGCCCTCGAGAATGCTCTGGCCGGCCCACACGGCGTCGGCCTCGGCGTTGTGCCCGAGCGCCTCGTGCACCAGCAGGCCCGTGATCGACGGGTGGAAGATGACCGTGAACCGCCCGGCCGGGGCAGCGCGGGCCTTGAGGAGCGCGAGGGCCTTCTCGGCGGCGCGGATCG
Organism: Planctomycetia bacterium; assembly: GCA_003170085.1. GTDB lineage: Bacteria > Planctomycetota > Phycisphaerae > FEN-1346 > FEN-1346 > FEN-1346. The sequence continues at coordinate 18,284 of PMZT01000065.1, read as the reverse complement.
AGAACTCCTCGGGGGTCGTCCGCCGCAGCAGCTCGGCCCCGCCGGCGATCCCCCGGTACTCGGTGCCGCGCTGGAGGATATGGCCGTTACTGGCCACCAGGAGGCAGGTGGCGACGGCGCGGCTGACGGCGGTGCGGACCAGCGTGCCGGCGGTGTTCGCGAGGACCTCCTCGCGCTGGCCGTCGGAGTAGCTGACGACGGAATTGACGATGGCGTCGCCGCCGGCCTTGCGGCCCGTCCGCTCGTACTCCAGCAGCCGCGCGGTCTTCTCCTTGACCGGCATGGCGTTGGGCGGAATCTCGGGCTGGCGGATGTCCTCGGCCTGGACCGGCGTTACGGCCGCCATCATGGCGGGGTCGCTGACGAACGGCTCCGAGGCCTTCGCCAGGGCCAGTGCATCGGAGAGGCACCGCTCGCCCCGGCGCCTGAGGAGGCTGTCGGCCGAGGCGAAGCCCCAGCACCGGCCGATGAGCACCCGGACGCCGATGCCGCGGTCGGTGTACGTCGAGAGCTTGTCGGCCTTGCCGTCCTGAACGAGGATGCTCTCGCTCTGGCGGTGGAGGATGCGGACGTCGGCGAATGCGGCGCCGCGTCGCTTGGCAAGGTCGCAGATGTATCGAGCCAGGTCTTCCATGGCGCGTCGGAGTCCATGATCTGTTGCATGCGACGTTTCGCACATAATACGCGGCGCACCGCGATTAACAAGGGTGAAGCAAAATCTGCGACAACGGCCGCAGGCGATTACTTCGCCGGTGCCGGTGCGGGGGCCGCGGGCGCCGCGGGCGCGGTCGCCGCAGGCGCGGTCGTCGGCGCGACGGCCGGCTTGGCGGCGGGCGCTGCCGAGCCCGTCCCTGGCGCTGCCGGGCTTGCCGGAGCGGCCGGCCCCGTGCCGGCGGTGCCGGGGGTCGGCGCCTTCGCGGCCGGCGGCTTGATCTCGGGGGGCTTGGCCGCGGGCTTGACCTCCGTCGGCCGCACCGGCATACCCATTAGCGGGATGGCCGAGATGAACAGTTGCAGCTTGTCCATTGCCACGGTCTTGGGCACAAGGAAGACCAGCGACCGGACCTCCACCTGCTTGGCCTCCTTGAAGTCGAAGGAGGCGCTATCCATGAGGTAATGGCCGCCGGCCTGTTCGGGCGCGAACCCATACCGCAGGCTCTGCGGCCGCACCTCGGGCGGCACGGCGCCCGGATTCGGAACGATGATGCCGGTCTTGGCACTGGCCACGGCCAGGCCGTAGATCAACGGGAACTTGTACCGCACCCCCCGCGTGTCCTTCAGGAAGAACTGGCTGGTTTCGATGCGGCGCTGCCCGCGTCCGACGAGCTTGAAGAGGACCTTCACGACGACGAAGTCCTGGCCGGCGGGAGGCTGGGCGCCCTCGAAGTCCGGCAGGAGGTCCATCCGCGCGGGCTTCTCGCTGACCTGCAACTGAAGGTCGGGCAGGCCGCCGGTGCGGCCGGCCACGAGGGGCACGGCGACGGCGTCGCCCATCTGCGGCAGCGGCCCGCCGGGGTTCGTCTTCATCTGCCACTGGATGAATTCCCAGCGGCGATACCAGTGGAAGTAGAGCACGTCGTCGGCGTCGACCGTGGGCTCGTAGCCCTCGCCGCGCTTCTCCTTGGGCGGATAGAGGTCGCCGTAGCGCTCATACAGGGTCGACTCCTTCGACCCGAGCGGGTGGGCCGAGAGGTAATCGAAGAACGCCAGCGTCCGGCGATCCCACTCGAGCCAGAGCGGCTCGCCGGCCTCGATCCGCTCGGGGCCGCTCTTGGACGCCGGCACGTACCTGAACGCCTGGTATCCGAGCAGTTCGGGGGCGGTCGGAAGCATCTGGAGCAGGATCATGCAGATGCCGACCGAAAGGTAGCCCGTTGGCAGGCCGAGGACGAACCCGCCGATGCGGTTGGCGAGGGCCGGAAAGTGCGGCTCGTTCGGAAAGAGCTTCTCGCCGATCGTGCGCAGGAGCAAGAACGCCACGCAGAACACCGCCCACAGGACGATCGCGTCGCCGGCAAAGTACCAGGTGGTGGCTACGCCGATACTGCTCGGCGGGCGCGGGAAAATGGCGGCCGTCAGCGGCCCAAAGACACCGAAGGCGATGGCGCCGGCCAGCACGCACGCCACCAGCGTCATGGCGGCGCGGTAGATGCCCTGGACCATGCACATGTAAGCAACGCCCAGCATGCCGAGAAGAGCGAAAATGCTCAGAATCACGGTTAACCTTTCTTACGCAAAGACGCCCCGCACGCTTCACTTTGAACTTGAAACCTGGGACTCCGGACTACGTTGCCTTGATCGCCCGCAGCACTTCGTCGATGCTGGTGCGCCCGGCGAGGACCAGCCGCAGCCCCTCTTCCTGGAGGTTCAGCATTCCCGCCTTGCGGCCATAGGTTCTCAGTTCGTTAAGGTTGTCGCCGCTGCCGATCATGTCGCGGGCGGTCTGGTCGATCGGCATCAGTTCGAAGATGGCCGTCCGGCCGATGAACCGGTCGTCGTGGCACTGCGGACACGGGGCGGCGCCCTCGTCGGTCTTGGTCGGCGGACGATACAGCACGTCGACCTGGTGGCTCGTGAGGTTCGACTTGCGGAGGAACTCCGGATTCGGCCGGTACGCCTCCTTGCACTGGGGGCAGAGCAGCCGGACCAGCCGCTGGTTGAGAACGACCTGGAGCCGCGCCGCCAGCGGCTCGGTCGAGCCCAGAAGCTCGCTCATGCGGACGATCGCCTGCATCGTGTCGGCGGCGCGGAGGCCCACCAGCACCGTGTGCTCCTGGGCGGCTTCGGCCAGGACCTGGGCGATCTCGCTCAGCGAGAGGGCGTCGAACGACACGACGTCGGGCTCCAGCCGCGTGTGCTTTTGCACTTCGGCCGCCGCAATCGGCCCGTCCTCCTGGCTCACGACCACGTGGTTCACGTTCTCGACTTCAACGTCGATGTGCGGTTCGAAGGCGATGATGTTGTTCGAGTAACGGTCATAGTTCCTCAGGCATGCGTGAAGCGTCGTGGTCAAGCCCGAGTCCTTCGGGCCCGAGAGGATGACCAGGCCGGGCTTCGCCGCCAGCCCTTCCTGGAGCCCCACGATCTGGGTCTCGCCCAGGCCGAGTTGGTCGAGGCGCATCTGGCTGGCCGCCAGGTCGATGATGCGGATCGCCACCTGCTCGCCCTTGACCGTGCCGGCCGCCTTGACGCGCAGCTCGTAGGTCTTGGCCTCGACGACGGCCCGGCAGCGTCCTTCCTGCGGCTTGCGGACCTCGCTGGGGTCAAGGCCGGCCAGGCGCTTGAGGGAGGCGGCAACGAACTCCGAGGCGGGCGGGTCGATATCGCCGCCGGGAGCGATCTCACCGGCGACTCTGAACCGGACCTCGCCCTTCTGCGGCCGCGCCAGATACCCGATCATCGTGGCGCCGCGGGTGATCGCCTGGTAGAAAAACCGCTCGATCTCGCGGTTGGCCTCGCGCTCGTGCTTGGCGGTGCCTTCAAGGCGAATCGGGATGTCGTCGAGACCCATGAAGATGACGTCGTGGCCGGTGCCGAGGACCGGGCCTTCCGATTCCACGTCTTCCCTCTGCCGGAACAGGCGGCGCTTGATCCGTCCGAAATGCTCGGCCGTCAGCACGTGGAAAGGCGGGTCGACGAGGCCGTTGCGGTGCATGGCGTAAGCCACGGCGCCGCCGCCGAACAGGAGGATGCCCAGCGGCAGGCCGACGTAGAACATCGGCACCAGGATCGCGGCGGCAAGGCCGGCCACCCCGCTGCCCAGGACCACGCTCTCCCAGAGGACTTCCTTCGTGTTCACCGCCCGCACGTCGAGGAACGTCCAGTGGGTCACGTGGAAGACGACCCCGGCGAACAGGACGCACAGGACGACCTTGATGATGCTCACGTTGAGCTCTGTTGACGAAGAGATATGCGGCCGTGCGAAACCCTCGGGCTCCGACACGAACTGCGGAGGCGGCGCGGGGGCTGGCGCGGCGGCCTTGGCCTTTTCCGCCGGGGCCTTGGCGTCCTTCTCGGGCGCGGGGCCGGCGTGCGCCGCCGTGGCAAGGGCCAGGACCAGCGCCGCCGTGGCGAGAAGGGCCAGCCCATTTCTAAGGGCCGGGTGGCATGCCCACAGCCTGCCCGCCGCGGCGGGCCGCCGTTGCGTGGGCATGCTGTGTGAACGGGGCATCACAGGCCCACGCAAAAAGCGTGGGCATGCCACCCTAATGCAAAGCGCTATCGGATTCATCAAAGGGTTCCCTGTTGAAGCGAAACACCGCGGACGGCCATTTTCAGGGCCTCCGGGTTTGGAGCCATTTCGAGGGCGACCTTCAGGTCCACCCATTCTTCTTTCACCAGGCGCGCCAGGTCCTGCGTGAAGTTGTGCATGCCCTGGTCGTTGTGGGCGGCAATGACGGCCTCGAGCCGGGCGTCCTCGCCGTCGGCGATCATCTTGCGGACCGACGGCGTGGCCATGAGGACCTCGGTGGCCGGGACGCGCGCCACGTTCGGGTCCGACGCGGGCACCAGGACCTGGCAGATGATGGTCACGAGACTCGAGGCGAGCATCTCGCGGAAGAGCCGCCGGTCCTCGCCCTGGGTCATCTCGAGGATCCGGGCGATGACCGCCGGGGCGCTCTTCGCATGGACCGTGGTGAATACGAGGCGCGTGGCCTCGGCGGCCCGGAGAACGCTCTCGCAGGTGTTCCGATCGCGCACCTCGCCCACGAGAACCACGTCGGGATCCTCGCGCGCCAGGCACCGCAGCGCCTCGTCGAAGGTTGGCACGTCGGTCCCAACCTCGCGCTGGTTGATGAACGCCTGCTTGTCGTCGAAGGAGAACTCGATCGGGTCCTCCACCGTCACGATGTGGCAGCGCCGATGGCGGTTGATGTGTTCCAGGCACGCCGCCAGGCTGGTCGACTTGCCCGTGCCGCGCACGCCCGCGAAGATCACCAGCCCCTGCGTGGCCTGGCAGACCCGCTCCAGTGTTGTCGCCGGCAGATGCAGCTCGGCAAACGAGGGGATGGTGCGGTTGACCCGCCGGGCCACCAGGCTGGCGTGCCCGCGCTGGCGGAAGGCGTTGACGCGGAATCGGTCGCCCGATTCCAGCTCGTAGGCGAAGTCCACGCTGCCGGTCTCGTCGAATCTCCGGCGCACGGGCTCGCTCATGATCGCCTGCGCGAGGGCGAGAATCTCGGCGTGGCCCAGGACCGGCAAGTCGGTTGGGGCGATCGTGCCGCTCGTGCGCAGGAGCGGCGGCTGCCCGGACTTCAGGTGGACGTCCGAGGCCTGGCGCTCGAGCGCCAGCCGAAAAAGGTCCGCCGCTGTCAGGTTTCGACTCATGACTTTGGACCTTGGACTTCAGACTTTGGACTCATCCTCACCGGCACCCCCGCCCGCGCCATGACCTCTTTCGCCTCGGCCACCGAGAACTTGCGATAATGGAAGATGCTGGCCGCCAGGGCCGCGTCGGCCTTGCCCTCGGTCAGCACGCGGACCATGTGCTCGGGCGACCCGCACCCGCCGCTGGCGATGACGGGGATCGTGACCGTCTCGGCCACGGCCCGGGTCATCGGGATGTCATAGCCGTCCTGCGTGCCGTCGGCATCCATGCTCGTCAGGAGGAGTTCGCCGGCCCCGAGGGCCTCGACCTGCCGGGCCCACGACACGGCCTCCTTGTCGGTCGGCACGCGGCCGCCGTTGATGTGGACGCGCCACACCTCGCGGCCGTTCTCGATGACCCGCTTGGGGTCGATCGCCACAACGATGCACTGGCTGCCGAAACGGTCGGACGCGCGGCGGACGAAATCGGGGTCGCGCACCGCCGCCGAGTTGATCGAGACCTTGTCGCAGCCGGCCTGGAGGAGCCGGCGGATGTCCTCGATCGTGCGGATGCCCCCGCCCACCGTCAGCGGCATGAAGATCTGCTCGGCCGTGTGGCGGACGATGTCGAGGAGGATGTCGCGGGCCTCGTGGCTGGCCGTGATGTCAAGGAACACCAGCTCGTCGGCGCCCTCGGCGTCGTACCGCGCCGCCACCTCGACAGGGTCGCCGGCGTCCCTGAGGTCAAGGAACTTCGTCCCCTTGACCACGCGGCCGCCTTCGACGTCGAGGCACGGAATGACACGCTTTGCCAGCACAGGACACCGCTTTCCCCGCCGAACTCGTAAAACGGGGATTATACGCCCGCTCGGGGCACGTTCGCAAGGGAAACACGCGACTCGGCATTGCGGCATCCGGGGCTTTTTGCTTGAAACCCGTGGTACGGAAGAAGGATAATCCAACGGACCAGAGGCGGAGCGGCGTTTGTCTGACTCACACCGACAGGAGGTTCTCATGGTGTCGCACACAACTTCTCGGTTTGCATCCCGGCTGCTGTCGGCGGCCTTGATCCTGGCGTCGGTTCTGCTGGCGGCCCCCGGCTGCGAGGACCCGTCGATCAAGTACAACCAGGCCGGCCTTGAGGCCTACCGCGCCGGCGATTACACCCGCGCGCGGGCCGGCTTTGAGGAGGCCATCGCGACCAATCCCGACGTGGGCGAGTTCTACTACAACCGCGGCATGTGCGAGCAGGCCCTCGGCCACTTCGACCAGGCGATCTTCAACTACGATATGGCGACACACCTGAACGCCGGCCTCGTGGCGGCCTTCCAGAACAAGGCCCAGTGCTATGTCGAGAAGAAGGACCCCGAGAAGGCCTACGAAGTCCTCGTGGCCGGCACCACGTCCAACCCGTACACCGCCGAGGCATTCATCAATGCGGCTATGTTCTGCCTTAAGCGCGACGACGTGGCCGGGGCCAAGCTGTGGCTGGCCAAGGGCGTGGCGGCCGACCCCGAGAACCCCAGGGCCCATCGCGAGTACGCCATGCTGCTCCTGAAGACCGGCGACCGCGAGAAGGCCGTCCAGGAACTCCGCAAGAGCCTGGAGCTGGCCCCCGTCCAGCCGGACCTCTCGGCCACGCTGTCGGAGATCTCGCCGTCGGGGGCGCAGTTGCCCGCGCCGAAGCCGCAGACGAAATAGTCCAAGGTCCAATGTCCAAAGTCCAAAGTCGACAGATCGTTAAAGACCTTCACCGCGGTCCTTGGTCCGCTGACTTTGGACCTTGGACTTTGGACCTTGGACTCAAGTTCATTCGCGCCGCCGCGCTCGTGCTGCCCGTGCTGCTGCTTCTCGCCGCGGTTTCCGACCGTCCGGCCCTGGCGTGGGGCGACTGGGGCCACCTCGAGGTCGCCGACGAGGCCGTCCAGCGCCTGCCCGAGCCGCTGCACGGCCTGCTGGCCGATGAGGGGGCTCTCAGGCGGCTGAAGGCCGCGTCGCTCGAGCCCGACCGGCGGGTGGAGGAACTCAGGAAGGCCAAGTCGCCCGAGCTCGCCAGGGAACGCGTCAAACATTATTTTGATATTGATGGCATTACCTCCGAGCCGTTCCCGTTCGCGCACTTCCCGCGCGACCGCAGGGCCGCCGAGAAGGAGTTCGGCAAGAAGCCGTTCGAGGAGCACGGGACCGCGCCCTGGGTGATCGAGGACGCCGAGGCAGCGCTCGTCGATGCCCTGCGCCGCGGCGCCACCGAGGAGATCTTCAAGTGGGCCGGCGAGGTCTCGCACTTCGGCGCCGACCTGCACATGCCGTTCCACTGCACGAAGAACTACAATGGCAAGCTCACGGGCAACACGGGCATCCACAAGATGCTCGAGATCGGCCTCCTCGTCCGCCACAAGGATTTCTACGCCGCCGAGATCCGCAAGGGCCGCGCGCCCGTGCCGTATGTGGAGGACGCGGAGGGGCGGCTCTTCGACTGGCTCATCGTGGCCAACAGCCGCGCGGCCCCCATCCTTGAGGCCGACACGGCCGCCCGCCTGAAGACCGGCTACACGCCGCCCGAGAAGGTGGAGGAGGCCGATAAGGAACTCGACGACGTTAACTCGGCGCGGGCCAAGCCGTACTACGCGGCCTTCAAGAGCGAACTGGAGTCGCGCGGCCAGCCCGAGGCGGCGGCCCTGCGCGATGCCGCCGACCACGTGGCCCAGCTTTTCTATACCGCGTGGGTTCGCGCCGGGAAGCCCGCCGGCCTGACGGCGCCGCCCACGGCAGCGGCCGCCGCCGCGCCCCCCACGATCGCGTACTGGTGGCTTGTCGTCCCCACGGTCGTGCTGATCCTGCTGAGCCTGTTTCGGCGAAGGCCGGTCAAAGGGTAGTCCAAAGTCCCAAGTTGCATTGCAGTATTAGTACTACAACACCACTTGGGCTTTTGCGCGGTGGGTCTCTGTACCCACCGCGCATGAAATGGCATTCTTGACCACTCCAAGGGCCACGGCGCGGCGGGTGCGGAGACCCGCCGCGCAAAGTGGCGTTGTAGTGTTAGTCACATTGCAAGGAGCCTACCATGACCGGAAGGCATGGAATCACCCTCGCGATCGTCAGCGTAGTCCTCATGGCCGCGGCCGCACAGGCCCCGGCCGAAAGCCCCGCGGCGCCCGTCGGCCTTGAGGAAATGAACGCCCGCATCCAGAAGTATCGGACGGCCGAGGTCACCCTGACCGTCACCGACGCGGGCGGCCGGCCGCTCGCCGGCGCAGCGGTCACCGTGCAGCAGACCCGTCACCAGTTCCTTTTCGGGTGCAACGCGTTCGGCCTGAGCGCGAGTCGAGAAGGTCCGGCCCAGACGGCTTACCGGGACCGGTTCAAGGCGCTCCTGAACTTCGCCACGCTGCCGTTCTACTGGGGCGCGTACGAGAGGCAGGAGGGGCAACCTGCCGCCGACGGCCGGCGCGCGATGGCCGAGTGGTGCGCCGCTAGCGGCATCCGCACCAAGGGCCACCCGCTCTGCTGGCACCAGGTGCCGCCGTCATGGCTCGCCGGCAAGACGCCCGAGGAGGTCCAGGCGCTGCAGATCGGGCGGATCACGCGCGAGGTGAAAGGGTTCGCCGGCCTCATCGATACGTGGGACGTCGTCAACGAGGCCGTGGTCATGCCGACGTACCAACTCGACAAGAACCCGATCGCGCAGCTATGTAAGAAGATCGGTGCCCCCGAACTCATCAAGGAAACCTTCGCGGCGGCGCGGACCGCCAACCCCCGCGCCACGCTCGTCCTGAACGACTACGACACGTCGCCGAAGTACGAGGCGCTCATCAGGGAATGCCTCGCCGCCGGCGTCACGATCGACGTCATCGGTATCCAGTCGCACCAGCACAACGGGTATCGGGGCGCGAGGTGGACGTGGGAGGCGTGCGAGCGGTTCGCCAAGTTCGGCAAGCCCCTTCACTTCACCGAGACCACGTTCGTCTCGGGCGAGGAGAAGCAGCACATGGACTGGAACAATGGCCACTACACCGATTGGGTCACGACCCCCGAGGGCGAGAAGCGGCAGGCCGCGCAGGTGGCCGAGTTCTACCGCATCCTTTTCTCTCATCCCGCGGTGCAGGCGATCACGTGGTGGGACTTCTCCGACGCCGGGGCGTGGCTGGGCGCCCCCTCGGGCCTCGTGCGCAAGGACATGTCGCCGAAGCCCGTGTACGACGCCCTCCTGAAGATGGTCAAGACGGAGTGGTGGACGGGGCCGCTCGCGCTCAAGACCGATGAGCGCGGGCAGGTGAAGTTTCACGGGTTCCTTGGCGCGTACGCCGTGGAATCGTCCGGCGCCCGCGCGACGTTTGAGGTTGGCCGCGCCGGCGAGTTCGCGGTTTCAACGCAGTTGAGCGCCGCTAAACCATAACAAAAACATTCACCGCAGAGACGCGGAGAACGCAGAGAAAAACGGCAACGACTTACAGGCTGGGGAAAAACAGAAAAAAGGACTGAACAGATTGAACAGGCGAGCAGGTGCCGCCGTTATTCGCCTGCCGTTTGCCTCTTTTGTTCTTAACTCAATCCGTAGGCCGTTTCTGTTTTTCTCTGCGTTCTCAGCGGCCTCTGCGGTGAATCTGTTGCCGTTTTTCTTTGCGTTCTCCGCGGTGAAATCCTTTTTTCTGTTTTTAACTCAATCCGTAGGCCGTTTCTGTTTTTCTCTGCGTTCTCTGCATCTCTGCGGTGAATCCGTTGCCGTTTTTCTTTGCGTTCGCGGTGAAATCGAACGGCGCAAAGCCCCCAACTACTTCGCCACCGCCGGCGCAAGGAACAGCCCGAACTCGCGCACCGTGGGCGTGCCACGCGACTTCGTGATCACGAGGCGCACCTTCCCGGCCGTGACCTCGGGGAATCGCAGGAGCCGCTTGTGGCCGATGGTCGTCCCCTGGCACACGGGCAGCCACTTGCCGTCGTCCCAGCGTTCGACGGCGAACTCCTCGATCCGCTGCCCGAGCGAGATCATCTCCTCGACCATGACCACGTTGAACCGCGCGGGCCCGCCCAGGTCCAGTTCGATCGTGGCGCTGGTGGTTCCGGCTGGCGCCGCCCACCACGTGGCGCCGTCGCCATCGACTGCCATTGCAGCCGCATGGCCGGGCGCCTCGGCGGCGGCCTTGGCGGGCTTGCCTTGCGCGAGGTTCGTGCGGAACGTCTCGTCGAGGAACTTCCGCAGCTCGCGCAACCGCGCCGCATCGTTCTCATGGATCAGGCCGCGCTGGTCGGGCGGCAGGTTCAGCAGCAGGAGTCCGTTTCGCCCGACCGACGCAAAGTAGATGTTCACGAGGTCGGCCAGCGGCTTCACCTTCGCGTCCTGGTCGGCGTGGTAGAACCAGCCGGGGCGGATCGAGACGTCGCACTCGCCCGGCACCCAGTCGGGGCCGGCGGGGTCGCCGCGGTTCAGGTACTTCCCATCGGCCTTGCCGATCGCCACGCGCGAGCGGTCCATCATCGACCAGCAGGTCTCGCCCGCGTAGCCGTTCTCGTTGCCGATCCACCGCACGTCGGGGCCGGCGTCGGAGAAGATCACGGCCTTCGGCTGCAACTTGCGGACCGTCGCGTGGAACGCCGGCCAGTCGTATTGCTGCTTCTTGCCGTTCGGGCCCTCGCCGCAGGCCCCGTCGAACCAGACCTCGGTGATCTCGCCGTAGTTCGTCAGGAGTTCGGTCAGTTGGTTGACGAAATGCTCGTTGTACTTCGGCGAGTCGCCGTAAGTGGGCTCGTGGCGGTCCCAGGGCGAGAGGTACACGCCGAACTTCAGGCCGGCCTCGCGGCAGGCGTCGGAGACTTCCTTGACGACGTCGCCCCGGCCGTCCTTCCACGGCGAGTTCTTGACCGAGTGCTCGGTGTACCGGCTCGGCCACAGGCAAAAGCCATCGTGATGCTTGCACGTGAGGATGATCATGCGGATGCCGGCGTCCTTGCACGCGCGGGCCCACTGGCGGGCGTCGAAGGCCGTGGGGTTGAAGATTTTGGGGTTCTCCTTGCCTTCACCCCACTCGCGGTTCGTAAAGGTGTTGACGCCGAAGTGCGTGAACGCGATGAACTCCATCTCCTGCCACGCGACCTGCTGCGGCGTGGGAACGGGCGGCTGGGCGGGCATGGGCGGCTCCGTGGCGGGTGCGGCGGCCGTGGCAAGCGCCGCAAGTCCGAGAAGAAGTAGAACGGCCAGAACCGTCGTTAGCGGAGGTGATCGCATGGGTTCCCTTTCGTAATCTCACGCGCGTTTGGCGTAGCCCCGATGCTAGCCGTTTCGTCGGGCGCGTTCAAGATTTCACCGCGGAGAAAAACGGAAACGGATTCACCGCAGAGATGCAGAGAACGCAGAGAAAGACAACAACGACGGGAAAATTGGTGAGAAACGGAAAAACAGACAGAACAGATTGAACAGGTGAGCAGGGGAGGAGGCCGTGGCCTCTTCTTTTTCCCCTCAATCAGTTAGTCGTTTCTTTTGTTCTCTGCGTTCTCAGCGGTCTCTGCGGTGAATCTGTTGTCGTCTTTCCCCGGCCTCCAATTTCGCGCGTTCTTTGGAATCGCCCCGTGCGCCCGCGGAAATGCCTTGCATCGGCGGCCGTACCGATTAGCATACTTGCTGCTGGCGGCGCGGTCTCTGGACGCGAAAGGAGGTGAGCCGTGGAAGGTATCCTTGTCGATGCGTACTGGATTGCGGCGGTCTTCTTCAGCGTCCTGTTCGGGTGGCAGCTCCTGTCGACGCTCCTCGGCGGCTTCGGCGGCGCGGAGCACGTCGATACCGGCGGCACCGACGTTCACGATGTCGGCCCCGCGGGCGGCCACGATGTCCAGGAATCGACGGTCCACGGCGCCGATTCGATGGCCAGCTTCAAGCTTCTTTCGGTGCGATCGGTTACCGCCTTCGGCCTGTTGTTCGGATGGGCCGGCATCCTGTATACGCGGGCCGGCACCTCGGTCGACCGGACGCTCATCTACAGCGTCCTTTGGGGCTGCGTGGGCATGGCGATCGTTTCGGCCCTCTTTTACTTCCTCATGCGCATGGCCGAGACGGGCACCCGGCGGCTCGAGACCTGCGTGGGTCAGCGAGCCACGGTGTACATGGATATTCCGAAAGGCGGCACAGGCCAGGTTCGCACGATGGTCAGCGGCGTGATCTCGTTCGTGAACGCCCGGTCGGTGTCGGACGAGGCCCTTGCGGCCGGCACGCCCGTCGTGGTGAAGCGGCTCCTCGATGCCAACACGGTTGAGGTTGAGAAGGTTGAAGGTTGAGGTAAAGGAGAAACAACGATGACCTGGATGAACATCCTCGCCGAGATACGGCACTTTCCGGAGAATCAGACCCCGTCGGAGGGCTCGTACGCCACCGTCGTGCTGGGGCTCCTGGCGGGCTTCGTTGCCTTGATCCTCCTCGTGAGCCTCATCCGCATGTTCAAGCGGTGCCCGTCCAACAAGATCCTCGTGATCTACGGCAAGACCGGGCGCGGGGCGGCCAAGTGCGTCCACGGCGGCGCGGCGTTCGTGTGGCCGGTGTTCCAGGCGTCGAGCTTCCTCGAGCTCGACCCGTTCGTCGTGCCCGTGGACCTGACGAGCGCCCTGTCGCAGGAGAACATCCGCGTCAAGGTGCCCACGACCGTGACGGCTGCCATCTCGATCGTGCCGGGCGTCATGGAGAACGCGGCCATCCGCCTGCTGGGCCTCACGCGCCAGCAGATCCAGGACCAGGCCCAGAACATCATTCTGGGGCAGATGCGCGCCGTCATCGCCACGATGAAGATCGACGAGATCAACCGCGACCGCCAGGCCTTCATGGCCAAGGTGAGCGAGGCCGTGACCGTCGAGCTCGAGAAGATCGGCCTGATGGTCATCAATATCAATATCAAGGATATCGAGGACGAGTCCGGCTACCTGCAAGCCCTGGGCCGCAAGGCGGCCGCCGAGGCCATCAACCAGGCCAACGTCGACGTGTCGGAGCAGGAGCGGAAAGGCCAGATCGGCGTGGCCGAGCGCGAGCGCGACCGGCGTAAGGCCGTCGCCGCCGCTAACGCCGACGCCGTGGTCGGCGAGCAGTCGGCCGAGCGCGACCGCCGCCAGCAGGTGGCCAACCTCGAGGCCCAGGCCGTCCAGACCGAGACCGAGGCCAATGCCCGCAAGGCCGCGTTCATCGCGTCCCAGAAAGTGGCCGAGGCCGACGCCCGCTCGAAGGCCGAGTCGGCCGCACGCTCCGCCGACGGCCAGATCCGCGTGGCCGAGCAGGTGGCCCAGAAGCTGGCCGAAGAGGCCCGGGCACTCCGCGAGGCCGCACGCCTGAAGGCCGAGGTCATCGTTCCGGCCGAGGCCGCCCGGTCGCAGGTCGTCATTCAGTCCGAGGCCGAGAAGCAGCTCAAGACCCTCATCGCCGAGGGCGAGGCCAACGCCATCCTGGTCAAGATGAAGGCCGAGGCCGAGGGCACCAAGGCCGTGCTCGATGCCAAGGCCGCCGGCTATGGCAACCTGATCCAGGCGGCCGCGCAGGACCCCGCGGCGGCCACGACGCTCCTGGTGATCGAGCGCCTGGCCGACGTCGCGAGGATCCAGGCCGAGGCCATCCAGAACCTGCCGCTCGAAAAGGTCATCGTGTGGGACGGCGGCGGCCAGGGCGGCGGACTGAGCGACTTGGGGAAGCGCCTCATCGGCGTCCTTCCGCCGATGCACGAGATCGCGCGCATGGCGGGCCTTGACCTGCCGGACTTCCTGGGCCAGATTCGCCCCCGCGCCGGCGCGGGCGCCGATCCTGCGGCCGACAAGCCCAAGCCCGCCGGTGAGAAGCCGAAGGCGTAACGTCTGGGGGCCAAGTCGCATGGTCAGTGATCCGACGCCGAGAGAACGTGCAGCGCATCCGCGGCCGTCCGAGGCCGACGTTGCGCCGCTGGCGGCCGCCCAGGACCGCATGTCGGGCGGAATGCCCGGCGGCTACGAGGACGGTCTGCCCGTCCGCGCCCGCCTGGCGGCATCGTCGCTCCTGGGGCCCGGCGAGGTCGTTGTCCTGGCCGTCAAGCCGTCGCACTGGTACGTCCTCTTTGCCGGCCTTCCGTTCATCGCCGCGGGGCTGTCGCTGGTGTTCCTGGCGTTCGTGATCACCGACCTGCCGCTGAGCGTGCGCCAGGCCGGGGTGATCCTGGGCGTGTCGATCGTGGGCTTCCGTTTTGCGTGGGCGATTCTGCAGTGGTTCAGCCGCACGTACGTCCTGACCGACCGGCGTATCCTGGTGCAAGAGGGCGTGGTGGACGTTGACGTGCGGTTCATGGGCCTCGAGGAGATCGAGAGCACGTTCGTGGCCCAGGCGGCGGCGCAGCACATGCTGGGGATCGGGACGCTTTTTTTCCGCTCGCTCCGGTCGGCGTCGTCGATGGCGTGGGAACACATTGCGAAGCCGGCGGAGATTCACGCGGAGGTCATTCTTCAGATCGATCGCTGGAAACGATGCCAGCAGATGACGAAACAGGCGTGATATTACAACATATCTTAACGGCGTTACAGCGCAGGGACGGAGGGGCTAACACTACAACGCCATGAATTGCAGCCGGCCAGCCCCGTAGGGGCGCCTTTTTTAGCCCAGGGCGAAGACGAAGTCGAGCCCTGGGTAAGCGTGGCCCTTGGAGGGGGCAAGCCCCGTCAGGGGCGTCTTGTCGAACGATGGGCAACCGGATGCATCGGCCCAAGGCGCCCCGATNNGCGTACCCAGGGTTCGGGCTTCGCCCATCACCCTGGGCTAAGAAAAACGCCCCTACGGGGCTAACGCCAATCTACCCAGTAGCGTTGTAGTACTAACGGGGCCGCCGGAAAAAACAGTCACCCCCGCGGCTACCGAATGATCTTCCGGACCAGGATGACCGTAAACGCCGACATGATCGTGATGCCGCTCAGGGCCTCGGCGGCAGCGAACAGGCGGGCCCACCCCACCGGGTGCCAGTCGCCGTAACCCACCGTGGTGAACGTGCTGGCTGAGAAGTAAAGGCCGGTCAGGATGCGCGGCAGACCCGGCTCGATGTCACACAGGCATCCGACCTCGTTCTGCGCGGGCCGCCTTGCCGCTACGGCGTCGTCCCGGCACGCCGGGAGCGCCGCCGCGGCCGGGGCCGAATCGAGGTAGGGTGTCAGGGTCTTGCCGTTGTCGGCCCGGATCTGGTGCGGCATCGCCAGGGCGTAGATCAGCCCGAAGCCAAGGATGACCGCCAGCGCCAGCTCCAACGGGTACTTCAGCCAGAGGCCGTTGCCCAGCGCCGCCTTGAAGAACAGCCCCTTGGTCCAGCTCCAGTAATCGCCGCGCAGCCACGAGATCCGCCGCCACAGGTCGAGGTACCGCGAGTGGCAGCGGTCGGCGTCGCGCCATGCGGCCGGTCCGGCGCTGGCGGCGAAATTGCCCGTCATCACGCTGTACTGGTCGGCGGCGTAGGAGAGGGCGTCGCCGCGCTCGCCGCGGTTGGGTGCCCGGCGTTCGGGCTCGGCCAGGCTTTCGCCGTGCTCGCCCAGGATGCGGCCGTGGATCTGGTCGAGCCTGATCTTGAGGTCGGCCGCCAGGGCCGTCCGCCCGCCCACCCGCAGGCCCGAAAGGTCGAGCCACGTCATTCCCGCGAGCACCGCCCGCGCCAGGTCCAGCGATTCGGCGAACCGCGCGTGCTCCAGCGACAGCGGCCCGTGGAACGTGGTCTCGTTGAACCGCGTCTCGCCCTCGAACCGCGTCTCGTGGAACCACGCCCCGCGCAGGAACACGGCCGCGTGGAAGTGCGCGCTTTGCTCGAAGGTCGTGCCGATGAACCGCGCCGGGCCGGCGAAGGTGCTCCCCAGGAAATCCCCGCCGCGCGCAAGGCGGCAGAACGCCAGCTTGGCCGGGCACAGAAAGACGCACGTCACGATCCGCACCTGGGCATGCAGGACGAGGCCGTCGACCTCGCACCGCTTGATGAGGCACCGCATGAGCATGAGCGCGGGCCACGTGCGCGGGTCCTCGCCCCGCTGCGCGCGGCAACGCGCTTCAAACGCTCTGAGGAGCGTGCCAAGGTCGACCACCGTACGGTTGCCTATGCCCTGGACCGCCTCGGGGCCGGAGGCGAAAAGGACGTCAAGGTCGTCGGCCTGCGGCGGGCCGAAGGGCTTGCCGTCGGCTCCCGTCAGGGCGTCCATCGCGTCGCCGGCCCAGCGCAGCGGCGGATCCTCCGCACTCGGGAGCGTTGCGGCGTAGGCCTGAAGGTCCGATTCCGACATGGCCGCAACGTCGCGGTCCGGCGGGACGATCGGGCGGGAGGTTTTGGGCGTCGAGGTCATTCGAGGGCTACCTCATCCGTTCCTTGCGTTCCCAGACCTCCTGGGCCTCGGGCGGGCGGATGTAAACCGGCTCGAGGCGGAGGGGATCGGTCAACTCGCCGCGGGCGGCCATCTCGGCGCCCAGGCGTCCGACGATCGAGGGGCGGATATCCCAGAGATCCTCGCTCGCCAGGTCGAACGCCGCCATCGCCGCCCCGGCCTTGACGATGCCGCTGCCGACGATGAACGCGCACGAAGATTCCAGGCGGGCGGCCAGGGCCGCGGGCTCGATCAGGGCGGGACCGAAGACCTCGTCGAAATGCGACCCCAGCGGTCCCTCGGCGGCTCCGCTCGGGCGGTCGAAGAGGCTCGCGAAAAGGCCGCCGCGCTTGGCGTCGCCGATCGCAACGATCCGCCGCCGGTCGGCCGGGGCGTTCTCGGCGAGCGCCCGGAAACTGGGCACCGCGGCGATCTTCGCCCCCGTGTCCATCGCCATGAACTTCGCCACGACGACGGCAATGCGGATACCCGTGAACGAGCCGGGGCCGATGCTTACGGCCACCAGTTCGATCTCGCGCGGGTTCCAGTGGGTCCGCTCGCAGGCCTCCTTGGCGGCGAGGACCAGGTCGCGGCCGTGGCGGAGGCCTTCGGCCAGGCGGACTTCGTCGACGACCCGTGCCGCGGTGCCGTCGTACGGACCGCCCCCGAACTGAAGGCCGTCGGCCTCCAGCAAGGCGATACCGCCGCGCGTGCCGCTGGTTTCGAGCGCCAGGATCCGCATCCGCCCCTTCCTTATATATAGCGTGTGAGCTATTGTACCGACCGCGCGGTCGCATTCAACCGCCAAGGGGCGCGGCGCGGCCGGACAAAACGGTTGACTTGAGCGGCGCGCAGCCTAAACTGTCGTGTCTTATAGAAGCGGCACCCCCTTTCCCTGGGGCAGGGAAAAGCGTAAAGTACCCTTTTTGGCAGGAGGCGGGGCCATGCTCGACGCGAAACTGCTCGATATTTTGGTGTGCCCGGCGTGCCGGGCCAAGGTGGTGCTGGAGGGCGAACGGCTCGTTTGCCAGAACCCCCAGTGCGGCCTGCGGTACCCGATTCGCGACGACATTCCGATCATGTTGATCGCCGAAGCGGAGAAGCCGCAGAAAGACAGTTCAAAGTGAGCAGTGAGAAGTTCCAGGTGCGTTCGCAAGGGCGCAACCGCGGTTCGAGAAAGAAACCATGATCGCGATCGTATCGGACATCCATGCGAATCTGGAGGCGCTGCAGGCCGTCCAGGCCCATATCGCCTCGCAGAAAGTGGAGACGGTCTTCTGCCTCGGCGACATCCTCGGCTACGGGCCGGACCCGCGGGCGTGCATCGACGCCGCCATGGAGTTTGAGTTCACGATCATGGGCAACCACGATCACGCCGTGTTCATGGAGCCCACGGGTTTCAACACGCCGGCCGAGCAGGCGGTGTTCTGGACCCGCCAGACGCTGGACTCGGAGCCCGACGAGACCCGCCGCCGCAAACGCTGGGAGTTCGTGGCCAGGATGGAGGAGTTCTGCGAGCGCGACGTCACGCTCTTCGTCCACGGCTCGCCCCGGCGTCCGATGCACGAGTACCTGTTTCCCGACGAGGCCGACGTGAACATGGTGCGGCTGATGGAATCGTTCGGCCTGGTCAAGCACCTGTGCTTCGTCGGCCACACGCA